>JBIKSF010000038.1:0-17745 GCA_044348785.1 Limnohabitans sp.
TTTCGCACTGACCAGCGCCCGCCACTTCGTGGTGGTGCACTTCGACCGGGATACCCACGGATTCGAGGATCAGCGACATTTCGCTGCGCATGTCGTGTGTGCTGTCGACTGGAGGCACTGGGAAGTAGCCACCCTTGACGCGGTTACGGTGGCCTTTGTTGCCGCCGTCCATCTTGGTGCCGCTGTTCCATGGGGCTTCAGCTTCGTCGATGGCGTAGAAAGTGTTGTTTGGCTCGGTGCTCCAACGCACTTCGTCGAACAAGAAGAATTCTGGCTCGGGACCGAAGTAGGCGGTGTCGCCCAGGCCCGATTGCTTGAGGTAAGTCTCAGCGCGCTTGGCGATCGAACGTGGGTCACGCTCGTAGGCCTTGCCGTCTGTGGGCTCGATCACGTCGCAGATCAGAACCAGTGTGACTTCTTCGAAGAAGGGGTCAATGATGGCGCTGTTGGCATCGGGGATCAACAACATGTCCGAAGCTTCAATGCCTTTCCAGCCAGCAATGGAAGAACCGTCAAACGCTTGACCGTCTTCGAACTTGCTTTCGTCAAACTGCGACACGGGCGCAGTGATGTGCTGCCATTTGCCACGGGTATCGGTGAAACGGAAGTCAACGAACTTGACTTCGTTCTCTTTCACCATCTTCATCACGTCTGCGACGGTCTTGGCCATCAAATTCTCCTGAATGGAAAGGGGTTAAAAAGCTTGCTCACAGGTCTTGCAGTTTCTGTGCCAACTTGGGGCCAAAAACTGCTCACGAACAACCCCAGATTGTGCCTTGTGGGTGGCCGATTCGGCATTTCTGCCGGATAAAAAAGAGCCACCGACGCACTTGTGAGCCTTGCAAGACGGCCACAATCCGCCTTTCAAGCCGAATGCGCCGCGTCTAAACTGGCATCAGCACGCGTTGAATGCACTTTTATGGTGCAATTTTGCACCATTTTGGCGAATATTCAATCAGCGCACCAATTCGGGGCCGTACTCCAATGGAAAGGCGGTCAGGCCCTGGCGCAGGTCCAGATAGGCCTTTTCGGCATCTGCCGGTTCGCCTTTGACGCCCAGCTCAATGTGTCGGCCCCACTGTGGATGGTCGACGCTGGGCAAACTGAATACCTTGACGCCGGGGTGAGCGGCTTCGATGGATTCCATCAAGGGGGTCAGGGTGGCTTCCATCGCGCCGAGAACGATCACCGACTTTTCGATGTATGCATTGCGCCGGAAATGGGCGTTGTAGTGGCTATCGAGCACCGATTCGATCATCGGCCAAGCCATGACTGGGAAGCCGGGCACAAAGTGCACCATGCCGCCGCCCGGGCCTGTGCAGCTGAACCCGGGAATCTTGTTGTACGGGTTGCGGATGATGGCCGCCCCTTCGGGGAACACGCCCATGTTCAGGCGGTGGACGTTGTCAGGCCGATCAGGCTCGTAAGCCAAGCCCTGCTCTTTGGCGGTGTCTTGCATGCGCTCTTGAATCAACAACTTGGCCTCGGGGTGCAGGGCCAGGGGCACGCCCAGCGCTTTGCCCGCGCATTGTCGGGTGTGGTCGTCCGGTGTGGCCCCAATGCCGCCGCAGCTGAACACCACGTCGGCCGACTCGAAAGCGCGCTTCAAAGTGGCGGTGATGCGCTCGGGTGAATCGCCCACGTACTCGGCCCAGCCCAGACTCAGGCCGCGTGCGTTCATCAACTCGATGACTTTGGGCATGTGCTTGTCCTGGCGTTTGCCGGACATGATTTCGTCGCCAATGATGATCAGGCCAAAGGTGGGTGTCATGGTGGTCAAGAAGGAAAAGGAATGGATTTCAATGGCTGGGACGCGGCTCGACATCGGTGATGCTGTCGGCTTTGTCCTCAGGGCCTGGGCTCAGCCGGGCCGTGGCATGGGGCGAAGCTGGCGCCGAGGGCAAGACGTCATCGACGGCGGCGCGCTGCGGTTCATGGCGCAGTGCCTGCAAAGCCGCCAGCGCAAAGTGGGCAAACCACAGCGAAGAAAACGCAAACACCAAGGTGTAAATCCAGATGGCCACAGGCACCAAAATCACAAAGGCGGCGGCAAACACGGCCCCAGAGGCCCACACCAGGCTGGGTGCCGCGCCCATGAGGCCCGTGACCACGCCCATGCTCAAAAAGCTCATGCGGTGACGGGCCATCAGGGCGTGGCGCTCGTCGGCGCTGGCGAACTCGGCCAACACATCAAAAGCCATGACGCGGTAGGTGAGCCACCCCCAAATCAGTGCGGGCAGCACCATGGCCAGGGGCGGCACCAACCACATGGGCAAGGTGAGCAACAAAGCGCCCAGCGCCAGCAGCAAAGACAAGAAAGTCCACCACAGGCTGCGCGTGAGGCTGCCACCGTGTTTGCGCTGCAAACCTGCGAAGCGCCGATCGGCCACCAGACGGGTCAGAGAAGGCGTCATCAAGAACGAGACCGCCAACAAGGACGCCACCACCACCAAAGGGGTGACCGAGAAAATCACGAGCAAAGGCGCGACCACCGTTTTCAGGTCAGGCAAGCCAATGCCTTCGAGCCAGCGCCAGACGACCGTCAGCCAGCTGGAGGCGTCCAGCCAGCCCCGCACCCAAGTCACAGCGATGTCCCAATACAGATAGCCCAACAACCAGGACAGGGCCACGATCAGCACCAGCGGCAAAAACGACAAGCCGATCACCCGGGGGTACAGGCAATACATCGCCGCGCGCCAAAAGGAATCGATCAGGAGTTTCATGGATGAAAGCTTAACAGTTGAATGCGGCAAAACCGTCAGGCCAACGCCAGGTGTGCAGACTCAGCTGCGGCCCAGCAGCCGCCCCAAGCCCTGCCGCTGTTGGGCCCAAAAGCCTGCGCCGTAGTCGCGGCCCTGCTCCACCTGGTCGCGCACACCCGTCGGGTCGTAACGCAGCTGAAAGTCGGCGGTGCCAAACAACATGTCCCACCAAGGCAACAACACCCCGAAGTTGCAGCCGCCCAGCACGGTGCGGCCCTGCGATTGGGACTCGTGGCCAATGCCAATGCTGTGGTGCCTGCGGTGAAAGCGGGGGCTGACCCACAGGCGCTCGCCCACGCGACCAAACCAGATGCGTACATTGGCATGCTGAAAGTTTTCGCTCAGCTGGCTGATCGCCACCAGCGCCACAAACTGCCCCGGCCCCACCCCAATCAGCACCGCCACGGCCGACAAGATCAGGCTGGTGAGCATGTCGTCCAGCAAATGGTTGCGGTTGTCACTCCACATGGTCATCTGCCGCTGTGAATGGTGCAAGGCATGTAAGGCCCACCAGGTGTTGGATTGGTGCTGAGCCCGGTGAATCCAGTAGTGGACAAAATCAAAGACGACCAAATAGAGCACAAAACTGACCAGGGCCAGATCGGTCACACCAGGCCACGAACCGTCCAGGTGCAGCGTGGGCATGCCCCAGACCCGCAGCACACCCAGGCCTTCCTCGAAAGCGTAGTCGAGCGTGAAAAACATGCCCAGCTTGAACAGGCCCAAGCGGTGAATCAGGGTGTACACCACATCGACCCGCACCGCCTGTCGGTCGCGCATCGGCTCCGCAGGCCAGCGCCGCTGCATGGGGCCGATCACGACCCCCATCACGAGCAATTGCAAGAGGCCCACCACCACCCAGCCTATGCCTTCATAGGCCTTGTCCAGGAGATGGCCCTGCCCCGAAGCAAAGGCGATGGGCTGCACCACCGCCTCGAAAAGCGTCTGCTGACAGCGGTCAAACAGGTCGATCAAAAAGTCCATGGCTTTATTGTCGTGAATCGGGCAAAACCGACAGGGTCAAGGGGCGCTGTCGGACCCAGTCCCGGTAAGCCGGGTGCTCACGCAAAGTGGCGAAACACAGGCCCCGCGCCTTCAGGCCCACGATCAGTGGCTCCAGCACGGCCGGGGCCCACGGGTCTTGCCGCGACCAGATGCCCAAATGCGCCATCAGGATGTCGCCAGCGCGGATGTTTTTCAGCGCCTTTGCGAGCAATTGGGCGTTGGGATGGGTGGTGCTGGACAGCTCATCACCCAAAAAACCTGCATCGGACCAGCCCACATGGGCAAAGCCACATTGCCGAGCGGCGTCGATCAAGCGGGCAGAGGTTTTACCGCCCGGCGCCCTGAACAGGGGCAGGGGTGCTTGTCCGGTCAAGGCCTGCAAACGCTGGGCAGCCTGACGCAAGTTGTCGCAATACTGTGCAGCGGTCCAAGTGAAGGTTTGGCCTGCCCGCTCGCCCGCGCTGGGGCGGATTCGGAATTGCCAGGTGTTGCCCTCTTGCAGGTCAGCGCGCCAATAAGCGTGGTCCCAAGTGTGCGAGGCGAAGGCGTGACCTTCTGCGGCACGCGCTCGCCACCAAGGGGCCCAATGCTGGCCTAGGGAGCCATCGCCTTCGCGGGTTTTTTCATTCGCCGCAAAAAAAGTGGCTGGCACCTGTTGTCGCTGCAAGACTTCAGCGATCAATGGGGCCACGCCCATGTGGCCCGTGTCAAAGGTCAAATAAACGGGCTTTTCGCATGTGGCCGAGACAGCGGAAAAGCTGCTCCACCAGAGGGCGAAGGCCAGGAGTCCACGGCACCACTCAAAAGCGTGGCGCATGGTCCAGTGTCCACACCCCGTGGGGCGATTTGCCAACCCGCACCTGCCGCACCACTTTGCGGGTGGCGATGTCGATCACCGACAGTTTTCTGGCCCAGCGCGAGGCCACCAAAATGGTTTTGCCGTCGGCCGTGATGTCCATGCAGTCCGGGCCAGCAGGTCCTGGAAAGTCAGCCACCACCGCCATCTGGGTGTAGTCGATCTGGCTGATCGTATTGGCCACGCGGTTGCTGACCATCACATGGCGTTTGTCGCCCAGTGCCCGAAACGCGTGAGCGCCCTTGCCAGTGGTGATTTTTTTGACGAGTTTGGGTTGGCCGCTGCCGATGTCGTACACCTCGACCCCATCTCCACCGGTCAATCCGACCAGCAAGAATTTGTCATCCGGCGTGCCGAAAACGTCCGCTGGCATGGGGCCAACCGGCGTGCGAGATTTGAGGGTCTGCTTTCCCAGATCAATCGCTACGATCTCGTCGCTGTCCTGCATCGAAACCCAGGCGGTCTTGCTCTGGCTGTCGATCCACAGGTGGCTGGGCGTCTTACCGGTTGAAATGCGCTTGGCCAATATGGGGTTTTGCCCATCCCAGCGGTAGATATCCACGTGATCCAGGCGGTTGGCGGCGATCACCAACCATTTCATGTCTGGGGAGAACCGGAGGTGATACGGGTCCAGAATGCCGGTGACAGTGCGCTGAACCTCGGCGGTGCGAGGGTCGATGAAGGTCAGCGAGTCACTCATGGCGTTGGCCACAATGACCGACTTTTCATCGGGTGTGAGGTACAGGTGATGGGGCTCTTTGCCCGTAGGGATGCGCTTTTTTTCTTTCCAGGTGACGGGATCGATCACACTGACATTGCCATCCAGGGAATTGAGGACAAAAACCGGGGATTGGGCCTGAGCGGTCATGCCGCCAAACAAAAGAGCCCAAACCGCGCTCACAAAAAATCGAGATACCCAACGAAAATCAATCACAAAACACTTTCAAAATCACGTTCAAGTGTAAACGCCGATTCAGGACCCCGGATGCCCAAGCCCATGACAACAACCATCTCTTTGGAAAAACTCACCTTGGAAGTCGCGCACTGGCAGCCTGAAGAGGAAACCACCAACCCTCACACCCTCGTTTTTCTGCACGAGGGCTTGGGCAGCGTCGCCATGTGGCGCGACTGGCCCGCAAGCCTGTGCCAACGCCTGGGCTGCGCGGGCTTGGTCTATTCGCGTCAGGGCTACGGTCAGTCCGATCCAGTGGTCGATGTGCGCGGCCCTTCGGGCGAAAGGGCGGGCGTGCGCCACGGCCGTCTGCAGCCCGACTACATGCACCGCGAAGCCTTGGAAGTTTTGCCCGCCTTGCTGGAGGCATTGAACATCCAGCGCCCTGTTTTGCTGGGCCACTCGGATGGCGGCACCATCGCCCTGATCCATGCCAGCTGTTTTGAGGTGGCCGCTTGTGTGGTCATGGCACCGCATGTGATGGTCGAAGACATCTCGCTTCAAGCCATCCTGGCGGCTCGGCAAGCCTATGAGCACGGCCCCCTGCGCCAGCGCCTAGCGCCGTATCACGCGGATGTGGACTGCGCGTTTTGGCAGTGGAATGATGTCTGGCTCAGCCCCGGCTTCCGCGACTTCGATATCCGCCCCGAACTGGGCGGCATCCGCGCACCCTTGCTGGCCATCCAAGGCGAAGGCGACCCCTACGGCACCATGACCCAGATCGACGATATGGCTCGCGCCGTGCCCCATGCACAGCTGCTGAAACTGCCCGATTGCGGCCACTCACCCCACCGCGATCAACCAGAAATGGTGATGCAGGCCATTCAAGCATTCATGCATCAGTCTCTGTAGGAGGCTGCCCCTTCGGCCGAATGGTGGTGGCCCGACACCCTGAGCGCAGTCGCTCAGGGCTTGAGCAGGGCCAGATCTTCGTCGGTCAACCAGCGCCACTGACCTGGGGCTAAATCCCCCAAAACCAAACTGCCAATTTGCGAGCGGTGCAGGCCCTCTACCCGGTTGCCCACCGCCGCCAGCATGCGCTTGACTTGGTGGTATTTGCCCTCTGTGAGCGTCAACTTCAGGTGCAACTCACCCACCGCCTCGCAAGCGGCGGCCTTCACGGGCTTTGGATCGTCGTCCAGCACCACCCCCGTGAGCAACTTGTTCACCATCTCCGGCGTGATCGGGTGCTTGGTGGTCACCTCGTACACCTTGGGCACATGGTGCTTGGGCGAGCTCATCTTGTGGATGAACTGGCCGTCATCGGTCAGCAGCAGCAAACCGGTCGTGTCCTGGTCGAGTCGCCCCACCGCCTGCACCCCCTGCACCGCCGCTTTTTGTGGGCGCTGGCGCAAAGGCGCGGGCAGCAGGGTGTAAATGCTGGGCCAGGTGGAGGGTTTTTGCGAGCACTCGGTGCCTGAGGGCTTGTTGAGGAGCACGTAGGCTTTGTCCTTGAAGGGCCAATCAGTGCCTTGCACCGTGAACTGCAGGCCCTCCAAATCAAAAAATTCGCCGGCATCGGTGACGGTTTGGCCATCGACTTGCACATGGCCCTGCTGAACCAGGCCCGCGCACACGCGGCGGATGCCAAAACCCTGGCAAAACAGAATGTCTTCCAGGCGCATGGGTTTGAGAGGTTTGGCTTTCATGGGGCATGATTGTGACCTCGAAAACACCCACTCGATGGGGAATTGACCCGGCAGGAGACACATGGCCCATGAGCAACTCGCTTGACACCCTCGACCGCATGACCGAAGCGCTTACGGCATGCACCCAAGGCCAGTTGGCACAAAGCGACTTGATCCGCCAATGGCGAAGCAGTGCCGCCAGCTTGCCCTTGCCCGACAAGTTCGGTGAAGTGCTGGGCAATCTGCTTGACCGCATCGAAGCAAGCGCGCTGTTCAGCGAAGAAAGCTGCTCGTTCAGCCAAAAAGACCTGATGGCCAGTTTGCAACTGTGGGCGGACAAGGCTCGGGCCAAGCTGTCTGCTTCGTAGGTCGGCTCGGTAGGTCGGCGGCTTCAGCCCCGACAAAGATCCCCGCCAACACCTGTCGGGGCTAAAGCCACCGACCTACCCAATTCCACCAACAACAACGGGCCCCTTGGGGCCCGTTGTTTTTGGCTCAGCGACGAATTACTTCAAAGCCTTGAAGCGCACGCGCTTGGGCTTGGCACCTTCTTCGCCCAGACGGCGTTTCTTGTCAGCTTCGTATTCCTGGTAGTTACCGTCAAAGAACACCCACTGGCTATCGCCTTCGGCGGCCAGAATGTGCGTCGCAATGCGGTCCAGGAACCAGCGGTCGTGGCTGATGACCATGATGGAGCCTGCGAATTCCAGCAGCGCGTCTTCCAACGCACGCAAAGTTTCCACGTCCAAGTCGTTGGAAGGCTCGTCCAGCAGCAACACGTTGCCGCCTTCGATCAGGGTTTTGGCTAGGTGCAAACGGCCGCGCTCACCGCCCGACAACATGCCAACCTTCTTTTGCTGGTCGCCACCGTTGAAGTTGAAGCGGCCGCAATACGCTCGGCTGGCCATCTGGAACTTGCCCACGTTGATGATGTCCAGACCACCCGAGACGTCTTCCCACACGGTTTTGTTGTTGTCCAGGTCATCGCGGTTCTGGTCCACAAAGGCCATGCGCACGGTCTGGCCGATCTTGACTTCGCCGCTGTCGGGCTGCTCTTTGCCTGCGATCAGCTTGAACAAGGTCGATTTACCCGCGCCGTTGGGGCCGATGATGCCCACGATGGCGCCCGCAGGCACCTGAAAGCTCAGGTTGTCGATCAGCAAACGGTCACCAAAGGACTTGCTGACGTTCTTGAACTCGAACACCTCGTTGCCCAAACGCTCGGCCACAGGAATGAAGATCTCCTGCGTCTCGTTGCGTTTTTGGTAGTCGTGGTCGCTCAACTCTTCGAAGCGGGCCAGACGCGCCTTGCTCTTGGCTTGACGGCCCTTGGGGTTGGCACGCGCCCACTCCAGTTCTTTCTTCATGGCCTTGGAGCGTGCATCTTCGGTGCGCTGCTCGGTGGCCAAACGGGCATCTTTTTGCTCCAGCCAGCTGGAGTAGTTGCCTTTGTAGGGAATGCCGGAGCCCCGGTCGAGTTCCAAAATCCACTCGGCGGCGTTGTCCAGGAAGTAACGGTCGTGGGTGATGGCGACCACGGTACCCGAAAAGCGCTGCAAGAACAGCTCGAGCCAGTCCACGCTTTCAGCGTCCAAGTGGTTGGTGGGTTCGTCCAGCAACAACATGTCGGGGCGCGAGAGCAGCAAGCGGCACAGGGCCACACGGCGTTTTTCACCACCAGAGAGCTTGCCAATGATGGCGTCCCATGGGGGCAGACGCAGCGCATCGGCGGCGATTTCGAGCTGGTGCTCCGAAGCATCGCCCGCAGTGGAGATGATGGCTTCGAGCTTGGCCTGCTCGGCGGCCAGCGCATCAAAGTCAGCGTCTTCTTCGGCGTAAGCGGCGTAGACCTCTTCGAGGCGGGCCTGCGCGGCCTTGACTTCGCCCATGCCGCTTTCCACGGCTTCACGCACGGTCTGATCGGCGTCCATCACCGGCTCTTGAGGCAGATACCCGATCTTCAGGCCCGCCATGGGAATGGCTTCGCCTTCGATCTCTTTGTCGATGCCCGCCATGATCTTGAGCAAAGTGGACTTGCCCGAGCCGTTGGTGCCCAGCACGCCAATCTTGGCACCGGGGAAGAAAGACAGCGAAATGTCTTTGAGAATGTGACGTTTGGGCGGCACGATCTTGCCAACCCGGTTCATCGAAAATACGTATTGAGCCATTTATACCCGCCTGAAAAAATACCAATAACCGCGCATTATCCCAGCTTGGCGTGATCCAGCATCAAACAGATGAGGCAACCTCCTTGGCGGGCTGTCCCTGTGGGAGCGACGCCCTCGTCGCGAATGCCCCCGCGATCAAGCCACCCATTCAAGCTTGGGTTTTTACAACTGCCGCTCCGTCTGCAAGCCCGAACGGCTGGAATACTGAACCAAGCTGTCGAGGGCTTCCAGCATCACCCGAGCGCTGCGGCGGCCATACACCTCGTCTCGCAACCAAGTGCATTCGGCGTCCAACAACTCGTCAGACCCCAAACTGCACCACCAGACCCGGCCTTCGCCGTCCCAACGGTAGCCGCGTGACTTGAGCTTGTCCTTGGCCTCAAAGGGTGCCCCTGTGGCGCGCAGCTTGTAGCGCGTCTGGTCTGCCCCCGCCAAGAGGCGCGATAAACCCGTTTGCCCGTCGGCCAGCGGCGAAGCCAGCACCTGCAACAGCGCATGGCAGTCCACCTGGGCACGGTGCGCGTCGTAAAACCAGCCGCGTTCAGAAGCCAAAAACTCCAGCTTGGCCGAGCCGCTGCCCTCTTTCTTCCAGTCAATGCCCTGAAAAGAACAGCCCCAGGACTTGCTCGCAAACACCGGAAAACGCGCCTCGACAAACGGGCGGTCAAACCCGGCGTTGTGTGCCACGATCAAATCGGCCTGCTGCACCAGCGCCGTCACGGCGTCGTCGTCGATGCGCAAACCCTGCACCATGCTGTCGTCGATGCCGGTGATCTCGGTGATCTGGGCCGGAATCGGCTTGCCCGGGTCTTCAAACGACTCGTAAACGGTGACTGGCCCCACGGGTAGGCCGGAGACTGCATCGACAAGCACCGACAACATGGCCAGCTCGATCACTTTTTCGTTTTTGCTGTCGAGCCCGGTGGTCTCGGTGTCCAACACGATCACGCGCTGGGTGGCCTGCCCATTTATTGGCCCGTAATCGCTGTGCGGCACCAAGCGACGCAGCACGCGAAAGTCTGGGTGCTGCGCCAAGGTTTGGGCCATGGCTTCGGGGTCGGATGGGGCTGAAATGTTCATGGCGATAGGTGGCGCTGCACCCACCTGCACCAAATCAGGCATCGTCCCCACAGGCGAAGTTGTTTTGGATTGGCTCGTTTTAGCCGCCTTGGGGGGTGTAGAAGCTGCTGCATCCCCCTCAAAGCCGAAAAAACTCAACTGGTCGATCTTGTTCATAGGACGTGATTAAACCGCGACTTCAAGGCCATTGAAGCAACAAGCGACAAGCATTGGGCCGATGCCGAGGCCAAAATTTCAGTCCAGCTTGATGCCCAAGTCCACTGCCAGCTTGATCCAGACGGGCACTTCGCCTTCCCAGTCTTTGCGGGTGCCCGCCAGATTTTTCGGTTTGTTGGGGATGGCGAAGGTCTCGCGCAGCTTGGCGGCTTTGTCGGTGTTGGACCAAGCCACGGCTTCGTCGGCCAGCAGCTTCAACACAGCTTCAGGCGTTCCGGCGGGAGCCACCAGGGGCAACCCACCCTCCAAGGTCACGAGCTTGGCGGTGTCACCTTGCTCCATGAGGGTGGGCACGTTGGGCAGTTTGGGCGAGCGGTAGCTGCCCGTCACGCCAATGGCGCGCACGCCCCGGCTGGCCACAGCATTGAAGGCCAAGTAACTGCCGATGGCAATTTGCGATTGGCCAGACGCCACATCCAGCCACATAGGGGCTTCGCCGCGGTAATGCACCGACTGGATTTTGGTGCCGTGGATGCGGTTGGTCTGGTCGGCCACCATGTGCGGATAAGAGCCCGGTGCGTAAGTGCCCATGGACACCGGGTTTTTCTTAGCCCAAGCCACAAATTCGGCCATATTGTTGGCGGGAATTTTGTCGTTGATGCCCACCACCAGAGGGCCCGAGGGGAACACGGTGACCGGGGTCAGGTCTTTGTCGAGGTTGTAAGGCAGCTTGGAATACAAGATGCGGTTTTGCCAGAAGGTGCCCGAGGTGCTCATGACCAGGGTGTAGCCATCGGCGGGCGATTTGGCCGCCGCGTCGATGCCGATGATGGCGCCAGCGCCGGGTTTGTTGTCGATGACCACGGGCACGCCCAATTTGGTGGCCAAGTGGTCGCCATAGCTGCGAGCCAAGGCGTCGGTCAAGCCGCCGGGCGGGAAAGCCACAATGATCCGGATGGGTTTGGCAGGCCATTTGGTTTGCGCCCAGGCATGGACCAACGGGCCACTGGTGGCCACGGCTGTGGCGGCCACGGCGGCAGTTTGAAGAAAGGATCGGCGGTCAGAAAATGGTTTCATGGTCATGCTTGTGAGCGATTTGTAGATGCGGTGCAGTCTAGTGGCGCCTGGCCCAGGAGAACATTGGGGTTTGAACCCATGGGCTGAGCTGTGAGGGACAGCCACAGGGCTTTTTCTGCTTTGTGCGACAATGCTCTTCGTTGCAGCCTCCAGTTGCCGCAACATCAGCACTTCTGCTGGGGCCTGACCCAGGCAACGCTCAAAACAAGCGCCTGCGGTTTCCATGCCCACCTTAAGACTTATCGGCCAACACTGGTAACTGCCAACAGCAGTTGAATGAGCCGATACCCGCGCCGGACATGGCGCTCTGTAAAAATGAACTTTGAAGAATTGAATCTGGCCCCGGCCATCATGCAAGCTGTGCGCGAGCTCGGCTACGACACCCCCACGCCCATCCAGGCTCAAGCCATTCCTGCCGTTCTGGCCGGACAAGACTTGTTGGCCGGTGCGCAAACCGGCACCGGCAAAACCGCCGCCTTCACCCTGCCCATGCTGCACAAGCTGAGCCTGAGTGAACCGGGCAAAAACCGCTTTGGCGGCAAAGCCATCCGCGCTTTGGTACTCACGCCCACCCGCGAATTGGCCGCTCAGGTCGAAGAGTCGGTGCGCGACTACGGCAAATACCTGCAGCTTGACTCCACCGTGATCTTTGGTGGTGTGGGCATGAACCCGCAAATCAGCAAGGTCAAAAAAGGCGTGGACATTCTGGTGGCCACACCCGGTCGTTTGCTGGACCTGCAAGGTCAGGGTTTCCTGGACCTGTCGACGGTTGAAATTCTGGTGCTCGACGAAGCCGACCGCATGTTGGACATGGGCTTCATCCACGACGTGAAAAAAGTGCTCGCCTTGGTACCCAAAGAAAAGCAAAGCCTGCTGTTCTCGGCCACCTTCAGCGACGAAATCCGCGAGTTGGCGGGCAACCTGCTCAAGAACCCCCAGAGCATTCAGGTCACGCCCAGCAACACCACGGTGCAGCGCATCTCGCAAGTGATCCACCCCGTGGGCCGCAGCAAGAAAAAAGACGTGCTGTTGCACATCATCCAAAAGCACGACTGGAGCCAGGTGCTGGTGTTCACCCGCACCAAGTTCGGCGCGAACAATGTGGCCGATTTCTTGACCAAAAATGGCGTGAAAGCCATGGCCCTGCACGGCAACAAGAGCCAGACTGCCCGCACACAAGCGCTGGCTGGTTTCAAGAGCGGCGAGATCCGCGCCTTGGTGGCCACTGACATTGCCGCGCGCGGCATCGACATCGAAGACTTGCCACACGTCGTGAACTTTGAAATCCCGAACGTGTCGGAAGACTACGTGCACCGCATTGGCCGCACCGGCCGCGCAGGCGCCAGTGGCGAGGCCGTGAGCCTGGTCTGCTTGGACGAAGAAGGCTTCATGATGGACATCGAGCGCTTCACCAAGCACGAGATTCCAGTTCAGTTGCTCGAAGGCTTTGGCCCCGAGCCAGGCGAAATTGCCGAGCCCATCGCCATGGGTCGTCAAACTTTGTGGGGCGGCGCAGGCAAGCCCCCAAGCCGTGATGTGATGGCTGCAGCCGCCAAGGCCGCACGCCAAGACATGATGCAACGCATCCGTGACAACAAAGTCGCGGTCGGTGGTGGCGGCGGCGGTGGCGGGCAAGGCCCCCGCCAAGCACGCGGCGAAGGTCAGGGCCCAGCCCGTCCATCGCGCAATGGGCCTCCTCCATCACGCCGAAATGGACCACAGGGCCAGCAAGGCGCCCCGCGCTTTGAAGGTCAGGGCGATGGCCGCCGCGAAGGCGGACGCGACGGTGGACGCGGACAGGAACAACGTGGCGATCCCCGTTTTGACAACCGTGGTGATGGCCAAGGCCGTCCCGCACCGCGCGGTCCACGTCCTGAGGGCCGTGGCCCAGGTCGCGGCGCACAGGGCGGCAATGGCGGTGGCGGGTACGGAGGCGGCCAAGACCGTCGTCGTGACGATGGCGACGAGTTGCCACGCCATATCGACCCCTTGAAGACCACGCAGTTTGCGCGTCTGGACTTGCCCAACCGCAAGCCTGTGCGCACCAGCGGCCAACCTGACCCGACCCGCACCAGCATCGACAGCCTGGCCAGCAGTGGCCGCCGTCATGGTGGTGGTGGCGGCGGTGGTGGTGGCTACGGCGGTGGCAACCGTGGTGGTAATGGCGGCGGAGGCCGTGGCTTCGGTCGCTGATCAGCGCCCTGACCCACAACAGAGCCCGCTGCAAGCGGGCTCTTTTTATTCGTCCAGCCGAATCTGATCCGGCATTCATCCACCTGTGTCATGCCGGACTTGATCCGGCATCCATCCACCTGTGTCATGCCGGACTTGATCCGGCATCCATCTTTCGCTTTCTTACCAACCGCACCGAAAAACATGGATCCCGGGTCGAGCCCGGGATGACAAAAGTGGGGGATGGGATGACCAAAGTGGGGCGAGGGATGACCAAGCGACGATACCTGATGACAGGGATGAATCAGTCCCGCACAAACAAGGTCACCAGTGGATCGGGACCGACCTGTCGGCTCCAGTGCCCGTGCACGGCAGCGTCAAACGTGGCGCCTTCGGGCAAGGTGTCAGCCGAATAGAAAAACTCACCCGGCCCAAAAATGCGTGAGCTGCCGTCTTGCAAAAAAATCTCCATTTGCCCGCTCAGAACAAACAGCCATTGTGGGTTGCCCGTGCAGTGAAATGTGCTGCGAAAACCCACCGGGCTTTGGCGCAATTGGCAGGCGCTGGCCGCCATCAGGGACGATAACTGGCTTTGGGGCGTACCTTCGGTCAAGGGCACCCATTCATCGCGAAAACGGGCACGGCCATCGGTGTCGGTGAAGAGAATGACTTTTTTCAGCTGGGTCATGGCGTCGATTCCGAATCAGGGAGAAATCCAATGAGGACTCGATTGTCACCGAGTCAACACGAAACAAGGGTTAATCTGAGGAAGAATACGCCCTCAATGGTGTGATGATCACCATCACTGCTTAATTTTTTAATGACAGACCTGTGCCTTGGATCGTGTCAATTTTTTTGACACCCCCGGGCGATACCCAAGTACTCAATTGATCAGGGAACATGATGACTACCAAACCCGATGTCCTGGCCGTTGCCAAATTGCACCCCTTTTATTTGCAAGCCCTGCAAACCATTTACACCGTACACGACCGCACCCACACCGAAGACCCCAACGCTTTTGCGACGCTGGCCCCGCGCATCGTAGGCGTTGCGGGCACGGGTGAGGCCAGCGTCCCCCGCAGCCTACTGTCGCAATTGCCAAACGCCAAAGTGGTGTCGGTGTTTGGTGTCGGGTACGACGGCGTGGATGTGGCGGCTGCCATCGAGCACGGCATCCCCGTGACGCATACTCCTGATGTGCTGACCGACGATGTGGCCGATCTGGCCATGGGTTTGGTGCTGTCGGTGGGTCGCACCATACCGCAGGCTGACCAGTTTGTTCGTGCGGGTCAATGGCCAAATAGCCCTATGACACTGGCCCGGAAGGTGTCGGGCGCCCGGATGGGCATCGTGGGCCTAGGCCGTATCGGCAAAGCCATCGCTCAACGCGCCAGCGGGTTTGGCATGACCATCGCTTACACCGCCCGCAGTGAAAAAGCAGATTCAGGTTTTCAGTTCTTCCCTACTGCGCAGGCTCTGGCAGCGAACGTGGATTTTCTGGTGGTCATCACACCTGGCGGCGCGGGCACCAAACACTTGATCAATGCCGAAGTGCTCAAGGCACTGGGTTCGCGTGGCTTCCTGATCAACGTGGCGCGCGGCAGCGTCGTCGATGAGCAAGCGCTGATTGAAGCCTTGCAAAACGGCACCATCGCAGGCGCAGGTCTCGATGTATTCGCCAACGAACCCCACGTACCCGAGGCCCTTTGGGCTATGCGCAACGTGGTGCTGACCCCCCACATGGCCAGCGCCACCACCGAAACCCGCCAAGCCATGGCCGATCTGGCTTTTGCCAACATGCAAGCGGGCATTTCAGGCCAAGCCTTGCGCACCCCCGTGCCTGAGTGCATGGCCATGACGCAAAAATAAACCACGACACGACATGAACCAGCCTTTGCGTCTGATTGTCATGGGCGTTTCCGGCTGTGGCAAATCGACCATGGCCATGGCACTGGGCGAGCGCCTGGGCCTCGAGATGGTCGATGGCGATGATTTGCACCCGCCAGAAAACATCGCGAAGATGCGCTCTGGCATTGCTCTGGACGACGCAGATCGCTGGCCTTGGCTGGACCGCATTGGGGCTTACCTGTCCCAGCAACATACACAAGGCCGTGTGGTGGCTTGCTCGGCACTCAAACGTGCGTACCGCGACCGCATCCGCGAACAGGCGGGCCCAGTGTGTTTTGTATTTTTGAACGGCAGCTTCGAGTTGATCGAGGGGCGCTTGCACCAGCGTGTAGGCCATTACATGCAAGCGGGTCTGTTGACCAGCCAATTTCAAACCCTGGAAATTCCCCGAAGCGATGAGACCGATGTCATCACCCTCTCGATCACCCAACCCGTGGACGACCTGGTGCGCCAGGTGCTGGCGGCCTTGCAGACACACCGGGATCAAACCCCGCCCCGGCTTCAGGCCGCCATTTGATTCTTAGAAAGATCCATCATGTTCATCCGCTGTGCATTTTTTCAAGGCAAGGTCAAACCGGGCATGGAGGACGCTTTCAACCGCTATATCCGCGAGAACCTCGTGCCTTTGTGGACGCGTTTCCCCGGAGCGCAGGAAGTACGCGTGCTGCGCCAGGTCGAGAGCGACGTGACCGATCCCCATTTCGGCATGGTGCTGTCGGTGCGCTACCCCAGCCGGGAATCCATCGAGATTGCTCTGGCTTCAGAGGTACGCATGAAAAGCAAAGAGGTGTCCAAGGACATGATCGCCATGTTCGATGGCACCGTGTTTCACACCGTGTTCAGTGCGGACGAATACGCGCTGCCCACCGATTGATCAACCCAAGCTTGACGATGCCATGAACGTTCTCGACACTTTCCAACTCCAGGGCCGCCGCGCCCTGATCACCGGTTCGTCTGCCGGCATTGGCCTTGCTTTGGCCGAGGCCTTGGCGCAAGCGGGTGCCCATGTCGTCTTGAATGGCCGCACGGCCAGCAAGGTGGATGCGGCAGCGCATGCCCTGCAAGCCCAAGGCTTGTCGGTCAGCACGGCTGTGTTTGACGTGACCGATGCCGACAGCGTGCGCGCAGCGGTAGAGCAGATCGAGGTCGAAGGCCCGATTGACATTCTGGTCAACAACGCGGGCATGCAGATTCGCGGGCCGCTGCACGAGTACCAGGACGCCGACTGGCACACCATCATGAAGACCAACCTGGACAGCGTGTACTACGTGGGCCAGGCGGTAGCCAAAAAAATGATTCCGCGTGGACGCGGCAAGATCATCAACATCTGTTCGGTTCAAAGCGAGCTGGGCCGCCCAGGCATTGCGCCCTACACCGCCACAAAGGGTGCGGTGAAGATGCTGACCAAAGGCATGGCGATTGACTGGGGCCAGTTTGGCATCAACGTCAACGGCATTGGCCCGGGCTACTTCAAGACCGAACTCAACCAGAAGCTGGTCGACGATCCTGCTTTCAGCGGCTGGCTGGTAGGCCGCACACCCAGCCGCCGCTGGGGCGATGTGCAGGACCTGGGCGGGGCGGCGGTCTTTTTGGCCAGTGACGCCTCACGCTTTGTGAACGGCCACATCCTTTATGTTGACGGCGGCGTGACCGCCACCCTTTGAAGCTTTCACAAGGACCTCCCATGAAATCCGTTGTCTGCCACTCGGCCAAAGATCTGCGAATCGAAAACACCGAACTGCCCGCTTTGGGTGAGCACCAATTGCGCGTGAATGTGGCCTATGGCGGCATTTGCGGCTCGGACCTGCATTACTACCAACACGGCGGCTTTGGTACCGTGCGCATCAAGCAGCCCATTGCACTGGGTCACGAAATCTCTGGTGTGGTCGATGGTTTGGGCAGCCAAGCCAGCGGCATCACCAAAGGCCAGCGCATCGCCATCTCGCCTTCGCGCCCCTGCGGCCACTGCCGCTTTTGCCAG
>JBIKSF010000128.1:0-5016 GCA_044348785.1 Limnohabitans sp.
CCGACAGGCCGTTGTAAGCCGCCTTGTTGATGAAGAAGTCCAGCTGTGCGCCGCCTTCCCAGAAGCCTGGGTAGTAGTAATTCTTGGCCACTTTTTGGAAGCCGAGCTTCTCGTCGTCGTAAGGACCAACCCACTCGACGGCATCAATCGTGCCTTTTTCCAGGGCTTGGTAAATCTCGCCACCAGGGATGTTCTGGGGCACAGCGCCCATGCGGGTCATGACCTTGCCAGCGAAACCGCCGACGCGGAACTTGAGGCCCTTGATGTCGGCCATGGTCTTGATTTCCTTGCGGAACCAGCCGCCCATTTGGGCACCCGTATTGCCGCCAGGGAAGTTCACGATGTTGTAGTTGTCGTAGAACTCACGGAACAACTTCATGCCATTGCCGTCATAGAACCAAGAGGTCAACTGGCGGCTGTTCAGGCCAAACGGAATGGCTGTACCCAAGGCAAATGTGTCGTCCTTGCCAAAGAAGTAGTAAGGGGCCGTGTGGGCGATTTCGACTGTGCCTTGCTGCACGCCGTCCACCACACCAAAGGCGGGCATCAACTCACCAGCAGCGTGGGTGGTGACCACAAATTTGCCGCCCGACAAGGCGTTAACTTTGGCTGCGAACACATCGGCGGAGCCGAAAATGGTGTCCAAGGCTTTGGGGAAGCTGGAAGCAAGGCGCCAGCGGATGGCGGCCTGGGCATGAACTGCAGGTGCAGCACCGGCAGCCAAAACACCGGCAATGCCGGCGTTTTTGATGATGGAACGACGATCCATAGTGAAACTCCTTGTGAAATGACTGAAACCCCTTAACAGGGTTGCTTAATCTAGCAGGGCGTATTGTAGGAAGCGAACCAGACCCTCAAGGTGGGGGTTTACCCTTTTTTAAATCATTAAATTTAAAGGGCTTTCACAATACCGGCAATTTCGCGAAGCCACATCAAAATACTGATGAAAACGGCTCAAAGACCCCAGCGCTGTCGAATCGACACCTCAATGCCCGCGGAATCCAGCCCTTGCAAAGCAAGAAGCTTGGCCGGGTCGCCATGCTCGATGAACTCATCAGGCAAACCCAGGTGCAACACCGAGCGCTGCAGGTTCAGCTGCTGCAGGGCTTCGCCCACCGCGCTGCCCGCACCGCCCATGATGCAACCCTCTTCCACCGTCACCAGGCGCTCATGGGTTTGCGCAATTTGCGCCAGCAATTCGACATCCAAAGGCTTGACCCAGCGCATGTTGACCACCGTGGCATTGAGCTTTTCAGCCGCTTGCAAGGCCGGGGCCAGCAAGGTGCCAAAGGCCAAAATGGCGAGCTTCTCACCTTGGCGGCGCACTTCGCCTTTACCAAAGGGCAAGGTGTCCAAGTCGCGTCCAGGCTCGGTGCCCACGCCCGCACCGCGTGGATAGCGCACCGCGACAGGATGGTTTTGCGCATAAGCGGTGCTCAGCAACTGGCGGCACTCTCGCTCATCGGCTGGACAAGCCAGGCTCATGTTGGGGATGCAGCGGATGTAGGCGATGTCGTAAGCCCCAGCGTGGGTGGCACCGTCAGCCCCCACCAAACCCGCGCGGTCCAGCGCGAAAACGACTGGCAGGTTTTGCAGCGCCACATCGTGGATCAGCTGGTCATAGCCGCGCTGCAGGAATGTTGAATAAATCGCCACCACGGGCTTGAGGCCCTCGCAGGCCATGCCCGCTGCAAAAGTCACAGCGTGCTGCTCTGCAATGCCCACGTCGTAATAGCGCTTGGGAAAGCGCTGGTGGAAAGCCACCATGCCCGAGCCTTCGCGCATGGCGGGGGTGATGCCCACGAGACGCATGTCTTTGTCGGCCATGTCGCACAGCCACTGGCCAAACACCTGGGTGAAGGTGGTTTTGGCGGGTGTGGCGGCAGGCACCAGGCCCACATTCGGGTCGAACTTGCCGGGGCCGTGGTAGGCCACCGGGTCGGCTTCGGCCTTTTCATAGCCTTGGCCTTTTTTGGTGACCACGTGCAAAAACTGCGGACCATCCAGGTTTTTGATGTTTTCCAGCGTCGGGATCAACGACTCCAGGTCGTGTCCGTCGATCGGGCCGATGTAGTTGAAACCGAATTTTTCGAACAAAGTGGCAGGCACCACCATGCCTTTGGCGGTTTCTTCCAAGCGCTTGGCCAGTTCGAACAGGGGCGGTGCGTTTTTCAGCACATTCTTGGCACCCGCTTTGGCGGCCGAGTAAAAACGCCCGCTCATCAGTTGGGCCAGGTAACGGTTGAGCGCGCCCACGGGTGGGCTGATCGACATGTCGTTGTCGTTCAGGATCACCAGCAGCTTGCACTCTTCCACACCCGCGTTGTTGAGCGCCTCAAAGGCCATGCCAGCTGTCATGGCGCCGTCGCCAATCACCGCAATCGAATGGCGTGACTCGCCTTTTTGGCGGGCGGCCACGGCCATGCCCAAAGCGGCCGAGATGCTGGTGGACGAGTGAGCCGTGCCAAAAGTGTCGTACTCGCTTTCATCGCGACGCGGAAAGCCCGACAGGCCGCCAAACTGGCGCAGGGTGGGCATGCGGTCACGGCGTCCGGTGAGGATTTTGTGCGGGTAAGTCTGGTGGCCCACGTCCCAGACGATGCGGTCTTCGGGTGTGTTGAAGACGTAGTGCAATGCCACCGTGAGCTCGACAGTGCCGAGGTTGGAGCTCAGGTGCCCGCCGGTTTTGGAGACGTTGTCGAGGACGCAGTGGCGCAACTCATCGGCCAATTGGGGCAAGTCAGTGCGCTGCAGGCGGCGCAGATCGGCCGGCGAGTCGATGGTCTTGAGCAAATCGGTCATGTCAGTTGTTTCTTTCTACCACCATGGCGGTCAAGGCGCGCAAAGCGGCCAATCGGGCCTCGGGCAAACCGGTGTCGGCCAGGGCCTGCACCGCCTCAGCGGCCAGCGCATCGGCATAGGCCTTGGCTGCATCCAGCCCCATCAGGGCCACATAAGTGGGTTTGTCGGCGGCTTCGTCCTTGCCTGCAGTCTTGCCCAGCGTGGCCGAATCGGCCGTCACATCCAGGACATCGTCCACCACCTGAAAGGCCAGGCCCAGAGCTTGACCAAATCGACTCAGGGCTGTCTGCACCGCAGCGGGCACGCCGGGCACACAGGCCGCGCCCATGTGCACACTGCACAACAGCAAGGCCCCGGTTTTGAGGCGGTGCATCTGGCGCAATTGGTCTTCAGTCAGTCGCTGGCCCACGCTGGCCAAGTCAATCGCCTGTCCCCCAGCCATGCCCTGGTAACCAGAAGCACGGGCCAACAAACCCACGCAGGCGGCTTGCACCGCAGGGTTCACGCTGTTGTCCTGAGGGGTCAGCACTTCAAAGGCCAAGGTCTGCAAGGCGTCCCCCGCCAACAGGGCTTGGGCCTCGCCAAACTGCACATGGACCGTCGGTTTGCCGCGCCGCAGCACGTCGTTGTCCATGCAGGGCATGTCGTCGTGAACCAGCGAGTAAGCATGGATGAGTTCCAGCGCACAAGCCGCATTGAGGGCCGCCGCGCTTTGCGGGGCATCACCCACCGCCTCGGCCGTGGCCAGTACCAACAAGGGGCGCAGGCGTTTGCCACCGTCGAGCACGGCGTAGCGCATGGCTTCGCCCAATTGGGCGGGCGAATCGGCGGCAATGCCTTGCGACAGCGCTTGCTCAACCCGCTCCAGATGCGGCTGCATCCAGGCTTTGAGGTCAAAAACACTCATGCACCGCTCCAGGGTTTGAGTTGCCCGCCGTCCAGCACCTGAATTTGGTCTTCCACCGCCTTGAGCTTGTCGCGGCAAAACGCCAGCAAAGCAGCGCCACGCTGGTAGCCTGTCAAGAGCTGGTCCAAAGGCATTTGGCCGGATTCCAATTGACCGACCAGCGACTCCAGCTCCGCCAAAGCCGCTTCGTACGTGGCGGGCAGGGGTGCTGCCGGGGCGTCAGCGGGGTCGGTGGGGGCGGCCTTGGGCATGGGGTATTCCGGGAAAAAACCCGATTTTAGGCCTTAAGCCTAGACGAAGCTGACAGTTGACCCTGTCAAGTCCACAAGACGGACATGGGCAGTCACCAGGCACCTGCACAAGCGCAGACCCTGAATTTCTCAAGGCTTGTGAAGTCACGACCAACAGAGGCACCCCCCGGGGTAGAATCTCGGTTCATCGGCAGGGTCACTCCTGTCATTTTTTTGCGCGGTTTTCCTTGAATTCAGCGCTTTGTTCCTGCCCCTTCATAGGGGGAGTCTCTAGGTCAGGTCACCCATGTCTGATTTAAGTCTTCAACTGCAGCAGGCCGCAAGCCAACTACCAGTTTCCACTTATTTCGATGAAGCGCTGTTTCAGCGCGAATTGAACACGCTCTTCCGGCAAGGCCCCCGCTACGTGGGCCACCAGTTGTCGGTGCCTAACGCGGGCGACTATTACGCCCTGCCCCACGAGGGCGAAGGCCGCGCTTTGGTGCGCAACGCCCAAGGCGGGGTCGAGCTCGTCTCGAACGTGTGCCGCCACCGTCAGGCCGTCATGTTGAACGGTCGGGGCAATTTGCAAACCCAACAAAAGGGCAGCGCTGGCGGCAACATCGTCTGCCCCCTGCACCGCTGGACTTACTCGCCCAAAGGGGAGCTCCTGGGCGCACCCCATTTTTCGCACGACCCTTGCCTGAACCTAAACAACTACAAGTTGCAGGAATGGAACGGCCTGCTCTTTGAAGACAATGGCCGCGACATTGCCGCCGATTTGGCCAACATGGGACCACGCTCGCAACTCAATTTCGACGGCTATGCCCTGGATCGGGTCGAGTTGCACGAGTGCAACTACAACTGGAAGACCTTCATTGAAGTCTATTTGGAGGACTACCACGTCGGCCCCTTCCATCCGGGGTTGGGCCAGTTCGTCACCTGCGACGTCCTGAGCTGGGAATTCAAGGAACACTACTCGGTGCAGACCGTGGGCGTGTCGAGCGGCTTTGGCAAGCCCGGCTCTGACGCTTACAAAACATGGCACGAAGTGCTGCTCAAGTACCGCAATGGCCA
>JBIKSF010000039.1:0-17618 GCA_044348785.1 Limnohabitans sp.
TCGGCGGCAGCGAGGCCGTCAGCGATTTTCTGTGCCCGTTCGTCGAGCGCTTTTGTGATCGGGGGCCACACGAATTTCATCGTGAACCACACCAGAATCGCAAAAACGATCATCTGAATGAACAGAGTAGCGTTAATGTTCACGGTTCAGTCCTTCTTCTGTTGGAAGAGGTACGTGGATTACTTCAGAACGAAGGGGTTGGCGAAGGCGAACAGCAAAGCGATGGCCACACCAATCAGGAACGCAGCGTCGATCAGACCAGCCAAGATGAACATCTTGGTTTGGAGTTCGTTCATCAACTCAGGTTGACGAGCCGAAGACTCGAGGAATTTGCCGCCCATCAAAGCGATACCGATGGAAGCACCGATAGCGCCCAGACCAACGATCAAACCACATGCCAATGCCACCAGGCCGAGAATGTTTTCCATGAGAAGCTCCTAAAAGTTAGTGGAAAAAAGAAACAGGAAACGAGAGAAAAAGTGTCATCAATGTGCGTCGTGCGCTTGACCTGTGTAGATCAGCGTCAACATCATAAAGATGAAGGCTTGCAAGGTGATGACCAGGATGTGGAACAGCGTCCACACGGTACCGGCGATGACATGACCAATGGCCAAACCAACACCCGTTGCCGACAATGCCCAGCCGCCACCCATGAGGGCAATCAACATGAACACCAACTCACCCGCAAACATGTTGCCAAACAGTCGCATGCCATGCGAAACAGTCTTGGCCAAATATTCAATCATCTGCATCAAGAAGTTCACTGGCCAGAGGGCCCAGTGGTCACCAAACGGTGCAGCAATCAATTCGTGTGCCCAGCCGCCCAGGCCTTTGATCTTGATGTTGTAGACCAAGCAGATGAACAGCACAGAGCAAGACAAGCCCAACGTGGTGGACAAGTCGGCCGTAGGCACCACGCGCATGTAGTCCTTGAAGCCCAAAGCAGGCCCTGCGGCATGCCAGGCGGCAGGAATCAGATCGACTGGCAACATGTCCATTGCGTTCATCAGGAAGATCCAGACGAAGACGGTCAAGGCCAAAGGAGAAATGAGTTTGCGGCTCTTGGCGTTGTGAATCACACCCTTGGCTTGGTTTTCAACCATTTCGGACAGGATTTCAACCGCCGCCTGAAAACGACCAGGAACACCCGAAGTCGCCTTGCGAGCAGCCGCCCACAAAACGATACAGCCAATCACGCCCAAAACCAGGGAGAAAAAGACCGAGTCGAGGTTGAACAAACTGAAGTCAACGATGCTCGTTTGCTTGACGCCTTCAAATGAGAAATTCATTTGCAGGTGTTGCAAGTGATGCTGGATGTACTCTCCAGCCGTTGGGGCGTGCGCGCCAGCGTTTTCAGCAGCCATAAATCACCAATCAGTTCAAAAAATAGTCGGTTTCGACTTGCGTTGCATCCAACCCAGCGCCATGGCCAGCCAGTACACCTTCATCGTCACCACAAAGCCAGCCACCAAGGCAAACCAGCTCAGGTCTGAAATCACTTTGGGCGCCACCAAAAGCAACGCCACCGTCAAGACAATCTTGACCAACTCCCAAACAAACAAACCCACCAAAGCAGAGCCCGCTTGGGTTCGCCGCATTTGCCGGCTCAAAGCCCTGACAAACACCACAGCGGGTATGACCACTGCCACCGCCCCCCAGGCCGCAGAAGCGGCCAAATGAAGCTGACCGGTGACGAGCCCCGTGAGCAGCGCCATCAAGGCGCCCACCCCCACCTGCAAAAGCAACACACGCCAAGGCGACGCCTGAGGATTGCTTTGCCGCCAAGCCTGCGCTTCTTCAGCGCTCAGGGGCTTGAAATCGGACTCGATACCTTCATCTGCAGCATCTGTCGTATCACTGGGCATACCCGTTTTCAGGGATGAGGCGATTTTGGTCATCTCAAATTACACCGGGGTTACGTCAACGGCGAACACTGCAAAGCCTCTGATTATACGTAGAAACCCGTGCGCTCCTACTTTTTTTGATCCAGATCCAATTGCCCTTGGCGCAGCACGGCCAATACCGGCAGCGACAATCACCAGAGAAGGGACATTCATGTATGTACGAATGGTTTAAATTTTTGCACTTGGCCGCCGCCATCGTTTGGCTAGGAGGCATGGCTTTGGTCATTTTGGCGCTGCGACCGGTGGTCATTGCCCAAATGGCCCCGCCCGAGCGCCTCACCCTGATGTCGGACGTTCTGACCCGATTTTTTGCCATGGTTTGGCTTTCGATTGCCCTGATTCTGGTCACCGGCTTTTGGATGCTGTCGATGGCCGACATGAAGCTGGCCCCTAAAGGGTGGCACGCCATGTCGGGCCTGGGATTGCTGATGTGCCTGATTTTTGCCCACATCTGGTTTTCGCCGTTTCGCCGCTTGAAAGCTGCCGTGGCCACTTCCGACTGGCCTGCTGCGGGTAAGGCACTAGGACAAATTCATCCCTTGGTCCTGACGAATTTTGCTTTGGGCTGGCTGGCGGTTTGGGCTGTCATCGTCTGGCGTTAAGCTAGCGGCCTCGAGGGACTATTTCATGAGCGCTTCCATCACACCTCCTGCTGGCATCGACCCGCGCAAAGACACCCTGATCGAGTACCCCTCGGTCTTTCCGATCAAGGTCATGGGTGCCATGGTCGACGGCTTTGCCGAAGCCATGTGCCAAGTCGCTTTGCAATTTGACCCTGGCTTTGACCCCGCCACCATCGAGTTGCGCCCGAGCAAAGGCGGCAACTACCTGGGCGTGACGCTGAGCATTACGGCTACCAGCCGCGAACAGCTCGACGACCTCTACCGCGCCCTGACCTCGCACCCCATGGTCAAAATCGTGCTTTGAGCATGGACATCCGGCTTCTTGGGCGGGTGGAGTACTTGCCCACCTACGAGGCCATGCAGGCCTTCACGGCGGAGCGCATCCCCGACACGCCCGATGAACTCTGGGTTTGCGAACACCCGCCCGTGTTCACCCAAGGACTGGCGGGGCAAGCTGCACACCTGTTGATGCCCGGCGACATTCAGGTGGTGCAGACCAACCGGGGCGGACAAGTCACCTTCCATGGCCCCGGGCAGGTCATGGCTTACCCTTTGGTCAACCTGCAGCGCGCCGGTTACTACGTCAAAGAATACGTCTTCAAACTCGAAGAATCGGTCATCCGCACCCTCGCCCACTTTGGCGTGACAGGCCACCGCGTGGCCGGTGCGCCTGGCATTTACGTTCGGCTGGATGACCCGTTCAGTCACGCCGCCCTGGTAGGACCTGCCCCGGCCCATGACCCTTTCAAAGGCCTGGGCAAAATCAGCGCCTTGGGCATCAAGGTCAGCCGCCATTGCACTTACCACGGTGCCGCGCTCAACGTGGCGATGGACCTGGAGCCCTTTGACCGCATCAACCCGTGTGGTTATGCCGGACTGAAAACCGTGGACCTTTCTACAATCGGCGTAGAAACCACTTGGGGCGAAGCAGCTCAAGTGCTGGCCCACCAATTGGCCGCCCGTTTATGAATCCCCGCCTGCGCTCTCAAGCGCTGGCGGCGTCTGAAAGAACAAGATGAGCAACACCCCCACCGAACGCACCGTGGTCCGCGAAGTCCAAAGCGTTGAAAACTACGACCCGATGGCCAAGCAAAAAGCAGCGGCAAAGCTCTCGCGCATCCCCGTCAAAGTCGAAGCAGCTGAGGTGCTCAAAAAGCCCGAATGGATACGCGTCAAAGCCGGCTCACCCACCACCCGCTTTTACGAAATCAAGGACGTGCTGCGCGCCAACAAACTGGTCACCGTGTGCGAAGAAGCCAGCTGTCCCAACATCGGTGAATGCTTTGGTAAAGGCACGGCCACCTTCATGATCATGGGCGACAAGTGCACCCGTCGCTGCCCGTTTTGCGACGTGGGCCACGGCCGCCCCGACCCCTTGGATGTGAACGAACCCGACAACCTGGCCAAGACCATTGCGCAGCTCAAGCTGCAATACGTGGTCATCACCAGCGTCGACCGCGACGACCTGCGCGATGGCGGCGCGGGCCACTTTGTCGAATGCATCCGCAAAACCCGCGAACTCTCACCCACCACCCAGATCGAGGTGTTGGTGCCCGACTTTCGGGGGCGCGACGACCGCGCACTCGAGATCCTGAAAGCCGCCCCACCGGATGTGATGAACCACAACATGGAAACCGTGCCGCGTCTGTACAAAGAAGCGCGGCCCGGCTCGGACTACCAGTTCTCACTGAACCTTCTGAAAAAATTCAAGGCGTTGTTTCCTAACGTGCCGACCAAAAGCGGCCTGATGGTTGGCCTGGGCGAGACGGACGAAGAAATTTTGGAGGTCATGCGCGACATGCGCGCGCACAACATCGAGATGCTGACCATTGGCCAATACCTGGCCCCCAGCAACAGCCACCTGCCGGTG
Source organism: Limnohabitans sp. (assembly GCA_044348785.1). Lineage (GTDB taxonomy): Bacteria > Pseudomonadota > Gammaproteobacteria > Burkholderiales > Burkholderiaceae_C > Limnohabitans_A. The sequence goes on from JBIKSF010000039.1 coordinate 4,398, forward strand.
CGCCGTTACGTGCACCCCGACACCTTCAAGATGTTCGAGGCCAAGGCCTACGAAATGGGTTTTTCACACGCGGCTGTGGGCGCGATGGTGCGATCGAGCTACCACGCTGACCAACAAGCCCACTCGGCGCAAGTCAGCTTGGCTGAAAAGGCCTGACGAATCCCATCTCTGATCTCATCCACCTGCACCTCCAACACCATGACCGACGCCAGCACCTACACCCCTCCCTCCGTCTGGACCTGGAACAAGGCCAGTGGCGGGCGCTTTGCCAACATCAACCGTCCCATCTCTGGCGCAACGCACGAAAAAGACCTGCCGCGCGGCAAGCACCCGCTGCAGCTGTACTCGCTGGGCACGCCCAACGGCGTGAAGGTGACCGTGATGCTCGAAGAGTTGCTGGCTTTGGGGCACACGGGTGCCGAGTACGACGCTTGGCTGATCCGCATCCAAGAAGGCCAGCAGTTCAGCAGCGGCTTTGTGAGCGTGAACCCCAACTCCAAAATTCCAGCGCTGCTGGACTGCAGCGGTGAGCAGCCGGTGCGCGTGTTCGAGTCAGGGGCCATCTTGCTGTACTTGGCCGAAAAGTTTGGCACCTTGGTGCCCACCGATCCGGCCAAACGCGCCGAATGCATGTCATGGCTGTTTTGGCAAATGGGCAGCGCGCCTTATTTGGGCGGCGGTTTTGGCCATTTTTACGCCTATGCGCCCACCAAGATCGAATACGCCATCGACCGCTTCGCGATGGAAGTCAAACGCGAAATGGACGTGCTCGACAAGCGTTTGGCCCAGAGCCGCTTCATCGCGGGCGACGACTACACCATCGCCGACATCGCGATTTGGCCTTGGTACGGCGCACTGGCCAAAGGCCTGATGTACGAAGCGGGCGAATTTTTGCAGGTGCAGGAATACACCCACGTCCAGCGCTGGGCCGAAGAACTGGCGCAACGCCCTGCGGTGAAACGCGGGCGCATGGTCAACCGCGTGATGGGTGCGCCCGAATCGCAATTGCACGAACGCCACGACGCCAGCGACTTTGAAACCAGCACGCAGGACAAAATCGCCCGAGCCTGAGCCCGCCGGGCCTCGCAGCCCGACCTCTTATCCGGTCATTTTTTCGCGCCAAAGGCCCTGTAGGGCCGCCCACCAGTCTTGGGCAAATCGCGCACTGTCAAACAACGGCGATTGCTCCGCCTGTGAACGCAGTGAACCGCGCAGACCCTGCAGCTTTTCGCAAACGCCTGTCCCGCCCTGACCCAAGACCTCGGCTTGCTGAACATACTCGGCTTCGCTGTGCGTCACCCAATCGGCCAAACCCACGTTCTCCAGCATGGACTGGCCTTGCCGCCCCAGCATGCCCGGCAGCGCCAGTGTGAGGGTCGGCACGCCCATCCACAGGGCCTCGGCCGTGGTGGTGCCTCCAGGATAAGGGAAGGTGTCGAGCAAGATGTCCACCGCGCCGTAAGACGCGAAATACAAATCTCGACTGACCGGCCCCAGCAGGTCCACGCGACCCGCATCGATGCCCGCCACCCGCAATCGCCCTGAGAAGCGTGCGCGTTGCCCTTCGTCATTCAACTGCGGCGCTTGCAGGCGCAGGCGGGCCTGCGGACAAGCTTTCAAAATTTGTGCCCACGTCGCCAACACGCCCGCATTGATCTTGGGCAGGGTCTGAAAACAGCCGAAGGTGATGAAGCCGTTTTGCAGCACAGGCGGCGCTGCGGGGGGCTCGGTCACCCCGGGTGGGCTCATGCACAAACGCGTGTGCGGCAGGCGCACCACGTGCTCCACATAAAGCGATTCTTCGCCAGCGGGTACACAGACTGGATCGGCCAGAATAGCGTCCATCTGCGTCAGGCCCGTGGTGGCAAAGTAACCCAGCCAGCTGACCTGCAGTGGCGCGGGTTTGGCAGCAAACACCGACAGTCGGTTGCCCGCCGTTCGGCCTGACAAATCCACCAAGATGTCGACTTCATCGCTGCGGATCTGAGCGTCCAGCCGGGCGTCGTTCCACAGATCCACCGTGTGCCAAGTGGCGAAGGCCGACCGAATGTCTTGCGTGAGTTCGTCGGCCAGCGCGTGGTTGGCATAGGCCAGCAGCGTCAACTCGCCCGACGCCACAGCGGTGGACGCCAGCGCCAGCAGCACATCGCGCAAAAAGTAACCCACCGGGTGCTTGCGCAGGTCGGCCGATACGAAGCCCACGCGCAAAGGTTTTTTGTCGGCCGCCCTGCGTGGCCACGCGGGGCGCGCCGGGTTCAACTCGCCCACACGCCGAATCAGGGCTTGCTGGGCAGCTTCATCGGGCGGGTAGCGGTAATGCTGCACAAAAATCAGGTTGGCCAGCGAGTCGGCGTGGAAGGGGTCCACATCAAGTGCGGCCTGATACGCCTGACTGGCGGCGTCGAAATCGAAAGTGTCTTGCAGCATCTTGGCGATGTTGAACCGCGCCTGTACGTTGCCAGGTTCGATGGCCAGCGTGCGCTGGTAGGCTGCAAGGGCTTCTTCGCGCCGACCCAGCGACTGGCAGGTCAGGCCCAGATTGAGCTGTGAATTGGCATGGCCGGGCCGATGCTTCAGGGCCTGCGTCAGAAAGCCCAGCGCTTCTTCATGACGATTGAGTTTTTGCAGGGCCAGCCCCAGGTTGGACAAAGCCTCTACATGCGCGGGCTGGCGCTTCAGGATCGCCTGGTACAGCGACACCGCCAGCTCCAGCCGATGCGTGCGGGCGGCCAGCGTGGCCTTGAGGTTGAGCGCCGCCACTTCATGCGTCGCATGCAAACCCGACATGGCCAGCAAGGCATCGGCCTGCGCCTCGGCTTGGTCCCATTCGGCCTGGTGATAGAAGGCCACAGCGGCTTCATACAAGGCCTGCGCTTGGGTTGCAGCAGTGGCAGAACGAACAGTCTGCGGTACCGCTTGCCCCAGCATTTTGGCGAGGATGCCCGAAGGCTGTGCAGTTCGACCTCTGGCCGATGGTTTTTTCATGGGGTCACCAGGCCAGATGCCAGGAGGGATGTCTTAGGAGAGCGGATTTTAGTTCTCAAAGACCGCCCTGGCGGACCGAGGTAGCGGACAAGACCGGTGGCGCTGACGCGCGTTTTCAGCGCGGCATCAGGCTGGCGGGATCGTCCGAAGCCAAAACTTGCTCAGCCCAAATCGCCAGCTTCGTGGTGTCTGACCTCAGCACCTGGTGCTTGACCGACAGGATTTGCGAAGGGTGCATGGAAAAGCTGCGCAGCCCCAAGCCCAGCAACAATCGGGTCATGCTCACATCACCGGCCATCTCACCGCACACCGAGACACCTTTGCCTTGGACTCGGCATTCGGTAATCGTGTCAGCCACCAGCTTGAGCACGGCGGGGTGCAGCGGGTCGTACAGGTGCGCCACCGATTCGTCGGCCCGGTCAATGGCCAAGGTGTACTGAATCAGGTCATTGGTGCCGATGGATAGAAAATCAAAATACTTGAGAAACAGCCGCAAGGACAAAGCAGCGGCCGGAATTTCGATCATGGCACCCAGCTGCACAGGGCCATAGGCTTCGCCTCGCCGATCCAACTCGTGGCGGGCTTGGTCAATCAAGCCCATGGTTTGGCGAATCTCGCTGCCATGCGCCAGCATGGGAATGAGCAAATTGACTTTGCCGTGAGCTGCGGCACGCAAGATGGCCCGCAGCTGCGTCAAGAACATGGCAGGATCGGCAAGACTCCAGCGAATGGCACGCAAGCCCAAAGCGGGGTTCAGGTGAGCGGCATCACGGCGCGCCTCTTCGATGGGCTTGTCCGCCCCCACGTCAACCGAGCGAATGGTGACCGGCAGGCCATTCATGCCGTCCACCGCACGGCGGTAGGCTTGGTATTGTTCTTCCTCACCAGGCAAATCACCCTTGCGGCCCATGAAAAGGAATTCGCTGCGGAACAAGCCTACGCCCACGGCTCCCGCGGTGATCGCGGCACCGGTGTCTTCAGGCATCTCGATGTTGGCCAGCAATTCGATTTTTTGACCATCGAGCGTGACAGCAGGGGTGTGGCGCAATCGGGCCAGCCGTTCGCGCTCGAGATCGCCCTGGCGTTGCTTGAAACCATAGTCGGCCAAGATGATGGGTGACGGATCAACGATGACCACGCCGGCATCCCCGTCGATGATGACCCAGTCGTCTTGCTTGATCAGCTGACTGGCGGTGCGGGCACCCACCACAGCAGGAATGTCCAGACTGCGCGCCACAATGGCCGTGTGGGAGGTTTTGCCGCCCACATCGGTCACAAACCCGGTGAACACACTTTGCTTGAACTGCAGCATGTCGGCAGGCGACAAATCATGGGCAATCAAGACCAAGGGCACGTCGGTGTCGCCCAGCTGCAACTCTTGTTGGGGCCGAGTGGGGCGGGTGACTTGGGTCACCAGCGAGCCCGTGCCCTTGAGGCAGTGCAACACCCGTTCGGCGACCTGCTCCACATCGGCTTTTCTTTCGCGCAGGTACGGATCGTCCATCTCGTCAAACTGCCGGGCAATGATCTCAAGCTGGCTGCTCAACGCCCATTCGGCGTTGTACAACCGTTCCTTGATCCAATGCACCACACTGGTGTTGAGCTCTTCGTCCATCAGCAGCATCAGGTGCACATCGAGCAGCGCAGCCAACTCGTGTGGCGCATCTTTGGGCATGTCGCGTTGCAATCGTTGCAACTCGTCGATGACGGCATCGCGGGCTGAGCGCATGCGGTCGATCTCGGCAAACACTTGCTCTGGCTTGATGAAGTAGTGCGCCACATCGACGCGGCTGGAAGCCACCAGCACAGCTCGGCCAATGGCAATGCCCCGAGCCACCGCCAGACCATGAATGCTGAAGGTCATCGCAGGAACTCCATGGGTCGTCTTTTTGCGAGCACCACTTTCACTCGCCTTCGCCAAATTTGTCGGCCATCAGCGCCAGCAGCGCATCGAGCGCCTCTTGCTCACGCTCGCCTGCGGTTTCGAGTACCACTTCGCTGCCGATACCGGCGGCCAGCATCATCACACCCATGATGCTTTTGGCATTGATGCGGCGCTCACCCTTGCTCAGCCAGACCTCACAGGGAAAACTGCCCGCCAGCTTGGTCAGCTTGGCGGAGGCCCGGGCGTGCAGCCCCAGTTTATTGCTGATGGTCGTGGTGGCTTGAGGCATGTCTCTTTCCTGTTTGGTTTTGGGGGGCCGTGCTGCCCACGGGCATCACCCCTTGCGTCCCGCCGGCATGGGCGCGGTTGGCCAAGGCCTCCAGACTTTCGTGGCGGTAGCAAACACTGCGCAACAACATGGGCAAATTGGCACCCGCCACCAGGCGCGTATGCAAGCCGTCGTTGAGTTGCTGGGCCACGTTGCAAGGGGTCGCACCAAAGACATCGCTGAGCAGCAAAACTTCGGGCGTGTTCAAGGCACCAATGGCTTCGCGCGCCTTCGTCAGGCTGGCTTCTGGCGCGTCGTCTGGCAGCACATCGATCGCCAGAACGCCAGCAGCGCAATCGGGAAACACGTGCAAAGCACAGTCGCGCAAAGCGCTGGCCAAAGGGGCGTGAGCAATGATGAGGATGCCGATCATGAGGTTTGCATTATCAGGGCTGAACCGGCTTTTTCAGGACGAAATAAAGCCAAGAGAGCACGGAACAAACACCAAAACAGGCCAGTGCAGCCTGGTAAGCAGCGGGTTTGGTCAGCCCCAAGCCCAGACCGGCATCGACCAGCAAGCCAATGCCCCACTGCACCACAAAAATCCCAGCAAACACCACCAGGTTGTAGGCTGACAGGGCGCGCCCGGCCAAATGCGAGGGAAAAGCCATGCCCACTGCAGGTTGGGCCAAGGCCACAAAGGTGCTGGTCACGCAGAACAACGCCATGACGATGGCAGCACCAGAACCCACTGCCGGCCCCATCCAGACCAATGCGCCGACCACCAAAAAGCTCAAGGGAACGCCCCAGGCAATCAGGCGCTCGACCGGTATGCCCCGTCGGGCCAATCCTGGCGTGATCAAACCCCACAACCAAAAGGTCACCAACATGGCCAGATTGATGAGGAACAAGCCTTGGGCCGCTTCGCCCGCAGTCCAGCCCGCCACTTGGGTCATCCAAGGCCCGGCCCACAGGGTCTGAATGGCCACCATACCGCCGTAAGTGAAAAAGCCGATCGGTGTCATGCGCCAGAAATAGGCGCTGCGCCAAATTTCGCGGTAACTGCCGTCGTCGTCGAGCGGCTTTTGCGCTGTCGCGGCTGTCGGCGTTGTCTTTTGCCACACCGGCACCACCAAGGTAATCAAGAGCATGGCGATGGCGATCATCACGCCCAGCATCACAAACAAGGCGCGCCAGCCCCAGATGGGCATGAGCCACTGCACCGGCAAGGTGGCCGCCAGCATGCCCAAAGAGCCCGTCATCAGCATCCAGGAGTTGCTACGCAATTGCGTACTGGCATCAAACCAGCGCCGGTAGCCAGTGAGCGGGGCCATGAGGCAGGCGCTCACGCCCATGCCGCACAACACGCGCGCCGCCAACAAGCCATGAAAACTGTCGGCCCAGGAAAAAGCCAGGCAACCGAGCACCGCAAAGCTCAAAAAAGCCAAGATCACTTTTTTGGGCCCGTGCTGGTCCAGCCAGCGCCCCAAAGGCAACTGAGTGAGCGAAAAGCCCAAAAAGTAGCCGCCCGCCAGCAGGCCGAGGTCTTGCGCACTCAGGCTGAATTCGGTGGTCAAGGTGGGCGACAAGGTGGCAGTGATGGCCCGCACCAAGGCCGAGAAAAAGTAAGCCAGCGCAAAGGCCAGAAACACCACCACCGCCATGCGGCGAGGCAAGTGGTCGGGGTGCTCCAACATGTGGTCGCTCAAGGTGGTTGCGCTCATGGCTTGATCCCATCAAACAAAGTGTTGGCCAATTCCGCCGAGATTTTGCGGTCGTAAACCACGGCATGAACCAGCCGCACCCGCTCTCTGTCGGCCACCGCACCCCACACGGCATCCATGTTCACCGGCTCGCCATTGGCGCGCAGCCCCGGGGCTTGCACCCGCAAAGAAGTCGCTAAAGGCAGCTGGCCTGGGCGCTGCCAAGCCTGCTGCTGCCCGGCCGTCAAGGGCTGGGGCACACGGGCGTTGTCCAGGGTGGCTTTTTGCCAAGCGGCCATGACCGCGCTGGCATCAGCCCCGACAGGCAAGACCGCGCTCATCACCGCCACCATGGCCGTGCCGCTTTCGCAGCCCAGCACTTGCAAGTCGACCGGTACGCCGCCCAAGGGCACGCTGCGGGTGGTTCGGTCGGGTTTGCAGGGCAATTGGGCTTTGAGCGCACTGCCTTCAAAAGCCACATCCCGCCAGTTCTGGGAAGGGCTGCAAGCGCTCAAAGTCAGTGCCCCAAAGAGGCTGGCCACCAAGGCCGAGGAATGGATTCGCATGGGGTGATTATCCTGATCAGCGGCCGCATTGGGTTTTGGCGACAATGTGCCCCATGAATTCACTCGACGGCATCCGCGTTCTCGACCTCTCCCGCGTTCTGGCGGGCCCCTGGTGTACCCAGACCTTGGCCGACTTGGGTGCCGATGTCATCAAGATCGAGCGCCCCGGCACGGGCGACGACACCCGCACTTGGGGTCCGCCCTTCTTGAAAGACGCCCAAGGCCAGGACACCGCCGAGGCCGCGTACTATTTGGGCGCGAACCGCAACAAACGATCGGTGACCTGCGATATCGCCCAGCCCGAAGGCCAAGCGCTGATCCGCGAACTGGTTCTGCACTGCGATGTGTTTGTGGAGAACTTCAAGGTCGGTGACATGGCCCGTTACGGCCTTGACTACGCGAGCCTGAGCGCTCTGAACCCTAAGCTGATCTATTGCAGCGTGACCGGCTTTGGCCAGACCGGCCCTTACCGCGAGCGGGCAGGCTACGACTATGCCGTGCAAGGCATCGGCGGCCTGATGAGTGTGACGGGCGAACGCGACGATTTGGGCGGCGGCCCGCAAAAAGTGGGTGTGGCCGTAGCCGACCTGTTCACCGGCATGTACGCCACAGTGGCCATTTTGGCGGCGTTGCGCCACGCCGAACGCACAGGCGATGGCCAACATGTGGACATGGCGCTGCTCGACACACAGGTCGCCATGCTGGCCAATTTGGGCTCCAATTACCTGGTCAGCGGCAAAACGCCTGGCCGCGCCGGCAACGCACACCAGAACATCGTGCCTTACCAGGTGTTCGAGGTGATGGCCGCAGCGGGCTCAGCCCCAGGCAGCCGCGACCACCTGATCCTTGCGGTGGGCAACGACGGGCAATTTGCCAAGTTCTGTACTGTGGCTGGTTGCCCCGAGCTGGCGCAGGATCCGCGCTACGCCCAAAACACACAACGCGTCCGCCACCGCGACACCCTGGTGCCCCTGCTGGAGGGCATCTTGAAAACCCGCACCAAGGCCGACTGGCTGGCGGCCCTTGAAGCCGCCAAGGTGCCTTGTGGGGCGATCAACACCCTGAGCGAGGTCTTTGTCGATCCGCAAATACAAGCCCGTGGGATGGTGCAGGATTGGCAGCACCCCATCAAACCCGACCTGAAACTGGTGGCCAGCCCGATCAAGATGAGCCGCACCCCTGTGCGCCAAGATTTGCCGCCCCCCATGCTGGGCCAGCACACCGCTGAAGTTTTGTCCGAAGTACTGGGCTTGAACGCTGAACAACTGGGCCCCCTGCGCGGCAAAGGGGTGATCTGATGGCCCATTTTTTACTCGTGCATGGCGCTTGGCACGGCGCATGGTGTTGGCAGCGGGTCCTGCCAGGCCTGATAAGTGCCGGTCACCGCGTCCATGCCGTCACCCTGACCGGGGTCGGTGAGCGCGCCCACCTGCTGCAACCGGGTATTGATCTTGAAACCCACATCACCGATGTGATGGCCGCCATGGACGCCGAAGAACTGGACGACGTGGTGCTGGTGGTGCACTCGTACGCCGGCATGTTGGGCACCGCCGTGGCCGACCGCCGGCCCGAGCGCTTGCGTCACCTGGTCTACCTGGACGCGGTACTGCCCAAACCTGGTGAAAGCTGGAGCAGTACCCACGCCAGCGCCACCCGAAACGCCCGCATCGCTGCAGCGCAAGCCCATCCCCTGCACGCCTTTCTCGCGCCCGACCCTTCGGTTTTTGGCCTGCGCGATGCCGACCATGCCTGGGTACAAAGACGTCAAACCCCGCACCCCGGCGGGCCTTACACCCAAGTGCTCGACTTTGATCCGCAACGAGTGGCCAGCGTACCGCGCACATTCATCAACTGCACCTCGCCGCCTTTGGGCACCATCGATGTCAGCCGCCTGCGCATGGTGGACCCCAAATTTTGGGACGGCGCTTGGCTGCCGGGCTCACAAGTGTTGGAGATGCACACCGGGCATGACCCCATGGTCAGTGACCCTGATGGCTTGGTCAAGCTCTTGCTGAACATCGTTTGACAGCCTCATTGTGCTCAGTGGCTTGACGCCTGTTTGCCGGATCAACGCAGTGCACCAAAAACTTTGCTCAGAAGTGCGCTGCCGGCTTGTGCTGGGTTTTGGCGTATTTTCTTTTCTTCTTCGCCGATCATGAAATACAAACCATCAAGGGTTTTGGCCGTGACGTGCGTCTCCAGTTTGGCCTTGTCTTTGTCCAGCAGTCCCATCCCCGTGAGTTTGACGGCCACGGCATTGAACTGATTCACGACCCCGAGTTTTTCCAAGGATTGCTTGATCGCTGGCATGAACTCAACGGTCAAAGGTTCTCGTGTCTTGTTGGCGAAAAACTGCGTCACCGAATGATCTCCACCTTGCAAAATACTTTTGGCGTCTTGCACGGTCATATTTTGAATGGATTGCGTTAGCCATTTTTTGGCTTTTGGTACCGCTGCTTCTGCTGCACGGTTCATTTGCAAATTCAGCTCTTCCAGCTGCTGCCCCATCCCCAAGGACTTCAGCAATTTGCCTGCTTTTTGGACCCCGTCTGGCAAAGCGATTCGCACTTTCTCATTGCCCCAAAATCCGTCTTGTGCACCCAACAGTTGTACGGCCACTTCGCCCCCTTTTTCCAAGGCCAGTTTGAGGCCCTTAGTGGCGTCTTCTGATGTCAGACTGGCCAATCCCTGCGCATACGAGGGCACTATGACCAAAGCGCCTGCGGACATGGCAAACGTATTAAACTTTCTGCGATGAAGAACCATCTGAATACTCCCGGGAATCTACAGCCTCTAGGGCGTCGTGTGTTGAATGGGGCTTGCGCGCTCGGTCTGTTGCTGGCCCTGTGGGGTTGTTCGGGTGAGCGGGCACCTGAATCTTCCTTTGTTTTGCTCGACGGCAGCACCGTGAGCACGCAGCAATTGCAAGGAAAAGTATCTTTGGTCAATTTCTGGGCCACCAGTTGCACTTCTTGCGTGGCTGAAATGCCCGAATTGATCGCCACCTATAACAAGTTCAAGGATCGAGGCTATGAAACCGTGGCCGTGGCCATGAGCTACGACCCGCCCAGCTACGTGGTCAACTTTTCCCAAACACGTCAATTGCCTTTCAAGGTGGCGATTGACAACACCGGTGGTGTTGCCCGCGCTTGGGGAGATGTCAAGCTCACACCCACCACTTTTCTGGTGAACAAGCGCGGCGAAATCGTCAAGCGGTTTGTGGGTACGCCTGATTTTGTCGAACTGCACCAGTTGATCGACAAACTGCTGCTGGAGTCCTGATTCGAAAGAGAGTCAGAACAGCAACCGGGCCGCGCTGACCTGGTGCTGCAGTGGTGTACAGGTTTTGAGCCTGCGCCGCCTTTATTCCTTGCGGAAATTGTCGTGGCATGCCTTGCACGAGGCAGCAGCAGGGCCAAAGGCGGCCTTCAAGGCATCGATGTTGCCCGCTTTGGCAGCGGTGTTGAGCTTCACAATTTCGGCTTGCATTTTGTCAGCTGCTTCTTTGTACTTGGCCGCTTCTTTCCAGATTTCTGGCTTGGCCCGTGTGTCACCTTTGTCTGTGCCTTCACCAAACGCACCCCATGGCAACTTGGACAGCGTAGCAACCACGTCAGCGTTGTCGGCTGCTGATTTGGCATCGTAAGGCGCACGGCCATTGGCCATGGCACCGAGTCGGCCAAAATGCGCCGCCATGACCGTGAAGCTGGCCTTGCGGTATTTGATCGCATCTTCAGGTTTGGCAAATTGCGCCTGGGCTGGCAGACCCATCGCCAGCATCAACAACGCGCTTGCGCAGCTCATGGTGTATTTCATGTTTGACTCCCATCATGGTTTAAAGGTTAAAAAGACTTATCCTTGTTTCAGTTTCTCATAATTTTCTCTTTCCCGCACCCATGAAAGTACCCATGCTCACAGTTCGCATTTGGGATTTGCCCACCCGTTTGTTCCATTGGGCTTTGGCCGCATGCGTGATAGGTTTGGTCATCACCGGCAATGTGGGTGGCAACGCCATGGTTTGGCATTTCCGTTTGGGGTATGCCGTACTCACCTTGGTTCTTTTCAGGCTGGCCTGGGGCTTTGTGGGTGGCCATTGGTCCCGTTGGTCCAGTTTGCCCTTGCGCCCCAAAAAGGTGCTGGTGTACCTGCAATCGCGTTCGACCGATCCGACCTCAGCCGGTCACAACCCACTGGGCTCTTGGTCCATTGTCGCGATGCTGTTCTTTTTAGGGTTTCAAGTCTCTACCGGGTTGATCAGTGACGACGAGATCGCCAATGCCGGGCCTTTGACCGCCTTGGTTTCGAGCAGCTGGGTGTCATGGGCCTCGGCTTGGCACAAGAACTGGGGCAAGCTGATCATTTTGCTGCTGGTCATCACTCACCTCTTGGCCCTGCTCTGGTACCGCTTCAAAAAACACCCGCCCTTGGTGCCCGCCATGCTGCACGGGGACAAAACCGTCGACCATCCTGTGCCCGCCTCTCGCGACCAGTTTCGCCATCGCCTTTTAGCGTTGTTGGTTTTGGGCCTGGCAGCCTTGGCCGTCTATGGCCTGCTCTCTCTTGGAGGTTAATCGCTCCTTTACACTGTCTGTCTGTGGAGGAATAGGCCCTTGAACCCATCGTCTCATTCACCTGTTATTGCACTGCGCAGCCCCGCTCATGGGGCAGACCTGCTGGCCACTCGCGCCATATTCTCAGAGTATGCGGACAGCCTGTCCGTGGATTTGTGTTTTCAGAATTTCGCGCAAGAGCTTGATGGTTTGCCTGGCGAGTACACCGAACCCCGAGGCGCACTGCTTTTGGCATGGGTCGATGGCGCAGTAGCAGGTTGCTGCGCCTTGCGTCCATTCGATGCCAGCGATTACGCCAATGCTGCAGAAATGAAGCGCCTGTATGTTCGCCCCGCCTTCCGAGGGCTGGGGCTGGGCCGTTTGCTCACCGAGGGCATTTTGGATGCGGCCCGCGCTGCGGCTTACCACTGTGTCTTGCTCGACACCTTGGACGAGATGGAATCCGCTCGCGCTCTGTACGAAGATTTGGGCTTTGTCGAAATCCCGCCCTATTACCATAACCCGCATGCAGGTGCGCATTACCTCAAGGTGGACCTTGACTGAGCGGTTCGCTGACCCGTCTCTGTGTGTGGATTGCGAGCATAAAAAAAGGGGCCCAGGGCCCCTTTTGTTTCAGCTTAAAAAGGATCAACCTTTGGCTTGTGCCAACAGGGTGCCCGCATCGCTGACTTCGAATTTGCCAGGGCCCTCCACATTCAAAGTGGCGACCTTGCCATCCTTGACGAGCATGGAGTAACGGTTGCTGCGCACACCCATGCCACGGGCTGTCAGGTCCAGCGTCAAGCCTGTGGCTTTGCTAAAGTCACCACTGCCGTCGCCCAGCATACGCACTTTGGCGCCGGTTTTCTGGTCACGTGCCCATGCACCCATCACGAACGCGTCGTTCACGCTCACGCACCAAATTTCATCCACGCCAGCCGCTTTCAGGGCATCGTGGTTTTCCACATAACCTGGGACATGCTTGGCCGAGCAGGTGGGCGTAAAAGCGCCAGGCAAGGCAAACAGAGCGATGGTTTTTCCTGCTGTGGCTTTGGCCACATCCACCGGATTGGGTCCAATGCTGCAACCGTTGCCTTCTACTTCAACGTATTCCATCAGCGTGGCTGCTGGCAATGTGTCTCCGACTTTGATCATGTTGTGCTCCTTGTTGTGATGTGGCGATATTGCCGGGGTAAAAAAAAACGACCCACCATTGTGGGTCGTTTTCAGAAAGTTTGCAGCAGTTGGCCGGATGGGCTTAAAC
>JBIKSF010000129.1:0-4908 GCA_044348785.1 Limnohabitans sp.
ACTGGAAAGTGGTGGACCAGTGCTTCATGTGCGACCTGTGCTACATGACCAAGTGCCCCTACACCCCGCCTCATGAGTGGAACCTGGACTTCCCGCACACCATGCTGCGGGCCAAGGCCATCAAGTTTAAAAAAGGCGAAGTGGGCGCTGCCGAAAAGTTTTTGGCCTCGACCGACACCCATGGCTCTTTTGCAGGCATTCCGATCGTGGTGCAAGCCATCAACGCCATCAACAAAACCGAAGCGGCGCGCAGCGTCATGGAGAGCGTGGCGGGCGTGGACAAAAACGCTTGGTTGCCTTCCTTGGCCACCAAAAAGTTCCGCTCCAGTGCGCCTGATGCCCAGTCGGTCACTGTGGTGGATGGCGAGAAAACGCCCGGCAAAGTGGCGATCTATTCCACTTGCTACATCAACTACAACGAGCCCGGCATTGGTCATGACCTGCTGAAGATCCTTGACCACAACGACATCCCGTATGTGCTGGTCGAGAAAGAAAAATGCTGCGGCATGCCCAAGCTGGAGTTGGGCGACTTGGACTCCGTCAAGGACTCCAAAGAAGCCAACATTCCGGTGCTGGCCAAGTACGCCAAAGACGGCTACGCCATCATGGCAGCGGTGCCCAGCTGCGCCCTGATGTTCAAGCAAGAGATTCCGCTGATGTTCCCCGACTGCGCCGACACCCAGTTGGTCAAAGACGCGATGTGGGACCCGTTTGAATACTTCATGGCCCGCAAGCGCGATGGCTTGCTCAAGACCGAGTTCCCGCAAAAACTGGGCAATGTGAGCTACCAAATTCCTTGCCACGGCCGGGTGCAAAACATCGGCAAGAAGACCGAAGAAATGCTCAAGATGATCCCGGACACCGAGATCAACACCATCGAGCGTTGCTCGGGCCATGCTGGAACCTATGGCGTCAAAAAAGGCTCACACGACATGGCGATGAAGATCGGCAAGCCCGTGTTCAAAGCCATGGCCACCATGAAGGACGGCTCCAAGCCCGACTTCATCAGCTCAGACTGCCCGCTGGGCGGCCACCACATTGCCCAGGGCTTTGAGGTCAACGGCCTGGGCGCTCCAGAATTGAATCACCCCTTGACCCTGGTGCGCAAAGCCTACGGTCTCAAATAAGGAACACTGCCATGCAACTGACCGGAAAAATAACGCCCGAGACCCTGATGTCTCTCGAGGCTTACACCAAGTGGCGCAAGGTCCACAAGCCCGATGTGATCGCGCACCGCAAGCTGCGCAGCGTTCAGCTGGGCGAGCACATCAACATGCAGTTCGAGAGCGAAACCACCATTCGCTATCAAATTCAGGAGATGCTGCGCATCGAAAAAGTCTTCGAAGAAGAGGGCATCCTGCAAGAGATCGAGGCTTACGCCCCGCTGGTGCCGGACGGCAGCAACTGGAAGGCCACCATGATGATCGAGTACACCGACATCAACGAACGCAAGCGCGAGCTGGCCAAGCTGATCGGCGTCGAAGACCGCATGTTTGTCGAGGTCGAAGGCCATGGCCGCGTGTATGCCATTGCCGACGAGGACCTGGACCGCGAGACCGAAGAAAAAACCTCAGCGGTGCACTTTGTGCGCTTTGAGCTGACGCCTGTCATGTGCTCTGCTGTCAAGGCTGGTGCTGGCGTCAAGATGGGTTGCGACCACACGCATTACCCCTCGCACATCGAAATCGCAGCAGATACCTTGGCCAGCTTGGCGGGTGATCTGAAGTAAGGCGCATCGATTCGCCAATAAAAAAGCCGGAGCAGGCCGCAAGGCCCACTCCGGCTTTTTGACGTCTGGCGATCAATCCAACTTGATGTTGGCGGCCTTGATCGCTTGTGTCCAGTCGGCGATGTCGCGGTCCAGGATCTTGGTCATCTCTGTGGGGGCCACAAAGCGCACCTCAATGCCCGCTTGGTCTGCGCGTTGTTTGCTCTCAGGCAGGTCCAGGCTGCGTTTGACGGCATCGGCCAGCTGGTTCACAGCCGCTGCAGGCGTGCCCGCTGGGGCGTACAAAGCCACCCACGATTCGAGGTCAAAGTTGGGGTAACCCGCTTCGGCCATGGTGGGCACTTGTGGCATGCCCGCGTGGCGTTTTTTGCCGGTGACGGCCAGGGCCTTGAGCTTGCCTGCCTGGATGTGTTGCATCACCGAGGGAGGCGTGGTCATGAAGACCTGCACCTGGCCTGCCAGCACGTCGGCAATGGCTTGGCCCGAACCTTTGTAAGGCACATGCACCAAGCTCACGCCAGTTTGCTGTTTGAAGATTTCGGTGCCGATGTGTGAGACCGAGCCGTTGCCCTGAGAGGCGTAGTTCAGCTTGCCCGGGTTTTGTTTCACGTAGGCAATGAACTCCTTCATGTTGTTCACCGGCACCGAGGGGTGCACTGCGACCACGTTGGTGGCCACGGTGATCAGGCCCACGGGCGTCAGGTCCTTCAGCTCCCAAGGCAGCTTGCTCATCAAGATCGGGTTGGCGACGTGGTAACCCGAGTACGACACCAGCAGCGTGTGGCCGTCTTTGGGGGCGCGTGCCACTTGCTGATAAGCCAAGTTACCGCTGGCGCCACCCTTGTTTTCCACCACGATGGACTGGCCGATCAAGCGGCCCAGGGGTTCGGAAATCAGTCGGGCCGAGGTGTCGACCAAGCCGCCAGGTGGCACGGGCACGACCAAGGTGATGGGCTTGCTGGGAAAACTCTGGGCCATCAAGGCCATGGGGGCGCACAGGCTGGCCACGGCCAGCAGTTTGGAAAATTGACGGCGAGTGTTCATGTGTGTCTCTCTTTTTGGGGTTGGAAATTAGCGCATGCCAATCTTGGCATCGTTGAAAATGTTTTTGGCCTCGCGGGGCAAGCTGCGCCAGTATTGGTGTTGGGCATCCACGGTGCCGTCCAAGGCCACTGCAGCTTCCCAGCCCCAGCGCGGCTTGTACATGAAGGAGCGGGCCAATGCCACCAGATCGGCATCGCCGCGTTGCAGCACGGCTTCAGCCTGCGCGGGCTCGGTGATCAGGCCTACGGCGATGGTGGTCAGGTCCGATGCGACTTTGACCGTTTTGGCCAAGTGCACTTGGTACTCTGGCCCCAAGGTGATTTTTTGCAAAGGCGAAACACCGCCCGACGAGATGTGCACAAACTGCGCTCCGGCTTGCTTGAGCTGCTTGGACAGTTCTGCGGTTTCTTCGACCGTCCAGCCGCCATCGACCCAGTCCGTGCCCGAAATGCGCATGCCCAGCGTGCCGCCAAAAGCTTCGCGCACGGCCTTGAACACCTCCAGGGGAAAGCGAATGCGGTTTTCAAAACTGCCGCCATAAGCGTCGGTGCGCTGGTTGGACAAGGGCGACAAAAACTGGTGTAACAAATAGCCGTGCGCGGCGTGCAGCTCCACCGCCTCAATGCCCAGCTCGCGGCTGCGCTTGGCGGTGTTGACGAAGTCGGCCTTGATTTGCGCGATGTCCGCCAAGCTCAGTTCGGTGGGCGCTGCCTCTTGCGGCAAGTGGGGCAGGGCGCTGGGCGCCACAGTCTGCCAGCCGCCGTTTTCGGGGGCGATCAACATGCCGCCGTCCCAAGGTGCTGCGCTCGATGCCTTGCGGCCCGCATGGCTGATCTGAATGCACACGGGCATGGCCGGAGCCAGGCGGCGGGCGCGGTGCAGTTTGTCACCCAGCGCAGCTTGGGTGGCGTCGTCCCACAAGCCCAGGCAGCCGGGGCTGATGCGGCCCACGGCCGACACGGCGGTAGCTTCGATGGTGAAAAGGCCCGCGCCGCTGTTGAGCAGGTTGGTCCAGTGCGTCAGGTGCCAGTCGGTGGCTTGGCCGTTATCGGCCGAGTACTGGCACATGGGCGCGATCACGATGCGGTTGGGCAAAGTGAGTGGGCCGGACGGCGCATCAAAGGTGAAGGGCGTGAAAAGCAGGCTCATGGGGGGCGTCGGAAAGGTAAGTAGGTGGTGACGTCAAAGCGACCAAACCCTGAATCTTATGGAAAACCGCCAGGATGCTTATCCGCTGGGTGACATGCCCCTTGTCACCCCGGACTTGATGTTTCTGTCAACCTTGACTTGATGTTTCTGTCACCCCGGACTTGATCCGGGGTCCATCCCCCAGAGAAGCACTGGATCCCGGCTCAAGGCTGGGATGACATTTATTCAAAGGGTTGCCAAGGACAACCGGCGTTGGGGTCAGGCACATAAGCGTCCCAAACTCCCCACTCGCCGGGCAGCGGCGCCGCCAAACGCAACAGCTGCCCCCTGACCGGGTGAGGCAATTCCAGACTTTCCGCATGCAGCCACAGCCGCTGCAGCCCCAGCAACTCAGCCACCGCCCGGTTCAGCGGCCCCTTGCCATGCGTGGCATCGCCAATGATCGGGTGGGCGATGTGCTTCATGTGGCGGCGCAGCTGGTGGCGGCGGCCTGTCAGTGGCTCCAAAGCCACTTCGGCGCAGCGGGTGCTGGCAAATCCCTGCTGGGGCAGTGGCAAATCAAAGTGGCGCAGTGTGGCGAAGCGGCTTTGGGCGGGCTGCACTTCTGTGCGCTCGGTGCGCATGTCGTCGGGCATGCGCTTCAAAGGGTGGTCGATCAGGCCCGAATCGGCTGGCCAGCCGCGCACCACGGCGCGGTAAGTTTTTTGCAGGCCCTGGCCACTTTCAAAGCCTTGGCCGAGTGTGCGCGCCGTGTCGGCATCCAGCGCAAACAACAGCACGCCGCTGGTGCCTTTGTCTAGCCGATGCACTGGCCAGACGTGTTGCCCAATTTGGTCGCGCAGGGTTTGCAGCACAAAGCGGGTTTCACCCTTGTCCAGCGGGGTGCGATGCACCAACCAGCCGGCGGGCTTGTTGACGATGGCGAGATAATCGTCCAAGTAAAGGATGTCGAGCATGTTGTTCTTATTGTCACCCGCCAAATCTCT
>JBIKSF010000130.1:0-4864 GCA_044348785.1 Limnohabitans sp.
TAAAGTTGGTGGTGCCGTTAATGATGCCCGCCACCCACTGGATGCTGTTGGCCGTCAAGCCTTCGCGCAGCGCCTTGATGATCGGGATACCTCCGGCCACGGCGGCTTCAAACGCCACCATCACGCCTTTGGCCTGCGCAGCGGCAAAAATTTCGGTGCCGTGCACGGCCAGCAAGGCTTTGTTGGCCGTGACCACATGCTTGCCTGCGGCAATGGCTTCCATCACCAGCGCTTTGGCAATGCCGTAACCACCAATCAGTTCAATGACGATGTCGATTTCGGGGTTGGCGATCACCGCACGGGCATCGCCCACCACCTGCACGCCCTCGCCAACCACTGCCTTGGCTCGCGCCACATCCAGATCGGCCACCATGGCAATTTCAATGCCACGGCCTGCACGGCGCTGGATTTCTTCCTGGTTGCGTTGGAGCACGTTGAACGTGCCGCTGCCCACTGTCCCAATGCCCAACAGGCCCACTTTGATCGGTTTCATTCACTTCTCTTTAACGTTGCACCCGGCTAAACCGGGCATTTCTTGAAAAAATCAGGCCACGAGCTTGTCGGTGCCAAAGCGCTTACGGGCACTTTCCAGAAACCGCGCCACGCGGCCAATCGCCTCGCGCAAGTCATCTTCATGCGGCAAAAATACAATCCGAAAATGATCGTTATCGGGCCAATTGAAGCCCGTGCCCTGAACCAACATGACCTTGGTTTCTTCCAGCAGCTGCAAGAAAAAGTCTTGATCGTCCTGAACCGGGTAAATCGTCGGATCGAGTTTGGGGAACATGTACAAAGCCGCGCGGGGCTTGACGCAGCTGACGCCAGGAATGGCTGTGATCAGCTGGTGCGCGAGGTCACGCTGCTTGCGCAGGCGACCGCCCTCGCCCACCAATTCATTGATGCTTTGATGCCCCCCCAGAGCCGTCTGAATGGCCCACTGTCCCGGCACGTTGGCGCACAAACGCATGTTGGAGAGCATGTTCAGCCCTTCGATGTAATCGCGCGCCACTCTTTTGTCGCCCGAAATCACCATCCAACCCGCCCGGTAACCGCAGGAGCGGTAGCTTTTGGACAAGGAGTTGAAGGTCAGAGTGAGGACATCCTGCGACAAACTGGCCAATGGCGTGTGCTTGACGCCGTCGTACAGGACCTTGTCGTACACCTCATCTGCAAAGATCACCAGGCCATGCTCGCGGGCAATGGCCACGATGCCCTTGAGCAGCTCATCGGCATACAAAGCGCCTGTCGGGTTGTTGGGGTTGATGACCACAATGCCCTTGGTGCGCGGTGTAACCTTGGCTCGGATGTCGTCCAAATCAGGCATCCAACCATTGGCCTCGTCACAACGGTAATGCACAGGCGTTCCGCCCGACAAGCTAGCGGCTGCCGTCCACAGCGGGTAATCGGGTGATGGCAAGAGCAACTCATCGCCATCGTCCAGCAAACCGTTGGTGGCCATCACGATCAACTCGCTGGCCCCATTGCCGAGGTAAATGTCGTCCAACTTAACGCCCAAAATGCCCTGTTTCTGGGTTTCGTGCATCACGGCTTTGCGGGCGGCAAAAATGCCTTTGCTGTCCGAGTAACCTGCCGAATTAGGCAGATTGCGGATCATGTCCTGCTGGATCTCTTCGGGGGCATCAAAACCAAAAACCGCCAGGTTGCCGATGTTCAGTTTGATGATCTTGTGGCCGTCTTCTTCCATCTGACGCGCTCGGTCCATGATGGGGCCGCGAATGTCATAACAAACGTTGGCGAGCTTGGCAGATTTATGAATGGTCTTCAAAGTGCCTCCAAAGGCAGTGTGGATGAGGGAAAACCTATAATTTGACCACATTTCAGGGGCATTTCAGCCCTGCAACTCCGAGCGATCACTCTAATGACGCCGACAAGTTACCCGGCTGCCCCCCCTAAGACCCCATGAAACTACAACCCGACAAATCCAACAGCCTCACCATCAATGCTTACGGCCCCGGGTGGATCGAAGTCAACGGTGAAAAATTCACCCATTCATTGATCGTCAGCAGCTTGAAGGGTGCTGTTCCCGAAAAATGGGCGGTGAGCCAGTTTGAGGCACTGAATTCGGAACATTTCGCGCCATTGGCCAAGAGCGGCGCCGAGCTGATCATCTTCGGCAGTGGTCAGCGTCTTCGCTTTCCTCAACCCGGTTGGCTTGCCCCCTTGATGGCGATGGGCATTGGACTAGAAACCATGGACACCGCTGCCGCATGCCGCACTTACAACATCTTGGCCAGTGAAGGGCGAAAAGTCGTGGTCGTTTTGCTGCTGGAAGCTTAAAGCATGCATTTGCATGCCTCCCTTGTTTACATGTACCTGCTCCCTCTATGTGCCGTATTCAGAGTAAAATCTAAGGTTGCCGAGGCCATTGGCCTTTAGCGAATCTGACGCCATCTAACGGCGGCAAGCGCTCAACCTGTCAAGCGAGATCAAAGTTTTATGGCGATCGTTCTTAACAAGCCCCTCCCCGAATTTGAAGCGAACGCTACCAGCGGCCTGAAAGTTTCCAACATCTCCCACCTTGGTCAACCTGTGGTTTTGTTTTTCTACCCGAAGGACAACACACCCGGCTGCACGACCGAGGCCATGCAGTTCCGTGACAAGTACAAGGATTTCGTCAAAGCTGGCGCCTTGGTCTTGGGTGTCTCACGTGACAACATGAAATCGCACGATGACTTCAAATCCAAGTTGGAGTTGCCTTTTGAGCTGATCGCCGACACAGAAGAAAAAATGTGTCACATGTTTGGTGTGGTCAAAAACAAGATCATGTACGGCAAAAAAGTCAAAGGCATTGAGCGCAGCACCTTCCTGATCGGTGCTGACGGCACACTCAAGCAAGAGTGGCGTGGTCTGAAAGTGCCAGGTCATGTAGAAGAAGTGCTCAAGGCGGTCAAAGACATCAAAAAAGCTGCTGCAGTGGCTTGATGTCCTTGGGCGGGTTTTGTCTTTCGGCTCGTGCATAATGAATTCATGCCGCTGAACTCCAGCCCTTTACCTATCCCCACCAAAAGCCGCCTTGGCCTCCAGGCGGCTTTTTATTTTTCAGCGTTCGGATTTTTCACCCTTCAAGAGGCCTTCGCTCATGCCACTGCCACCCGCCCCCTCCCATCGCGCTAGCCGCTTGACCCCATCGGCTTTCGATTCCGCACGATCTGACGACGACGCCCCGAGCGGCTTGATCCAAGTCGAAACCAAGGTCCGGGCTGTACTTGCTGAGCAGGCACCGGCTGTGGAACCCAAGCGCGGCCCTCGCGGCCGCAAAACTGCGGCGTCGGCACCAAGCCCAGCGCCTTCTGTGGTGGTCACCACGGCCCCATCCCCTGCGGCACCTCGATTGAACAGCCCGACCCGCCCCAAACGCCGGATAGGTCCCAGCAAACTTTTTGTGCTCGACACCAACGTGCTGATGCACGACCCGATGAGTCTGTTCCGGTTTGAGGAGCACGACGTCTTTTTGCCCATGATCGTGCTGGAAGAGCTCGACGGCCACAAAAAAGGCATGACCGAGGTCGCCCGCAATGCACGCCAGGCCAGCCGATCGCTGGACACCCTGGCCTCTGCACAAGGTTCAGATTTAGGCAAGGGCTCACCTTTGAACGCCACGGGTCACACCGATGCGATGGGGCAATTGTTTTTCCAGACCCAGGCGCTCGACCTGAGCCTGCCTTTGGCGCTGCCTCAGGGCAAGGCCGACAACCAGATCTTGGGCGTCGTCAAAGCTTTAGGGCAGTTGCATGCGCCGCGTGACGTGGTGCTTGTCTCCAAAGACATCAACATGCGTGTCAAGGCTCGTGCCCTTGGGCTGCAGGCCGAGGATTACCAAAACGACAAGACGCTGGAAGACGGCGACCTGCTGTACCCGGGTTCCATGGCTTTGCCCCCTGACTTTTGGATCAAGAATGGCAAAACAGTTGAAAGCTGGCAACAAGGTACCCACACCTTCTACCGCATCAGCGGGCCCATTGTGCCCAGCCTGTTCATGAACCAGTTTGTGTATTTTGAAGCGCCCGGAGAACCCAGCCTGTATGCCCGTGTGACCGAAATCCGTGGCAAAACAGCGGTGCTGCGTACCCTCAAGGACTTCAACCACCAAAAAAATGCGGTCTGGGGCGTCACCACGCGCAACCGCGAACAAAACTTTGCGATGAACTTGTTGACCGATCCGGACGTCGACTTTGTGACGCTGGCGGGCACTGCGGGCACGGGCAAAACCTTGATGGCCCTGGCCGCAGGCCTGACACAGGTGCTCGATGACCGCCGTTACACCGAGATCATCATGACCCGCGCTACCGTGAGTGTGGGCGAAGACATCGGCTTTTTGCCCGGCACCGAAGAAGAAAAAATGGGCCCCTGGATGGGCGCCTTGGACGACAACCTGGAGTTTTTGGCCAAAGGCGACGGCGGCAATGCGGGTGAATGGGGACGCGCCGCGACCAACGAGTTGATCAAGAGCCGCATCAAGATCAAGAGCATGAACTTCATGCGCGGTCGCACCTTCATGAACAAGTACGTGATCATCGACGAAGCCCAAAACCTGACGCCCAAGCAGATGAAAACGCTGATCACGCGCGCGGGCCCGGGTACCAAGATCATCTGCATGGGCAACCTGGCCCAAATCGACACGCCCTACCTCACTGAGGGCTCGTCAGGATTGACTTATGCGGTCGACCGCTTCAAAGGTTGGGCGCATGGTGGCCACATCACACTGGCGCGCGGTGAACGCTCCAGGCTGGCCGACTTCGCCAGCGAGGCCCTCTAAACCAGCCGCCGTCGGGTCTCAGTAATCGTCGCTGAGGCCCGAAGCCAGGCTTTCAAAACGCGTCAGATTCTTCAGGAATGTGAGGCG
>JBIKSF010000131.1:0-4785 GCA_044348785.1 Limnohabitans sp.
GCCGCCATCGATCAGGCGTCCGGCCTCGGTGGTCGAGGGGGCCAGCCCCGCCGATTTGAGCAAAGCGCCAATGCCCATGGGTGCGCCCGACAAAGACACTTCAGGGATGTCGTCTGGCACACCGCCCTTGCTGCGGTTGATGAAATCTTGCTCGGCCGCATCGGCCGCCGACGCACTGTGAAAACGCGCCGTGATTTCTTTGGCCAGCATGACTTTGGCGTCTTTGGGGTTGCGCCCGGCCTCTACTTCCTGCTTCAGCGCCTCGATGTCGGCCATCGACTTGAAGGACAGCAAGGTGAACCAGCGCCACATCAAGGTGTCTGAAATGCTCAGCACCTTGGCGAACATGGTGTTGGCCTCTTCGCTGATGCCGATGTAGTTGTTCTTGGACTTGGACATCTTGTCCACACCGTCCAGCCCTTCGAGCAGCGGCATCGTCAGGATGCACTGCGGCTCCTGGCCATACTCGGCCTGCAGGTGGCGGCCCATCAGCAGGTTGAACTTCTGGTCGGTACCGCCCAGCTCCAGGTCGCTTTTGAGCGCGACTGAGTCGTAGCCCTGCATCAGCGGGTACAGGAACTCGTGCACCGAAATCGGGGTGCCAGCCTTGAAACGGTCATGGAAGTCGTTGCGCTCCATCATGCGGGCCACGGTGTACTTGGCGGCCAGCTGAATCAGACCCATGGAGCCCAATGGTAGCGACCACTCACTGTTATAGCGGATCTCGGTTTTATTGGGATCCAACACCAAACTGGCTTGTTTGTAATAAGTCTCGGCGTTGGCCTTGATTTGCTCTGGCGTGAGCGGCGGGCGGGTGCTGTTGCGGCCGGACGGATCCCCAATCAGACTCGTGAAATCGCCAATCAAAAAGATGACCTGATGCCCCAGATCCTGCAACTGACGCATTTTGTTGAGCACCACCGTGTGGCCAATATGGATGTCCGGCGCTGTGGGGTCCAAGCCCAACTTGATGCGCAAAGGCACACCTTTGGCTTCTGATTTGGCCAGCTTTTGCAGCCAGTCCTCCTTGGGAATCAGCTCCTCGCACCCCCGCAATGTGACTTCCATAGCGTGCAGGGTCTTGTCCGTGACCGGGAATTTTGTAACAAGCGCTTGATTCATAAGGGTTTTTTCTAAAGTCAAATGGACATAGACCAGTACAATGGTCCGATATTTCCAAGTCGCCTATTTTAGGGGCGGCCTGACTGTGCAGATCGTGCTGCCACATCGCCTCAACGAAAGGCGGCGCGAAACTCCCCCGAATTGATGCAATTTTTCGCTTCCATCCAGTCTCGGCTGGTCTCCTTGTTGGTTGGCTTCCTGTTCCTTTGCACTGCCGTGCTGGGCGCGTTGCTCATGGTCGTTCAGCGCTCGCTGAACTGGCTGGATGGCCAACACCCCCAATTGGTCAATGGGCTTCAGGCTTTCGCTCAATGGCTGACACGTCACCCCAAAACCATCAGCGCCACATTGGCCTCTGTTTTGCTAGCAGGTGGTGGCGGTGCCTTCGCCATCGCCAACTTAGGGCCGGACATCGCCGAACAGCCAGTGATCACAGTCACCGTGCCTGTAGAAATTCCCAAACTAGAAGAGCAAGCCCAAGCACTTGACCTGATCCAGATGAGCCTGATGCGCACAGACAGCACGCGCGCCTCTGACACGCCTGAAAGCTTGCTGCGCCGTTTGGGGCTGGTTGACCCGGAGGCCGCTGCTTATTTGCGCAAAAACCCCTTGGCCAAACAAGCACTGAAGCAAGGGGGTCGCTCCGTTGTGGCTGAAGCCGATGGCCAACAGCGCCTGATCGAACTCAATGTCCGCTGGCTCAACAATGAGACTGACTCGTTTTTCCAACGTCTAGCGATCAAACGAACGGCCAATGGCCTGCAAGCTGCGCTGGAAACATCCCCCATGAACACCAGCCTGCGCATGACAGGCGGAACAGTGGCCAGTTCCTTGTACGACGCTGCTGACGAGGCACGTTTGCCCGATGCCGTCATCAGCCAGCTGGCCCAGATTTTCTCCAACCAGATCGACTTTCACCGCACTCTGCGCAAAGGCGCTCGGTTTTCAGTGGTCTATGAAGTACTGGAGGCTGACGGGGAGCCCGTGCGTACCGGTCGCGTTTTGACAGCCGAATTCAACAACGGCAACAAAACTTACGAAGCTGTGTGGCACCAAGAACCAGGGCAAAAAGGCAACTACTACAGCATGGAAGGCAAAAGCCTGAGCCGCGCTTATTTGGCATCGCCTGTGGCATTCTCACGCAAGACCAGCGGCTTCAGCATGCGCTTGCACCCCATCTTTCAGACCATGAAAGCCCACTTGGGTGTGGACTATGCTGCCCCAACAGGTACGCCCGCGCTGACCGTTGGTGATGGCGTAGTCGAGTTTTCAGGTGTCCAAGGTGGCTTTGGCAATGTGGTCATTGTTCGACATGGCAGCAACCATTCCACGGTGTACGCCCACCTCAGTCGCATCCTCGTTCGCAAGGGCCAAAGCGTCCAAAAAGGTCAAACGATTGGTGCTGTTGGCTCAACAGGCTGGTCCACTGGACCTCACCTTCACTTTGAGTTCCGCGTCAACGGGGTTCACGTCGACCCTGACAAAGTCATCCAACAAGCACAAAGCACCCCGCTCAGTCCAACCGCTATGGCGCGATTCAAAGTGGTGGCCGAGCAAGCCAGAACACAATTGCAGGCTGCCGCTCAAATGCGGGAAGTGACCACACAGTGATGTACAAGGGCCGCAAGGCCCTTTTTTGATACACAGTCCTTCACCATTCAGTCTGACAAACTGAACCAGCCTCAAGCAGAAATCTCTTTTGTCCAGATGACCTTGCCTCAGCACTTCATCGGCCTGATGTCCGGCACCTCTTTGGATGGTGTAGATGGCGTGCTGGCGAGCATCAACCCTCAAGGGCAGCTGGCCGTTCGGGCGCATGCCTTTGTCGCTTTCGAAGCGCCCTTCAAAGTCGAGCTCATGGCCCTCAACCAAAGTGGCGCTGATGAGTTGCACCGCAGCGCGCTGGCAGGCAACCAAATTGCGCGCCATTACGCTCAGGTTGTGCACGACTTGCTGAGGTCAAGTGGTCTTCAAGCCCATGACATTACAGCCGTGGGTGCCCATGGTCAAACCGTTCGGCACCGCCCTTTGGAGTTCGATGGCGACACGGCTCTCCAACGTGCACCTGTGGGCTATACCTTGCAACTGATCAACCCCTCTTTGCTGGCCGAGTTGACGGGCATCGATGTGGTGGCTGATTTTCGCAACCGCGATTTGGCGGCGGGCGGTCAGGGTGCGCCCTTGGTACCCGCCTTTCATCAAGGTGTTTTTGGCCAAACTGGGTCTTGCGTGGCCGTGCTGAACATCGGCGGCATCTCCAACCTGAGCGTTATTCGATCAGATGGTTCTGTTCTTGGCTGGGACTGTGGCCCAGGCAACGCCCTCATGGACCATTGGTGCAGCACCCACACTGGGGCATCTTTTGACGACAACGGTTCTTGGGCAGCGACAGGACGAGTGATCCCCGATTTGTTGGCGACCCTCATGGCTGAAACCTTTTTACAGCGATCGCCCCCGAAAAGCACGGGGCGCGACCTGTTCAACCCAGCATGGCTACAAGCGCGTCTGCCCGCCGATTATCTGCAGCCTCAAGATGTCCAGGCCACCTTGACCGAATTCACTGCCATGACTTGCGCACATGATGTGCAGCGGCACGGCACTGAGGCACGCGAATTGATAGTGTGTGGGGGTGGAGCTTTAAACGGACAACTCATGCGCCGCTTGAGTCACCACTTGCCCGGTGTGCAAGTCGTCGGCAGCGAATTGCGTGGCTTACCGCCTTTGCAAGTGGAGGCCGCCGCCTTTGCCTGGCTGGCCGCCAAAACCATTCGACGTGAAACATCGAGCCTGCCAAGCGTCACGGGCGCCCAAGGCGCCCGTGTTTTGGGGGCCATTTACCCCCGTTGATGTGTGGCGAGCTGCGCTCGCCGTGTCAACAGATCAGGTCGAGAAAGAAGAACCGCAGCCACAAGTCGATGTGGCGTTCGGATTCTTGATCACAAATTGAGCACCCTGCAGGTCTTCTTTGTAATCGATCTCGGCACCAATCAGGTACTGGTAGCTCATGGCGTCGATCAGCAAAGACACGCCGTTTTTGCTCATGGTCGTGTCGTCTTCGTTGGTGATTTCATCGAAGGTGAAACCATATTGAAAACCTGAGCAACCGCCGCCCTGAACAAAAACGCGCAGTTTGAGTTCGGGGTTGCCCTCTTCAGCGATCAGGTCGGCCACTTTTGCAGCAGCGCTGTCGGTGAAGACAATCGGGGCAGGCATTTCGGTCTGGATATTTTCAGCAAGAGCGCTCATGGTGTTTCTCCGGTTCAGTTGAGAATAGTATAGCGCGCTGGTCGGGAATTAAAGCCCTTTAACGCAGTAACGCTACTGCGCACATGGACTTTGCCTGGCCACGGCGGTGAGCCCGACCAAAGAGAAAGCCAGAAAACAAAAAAGCCGCCTTGGCGAACCAATGCGGCTTTTTGGCGAAGCAGGAAAAGCGGATTAACGCTTGGAGAACTGCTTGCGGCGACGAGCAGAGTGCAAGCCGACCTTTTTACGTTCGACTTCACGAGCATCGCGAGTGACAAAACCAGCTTGGCTCAGCATAGGCTTGAGCGAAGCATCATAGTCAATCAGGGCGCGGGTGATGCCGTGGCGCGATGCGCCGGCTTGACCGGATTCGCCACCGCCGTGCACGTTGATCATGATGTCGAAAGTTTCGGCATG
>JBIKSF010000040.1:0-17010 GCA_044348785.1 Limnohabitans sp.
GGACCACATCGAAGCCAAAAACGCGGTGCTCAACCAGGTCGAGTATGTGGTGCTGGACGAAGCCGACCGCATGCTCGACATCGGTTTTTTGCCCGATTTGCAGCGCATCTTGAGTTTCTTGCCCAAGCAGCGCACCACACTGCTCTTCTCGGCCACCTTCTCGCCCGAGATCAAGCGCCTGGCCGGCAGCTACCTGCAAAACCCCATCACCATCGAAGTGGCCCGCCCCAACGAGACGGCGTCTACAGTGGAGCAGCGTTTTTACGCCGCCCAAGACGACGACAAGCGCCGCGTGATCCGCAAGGTCTTGGACGACCGTGGCATCAAGCAGGCGTTCATCTTTGTGAACAGCAAACTTGGCTGCGGCCGTTTGGCCCGCTCTTTGGAGCGAGAAGGCCTGCGCACCGCTGCTTTGCACGGCGACAAAAGCCAAGACGAACGCTTGAAGGCATTGGAAGCTTTCAAGAAGGGTGAAGTTGATTTGCTGGTGTGCACCGATGTGGCCGCTCGCGGCCTGGACATCAAGGATGTGCCTGCGGTGTTCAACTTCGATGTGCCTTTCAACGCCGAAGACTATGTGCACCGCATTGGCCGAACGGGTCGCGCTGGTGCCTCTGGTTTGGCGGTGACGCTGGTCAGCCCTTCCGATACACGTTTGGTGGGTGACATTGAAAAGCTGATCAAGAAGAAGCTCGAAGTGGAAACCTTGCAGCTGGACACCCGTCCTGCAGGCCCACCGCCAGAGAAGTGGGGCGAACGGGCAGAAGACCGTCCTCGCTCACGCGCGTCTGAAGGCCGCCGCCGGGAACATGACCCCCGAGACGCCTTGGATGCGCCGAATGAGCGACGCGGCGGTTTCCGCCCAGCGCCGATCAACCGGGATCCGTTTTTCCAAAAGCCTTATGAGCCTGCGGCCACTGACGCGGCACCGAGTTGGGAGCCCAGTGGCCCCAAAACGGTCCGTTCGTCGATTTCGGCCAACATCAAGCCCAAACGCAAAGTGGCGGCTTTGTTCAAATCCGGCGAGTAATCACCTGCCCATGGGCTTGTCCGCTGGGCAAGCACCTGCGGGATTGATCAGGCTGGAGTCCCGGTCTTTGCCGGGGCAACCAGCGGGCGTCATTTGAGGCTGTCAAAATGCCCCCATGCGCTCTAACTGTTCCCCCCCTCCGTTTCCTCTCGTTTCCCAGCCTTTGAACGGGCTCTGGCCCTATGTGTCGCGTGGTTTTGTGGCGTCGGCTGTGGTTTTATTGTCTGCGCCGGGCTTTGCCATCGCCCAAGCCCCCTCTGCGGCACCTGTCTCAACCGATCTTGGCCAGGTGGAGATTCGCGGCACCCGCAACAGCGACACCGAGGCGCGGCAAGAGTCCACCGCCTCCAAAATCGTGATTGGCCGCGAAGAGATCGAGAAACAAGGCGATGCCACCCTGGGCGATGTGCTCAAGCGCTTGCCGGGTGTGACGGTGCAGGGAGCCCCTGGCCGGGGTGGGGCCATCCGCATGCGCGGGTTGGGCGGTGGTTACACCCAAATTTTGCTGGACGGCGAGCGCATGCCGCCCGGTTTTTCGGTCGACTCCTTGACCCCCGAGCAAGTGGAACGCATTGAAATTTTGCGAGCACCCACTGCCGAAACCGGGGCGCGCGCGATTGCAGGCACGATCAACATCGTGTTGCGCGAAGGCCGAAAAGCAACACCTGACGATTTGAAAATCACCCGCAGCCAAGAGCATGGCGAGGGCACCACCATGGTGAACTGGGTGCATAACCTGAACACCGCGCCCGTGAGCGGCACCTTCACCTTGTCGGCCATGGACAACCAACGCGCTGATGAAAGCGTGACAGAAATTGATTCTGATTACCGTGTTGACCAAGTGCGCACGTCCGAATCCTCGGGGCGTCGCAAAGGCGTACACGCCAACACCCGCCTGCAGTGGAAAGGTGAGCAGGGCAAAACCCTGACTTTGACGCCTTTTTTGATTTACTCCGAATACGCCGCTCAAGGTCGCGTCGATGCCCGCCCTCTGACATCGACCAGCATCACTGACGCTGCTTTGACCGACAACAAGAGTCGCTATGCTGCCGCTCGTTTGAACGGGCAGTGGGGACAGCGCTTGTCGGCCGATGACCGACTCGAGGTTCGTTTTGGCTTAGGCCAAGCCAAATTCGACCAGCACATCACCCAGAGCGTCACCACCAGCACAGGGCTTTTGTCCAATGCCTTGGATGAGCAACGCTTCACCGACCGCACCACCAGCCTGAACGCCAAGTGGACGCGGGTGCTGGACAACGGCCACCAGCTGGTCTCTGGCTTGGAGCATGAAGGCGTGCGCCGGGTGGAGGAGGCCAGCGCAGGAGCAGGTGACGACAGCGGCAACCTGAAGGCCCGCACAGCGCGCTGGGCAGCTTACACGCAAGACGAGTTCAAGATCAATCCGAACTGGTCAGCCTATGCGGGCATTCGCTACGAAACCATTCTCACAGAAGGCCAAGTGAGCGAGGAGCTCAAGCGCAACAAGAGCCAAGTGTGGACACCTTTGCTCCATGCTTTGTGGAAGCCCGATCCGGCCAAGCGCGACCAAGTGCGCATGAGCCTGACGCGCAGCTACAAGACGCCCACGCTTTACAACATGGTCGCGCCGCTTCGTTACTCGCGTGATTACCCGATCTCGGTCAACAATGTGCCGACCCAACCAGACCGCATTGGCAACCCTGACCTGAGGCCCGAGTTGGCCACCGGCGTTGACTTGGGTTTCGAACGCCACCTCGAAGGCGGCGGTGTGCTCGGCGCCAATGTGTTCCGCCGCAACATCAGTGATCTGATCCGTTACCAAACCCGACTGCAGACCGTGCCCTGGTCAAGTCAGCAGCGCTGGGTGTCCAGCCCTCAAAACGTGGGCGACGCTGTGACCCAAGGCATCGAGCTGGAAGCCAAGTTCCGCTTGAACCAAGCTTGGGCGGCTGCTTGGCCTGTGGACATTCGCAGCAACCTCAGTTTTTTCCGATCCAAGGTCAAGGATGTGCCCGGCCCCGACAACCGACTGGACCAACAGCCCAGCATGACCGCCAACCTAGGGGCCGATTACCGGCTTCGCGGCATGCCGCTGACTGTGGGGGGCAATGTCAACTGGAACCCGGATTACGATACGCGGCGCAGCCAAGAGCAGATGTCCTACCAAGGCATCAAACGTGTGGTGGATGTGTACGGCCAGTGGCGTTTTTCGTCCGCAACCGCCTTGCGTTTGACCGTCAGCAACTTGTTGCCGCGCGACTACGAGACCGCCACCACGTTCAACACGGGCACGCAACAGGAGACAGCCCGCACCACCGACCGCAATTGGCGCAATATCCAGCTTCGTCTGGAAATGAAAATTTAAAAGGAGACACCCATGCCCATCAAAGACGCCGCCTGGCACGACCGCATGTACAACAACCGGGCCTTGGTGCCCGACTTTGCGGACCACTTCGCGCACTGGAAAAACGCTTCTGCTCAATCCCGGGACACGCTCAAGCCCCATCTGGATGTGCCCTATGGTGACGGCCCCAACGAAACACTCGACATTTTCCCGGCGGCCAAAGCCAATGCACCGGTGGTGATCTTTATCCACGGCGGTTATTGGCGCAGCCTGGACAAATCAGACCATTCGTTTGTGGCGCCGGCTTTGCGCGACATGGGCGCTTGCGTGGTGGTGGTCAATTACGCGCTGTGTCCCGGCACCGAGGCGCAGCCCATCACGGTGCCCGATATCGCCTTGCAAATGGCCCACGCTACGGCATGGGTCTGGCGTCACATTGCCGAGCATGGTGGTGACCGCAGCAACATCACTGCCATCGGTCATTCGGCAGGCGGTCACTTGGCCGCCATGTTGCTCGCTTGCGACTGGAAGAAATTGGGGCGCGATTTGCCTGCGGGCCTGGTGCGCAAAACCATGTCGATCTCAGGCCTGTTCGATCTGGAGCCTGTGCGCAAGACACCTTTTGTGCAAGCCGATCTGCGCATCACACCCGCTCATGTTCGCATGGCCAGCCCTGCCAAGTGGCAGCGCCCTTCCAAAGGGGTGCTGTACACGGTGGTGGGCGGCGATGAGAGCCCCGAGTTCTTGCGACAGAACCGCTTGATTCACCAAGCTTGGGGGCCCAAAACCGTGCCCGTGTGTGAAGACCTGCCTGGTTTGAACCACTTCAGTGTGGTGACGGATTTGACCCGCGTCGGCAGCCGTTTGAATGATTTGGCCAAAACGTTGATCGAGCAAAAACCGGTCTGATGCGCGACTGAAATAAAAAAGGGCAAGTCAACAGGCTTGCCCTTTTTTGCTGAGGGGTGAGATGGTTCAGGCGGGTAAAAATCGCTCCACCAACAGCGACCAGTAGGCCGAGCCCACGGCCACGTTCTGGTCGTTGAAGTCGTAGCCCGGGTTGTGCACCATGCAAGCGCCGTGGCCATCTCCCGAGCCATCACCATTGCCGATGAGCAAATAGCAGCCGGGCACCTCTTCGAGCATGAAGGCAAAGTCTTCGCTGCCGTTCAGAGCGCGGCCTTGGCGCACCACTTTGTCAGCCCCCACCAGTTCTTCGGCCACATCGCGGGCGAAGTCGGTTTCTGCCAGATGGTTCACCAGCACGGGGTAGCCGCGTTGGTAGTCGATCTCGGCCGTGACGCCGTAGCTTTGGGCTTGCGCATGGACCAGTTCGGTGATGCGTTTTTCGAGCAAGATGCGCACATCGCGGTCGAGTGAGCGCACGCTCAAGCGCAGCGTGGCGGTTTGCGGAATCACGTTGTTGGCCACGCCCGCATTGAACGCGCCCACGGTGATGATGGCCATTTGTTGCGGGTCCACATTGCGAGCCACGATGCTTTGCAAGCCCATGACGATGGCCGAGCCTGCCACCACTGGGTCAACGGCCACATGTGGCATGGCGCCGTGCCCGCCTTTGCCGTGCAAGGTGATGGTCACGTTGTCAGAAGACGCCATGGCTGAGCCGTCACGCAAGACCAGGTGACCTTGCGGTTGACCTGGCATGTTGTGCATGGCGAAGATGGCGTTGCACGGGAACTGTTGGAACAGGCCGTCCTCCATCATTTTCTTGGCACCCCCCAAGCCTTCTTCGGCAGGCTGAAAAATCAGGTTCACGGTCCCTGAGAAAACACCCTTTTGAGCGATGTGTTTGGCCGCTGCCAGCAGCATGGCCGTGTGCCCGTCATGGCCGCAGGCGTGCATGATGCCCACATTGCAGCTGGCATAGGGCAAGCCTGTGGCCTCGTCAATCGGCAGGGCGTCCATGTCGGCGCGGATACCGATGCTTTTGGTGCCCGAGCCCTTTTTGAGTTGACCGACCAGACCTGTGCCTCCCAGCCCCCGGGTCACCTGATAACCCCAGGCGCTCAGTTGCTCGGCCACCAAGTCGCTGGTGCGGTATTCCTTGTAACCCATCTCCGGGTGCTTGTGGATGTCGCGGCGCAGCGCAATGAATTCATCGGCTTGGGCGTGCAGGACTTGCAGTTTGTCGTGCAAAAAAGCGTCTGCTGGGGCATTCATGGACGTACCTTTTCGATTACTGGGCTTGCAGGTTAATCGATTTGGCGATGGCGCGGTAACGCTCGATCTCACCTTGGTACACACGCGCCAGTTCGGCAGGGGTACGCGCAGGCAAGACCACGTTGCCACTGCTTTCGAGGGCTTTGCGGGTTTCTGGCACTTCAGCGGCTGCGTAGAAGGCTTTGTTCAGGGTGTTGACCACGGCGTCGGGGGTGTTTTTGTGCACTTGCACGCCAGCCCAGATGTCAAAGTCCATGGACTCCAGACCTTTCATGGCCGCCATGGCGGGGAATTGCTTGAACAAGGGATGAGGGGTTTTGGATGTCACGGCCAGTCCCTGAACTTTGCCGTCGATGATGGTTTGCGGAATGGAGCCCGCCATGGGCAGGAACGCCATGTCGATCTGGCCGCCCATCAGGTCGGTCAGCAAGGGGGCAATGCCTTTGTAGGGCACATGCAACATTTGCACTTGGGTGAGTTGCGAAAATTTTTCGCCAATCAGGTGGTACAGCGAGCCGGGTCCCACGCTGCCGTAGCTCAGTGGTTTATCTTTGTTTTTGCGAGCGAACGCCAGCAGTTCATCCACCGTCTTGATGTTCAAGGAGTTGCGCACCGCCAAAATCGTGTTGGTGGTTGTGAATTGCGCCACCAATTTGAAGTCTTCCGATTTGTACTTGACGCCTTGAATCGCCATGGGGGCCAATACCAACTCCATGGGGCTGCCCAGACTCAGGGTGTAGCCGTCTGCAGGCGCGTTGACCAACTTGGCCATGCCGATGGCACCACCCGCGCCACCGATGTTTTCGATGATCATGGTTTGCCCCAGCTTGGCCGCAGCGTCGGGTTGCACTTTGCGGGCAAAAAAGTCAGAGGGGCCGCCGGCTGGGTAGGGCACGATCAGGTTGATGGTTTTGGCGGGATAGTTCTGGGCCAGAGCAGGGCTGAAAGCGCTGGCGACCACGGCCAAGCCGCCGAGAAAGGTTTTGATGTTCATGATGTCTCCTGTAGGTTGCTGTTTTTCAATGGTTGAAATGACCATGGCCAAATCGTAAAAAGGCTAAATCAATGTGTCCAATGACTTATTTTCCTGATAATCATTCGTAAAATGAATGCATGAACCTCCGGCATCTTGAACACTGGCTGGCGCTGGCTGACACCGGCTCCTTCAGCCGTGCTGCAGAAAAACTGCACATCACCCAGTCTGCCCTGAGCCGAAGCATTCAGGCGCTGGAGGAAGACCTGGGCGGCCCTTTGGTGGACCGTGTGGGCAAAAAAAACGAACTCACACCTCTGGGCCGATCTGTCTTGGAGCGGGCCCGGCGCATCGTGCAAGAGGCCCAGGAACTCAAACAAGGCGCGGCACTGCTCCAGCAAGGCGGTTTGGGCTCATTGCGGGTGGGCCTGGGGTCAGGGCCCGGTGCGATGCTGATGACGCCATGGCTGCGCTACATGGCCGAAAACCACCCCACTGTGCATGTGGCCGTGTCGCGCGGTTCTACCGAGCTGCAACTGACCCAGTTGCGCGAGAGGGATCTTGACGCCTTGGTTGTCGACGTGCGGCGGGTGGAGGCCGCGCCGGACTTGAAGATGTCGCATGTGGTGGAGATGCGTGCAGGTTTTGTGTGCCGTCAGGGGCACCCGCTCCTGAGCTTCCACCCCGATACCGTGCCATTTGACGCCTTGCTGTCCTACCCCATCGCCTCTATCCCCTTGTCGCAAGAAGTGGCCCGATTGTTGGTGGACCACTATGGCCCGAAAGCCAATCCGGCACAAATGACCACCTTGCAGTGCGATGACATCGCGAGCCTGCTCGATGTGGTCGGGCAGACCGATGCGATTTACTTGGGCATTGTGGGGGCCGCGCGAGAGGGCATTGTCCGAGGCCGTTTGGTGGAGTTGGGCATGTGCACGCCCCTGCAAGGGCAGGCGCGGCTGGGCCTCATCACCTTGGCAGGGCGCACCGAGTTGCCCGCCATGTCGGTGTTCCGGGAATTTGTCCAAAAAAACCTGAGCGACTGAAAACAAAAAGGAATTTGAATGCAGGAATGGTTTTACCCCATCGGGGTGGTTTTGTTGGGTTACACCGTGCTGGGCCTCACGGGCTTTGGTTCGTCTTTGGTGGTGGTGCCTCTGTTGGCCTGGAAATGGCCTTTGCCTGCCGTGGTGGCGCTCGCGTTGCTGATGGACGTGCCCGCTTCGGCTTTTCACAGCGGGCTGAACTGGCGGCAGGTGCAGTGGCGCGAGCTGCGCCGCCTCTTGCCGGGCATGGTGCTGGGCACGCTGGTGGGCTTGTGGCTTGTGCAGCACATGAACAGCCGCTGGCCCTTGCTTTTGTTGGGGGTCTATGTGGCGGGCGTAGGGATCAATGCCTTGCGGCCCAAGGCGTCCCAAGCGTCAACCGCAGTACCAGTGTGGGCTTGGCCAGCTGGGGCGGCCATTGGTTTGGTCGAAATGATCTTCGGCACAGCCGGTCCCTTGGTGGTGGCTTGGCTCAGTCGCCGCTTGTCAGATGTGCAGCAATTGCGGGCCACCACGCCCTTGGTCATTGCGGTGGCGGCGGCCACTGTGCTGATCGGCATGACTTGGGAAGGGCGCTTGACCAGCAGTTGGATCTGGCAGCGTTGGATGGTGCTGATCGGCGTGGCGCTGGCGGGCGTATGGCTGGGCCACCGCTTAGCCCACCGGGTACCGGTAGCGCGTTTGCGTCAGATCATCTGCGGCTTGCTGGTAGTCAGTGGTGTGATGCTGGCGCTGGGGGCCTTGCGCTGAGGATTTTGAAGTCAAAAAAAGGGGAGCCCATGGCTCCCCTTGCTGTGAATGCAGCGATGGGTTTACATCAACAAATGCTCACCGGCGTTGTCGCCGCCCAAGGTCACGTAGTTCACCTTGCGGATGTCCATCAGCTTGGTGCCACCGGCGTAGCTGATCGAGCTTTGCACGTCCTGCTCCATCTCAATCAGCGTGTTGGCCAGCTTGCCCTTGATCGGCTCCAGAATGCGCTTGCCTTCGACGTGTTTGTACTCGCCCTTGTTGAAGTCAGACGCCGAGCCGTAGTACTCCTTGAACATCTCGCCATCGACCTCGACGGTCTTGCCGGGGGACTCTTCGTGGCCTGCAAAGAGTGAGCCGATCATGACCATGCTCGCGCCAAAGCGCACGCTCTTGGCGATGTCGCCATGGCTGCGGATGCCGCCGTCGGCAATGATGGGCTTGGTGGCCACGCGGGCGCACCACTTGAGCGCCGACAACTGCCAGCCGCCCGTGCCAAAACCGGTCTTGAGCTTGGTGATGCAGACCTTGCCGGGGCCCACGCCCACTTTGGTCGCATCTGCGCCCCAGTTTTCCAGATCGATCACGGCTTCGGGCGTGGCCACGTTGCCCGCGATCACAAAGCTCTTGGGCAGCTTGGCCTTGATGTAGCCGATCATGTCGCGCACGCTGTCGGCATGGCCGTGGGCGATGTCGATGGTGATGTACTCGGGCACCAGGTTTTCGGCGGCCAGCTGGTCCACCGTGGCGCGGTCGGGGGCTTTGACGCCCAACGAGATCGAGGCGTAAACGCCCTTGCCATGCATGTCGCGCACGAACTGGACGTTGTCCAGGTCAAAGCGGTGCATCACATAAAAGTAGTCGTTTTGTGCCATCCACAGGCAGATGGACTCGTCCACCACCGTTTTCATGTTGGCAGGCACCACGGGCAGGCGGAACTTGCGGCCACCCAGTTCGACGCCCGCGTCGCACTCAGAACGGCTCTCCACGCGGCACTTGCGTGGCAGCAACAGGATGTTGTCGTAATCAAAAATTTCCATGAGAAAACCAAGCTCCAAAAAAGGATTCGTTGAAAGAACGAGTGAGCGCTTGGCCTGGCCGGTTTTTTGACAAAAAAAACCGGGCGCAAGAATCTTGGGCCCGGTGTCTGATTCTACTGGAATCGGCTGACAGTTTGCGTCAATTCAGTGGCACTGCCTTCAATGTTTGATGCGAGGCGCAATCTTGATCATGGGCAGTGGCTTGCGAGCGGCCTCTGGCCAATTGTGGTGTGAAACAGACGACGAGGCCGTGGGTCCCAAGTTCGGATGGCCGTGTTCGAAAGAACCCGTGGCCGATGGCATATAGAAAAAACAAGCCAGATCCTGAGGGATTCGGCTGATTTTTGATACCAAAGAGTGGATAAGTGACACGACAGGCCTTTCCGCGCAAAGCGTAATTACAGTTTTAGCTTCAAGTAAGCCTGCTGTAAATACAGGATTACACCCAGATGGCTAGGGTTTGCCTTAGGTTTTCGGCTTCTGCAACGATCTGCAACGATGGCTAAGTCATGACTCAGGGTTGCTTGCGGACCTTTCTACAATCACTGGGATGATGTCTCCCTTTTCCGATCCTGCGGCACACTCTTCGCCTTTGCTTGCTCAACTCAATGGCGAGCAGCACAGGGCGGTGGCCTTGCCCGCCGAGCACGCTTTGATCTTGGCGGGGGCCGGTTCAGGCAAAACCCGGGTACTGACCACCCGCATTGCTTGGCTGCTGCAAACCTCGCAGGTCTCGCCCGGCGGCATTTTGGCGGTGACCTTCACCAACAAAGCCGCCAAAGAGATGAAGCTGCGCTTGCAGTCCATGCTGCCGGTGAACGTGAACGCCATGTGGATTGGTACGTTTCACGGCCTGTGCAACCGCTTTTTGCGGGCGCATTACCAGTTGGCCGGTTTGCCGCAGACGTTTCAGATTTTGGACACGCAAGACCAGTTGTCGGCCGTCAAGCGGCTGTGCAAACAGTTCAATGTGGACGAAGACCGCTTTCCGCCCAAGCAGTTGCAGTATTTCATTTCGGGCTGCAAGGAAGACGGCCAGCGCCCGGGCGATGTGACGGTGCGTGACGACGAGACGCGCCGCAAGGTGGAGCTGTACCAGCTGTACGAAGAGCAGTGCCAGCGCGAAGGCGTGGTGGACTTTGGCGAGCTGATGCTGCGCTCGTATGAATTGCTGCGCGACAACGTGCATGTGCGCGAGCATTACCGCCGCCGGTTTCGCCACATTTTGGTGGACGAGTTTCAGGACACCAACAAGCTGCAATACGCCTGGCTCAAGCAGCTGGCGGGTTTGCCGGGCGAGGGGGGGGAATGCGCGATCCTGGCTGTGGGCGACGACGACCAGAGTATTTACGCCTTCCGGGGTGCCCGCGTGGGCAATATGGCCGACTTTGTGCGCGAGTTTCAGGTGCAGCACCAGATCAAGCTCGAGCAAAACTACCGCAGCTTCAGCAACATCCTGGATTCGGCCAACCACCTGATCAGCCACAACAAGACCCGTTTGGGCAAAACCCTGCGCACAGACCAAGGTGCGGGCGAGCCGGTCCGGGTGGTGGAGTCGCCGTCTGACTTTGCCGAGGCGCAGTGGCTGGTCGAAGAGCTGCGCCAGTTGGTCAAGCAAGACGGTTTTGAGCGCAAGGAAGTGGCGCTGCTTTACCGCAGCAACGCGCAAAGCCGGGTGCTCGAAACCGCGCTGTTCAACGCCGGGTTTCCTTACCGTGTGTATGGCGGCTTGCGCTTTTTTGAGCGCGCCGAGATCAAGCACGCGCTGGCCTATTTGCGCCTGATGGAGAACCCCAACGACGACACCAGCTTTTTGCGGGTCGTCAACTTTCCGCCGCGTGGTATCGGGGCGCGCAGTATTGAGCAATTGCAAGACGCGGCTCGCGCTGCAGGCTGTTCGCTGCACGACGCCGTGAGCGCCACCACCGGCAAGGCCGGGGCCAATTTGGCGGCTTTTGTGGCCATGGTCGATGTGTTGCGCGAGCAGACCGAGGGCATGACGCTGCGCGAGATCATTGATTTGGTGTTGGACAAGACCGGCTTGGTGAACCACTACCGCACCGAAAAAGAAGGCGCCGACCGGGTGGAAAACTTGGAAGAACTGGTCAACGCCGCTGAGAGCTTTGTCACGCAAGAGGGCTTTGGCCGCAGTGCGGTGGCTCTGCCGCAAGCTTTGTCGCAAAGCCCAGCCAGTCAGGGCTTGAGCGCTGCACCTGCATCAGACTTGGGCACGATCGACGAGTTCAGCGAAGACGGCGTGATCATGAGCCCGCTGGCGGCTTTCTTGACGCATGCCTCGCTGGAAGCAGGCGACAACCAAGCGCAAGCGGGCGAAGACGCGGTGCAGTTGATGACGGTGCACGCCAGCAAGGGCCTGGAGTTTGACGCGGTGTTCATCACCGGTCTGGAAGAAGGCCTGTTCCCGCACGAAAACGCGATGAACGATTTTGATGGCCTCGAAGAAGAGCGCCGATTGATGTACGTGGCCATCACCCGCGCCCGCAAGCGCCTGTACCTCAGCCATTCGCAAACCCGCATGTTGCACGGCCAGACCCGCTACAACCTGAAAAGCCGCTTTCTGGAAGAGTTGCCCGAAGAATGCCTGAAGTGGGTCACGCCCAAAAACGGCGGCTTCTCTAACTTGGGCAGCGCAGGCGGTGGGGGCGGTGCTTCGGGCGGTTCAGGTGGCTGGCCACAAACGCCAGCCTTCAACCGCCATGCTCGTCCGGCTTGGGGCCAAAGCAGCTTGAGCACCGAAACCTACAAAAGCCCACCTGTGCCGGTGCAAAAAGCCGCGCCTGAGCACGGCATCACCGCTGGCAAACAGGTGTTCCACACCAAGTTTGGCGAGGGCAAAGTCTTGGCTGTTGAGGGCGTGGGTGCCGATGCCCGTGCCCAGGTCAACTTCCCTCGCCACGGGGTGAAATGGCTGGCGCTGAGCGTGGCTAAACTCACGGTGGTTTAAACCGATTCCTGTTCTGAAAGATCCCATGAAAATCGCCCAAAACACCGTCGTCACCATGCAGTACAAAGTGACCAATGCCCAAGGCCAGTTGCTGGACAAGGCGAATGAGCCCACTTCGTATTTGCACGGCGGCTACGACAATACCTTCCCCAAAATCGAAGCCGCGCTTGAAGGCCAGGAAGTGGGCTTCAGCACCACCTTGCAGTTGGCCCCGGCCGACGCCTTTGGCGAGCGCGACGAGAGCCTGGTGCAGACCATTCCCAAAAGCGAGTTTCCGCCCGGTGTCAAAGTGGGTGGCCAGTTGCGCGGGCGCACGCCCGATGGGCAAGAGCAGGTGTTCAACGTGCTCAAAATCAAGGGCGACAAGGTGATCCTGGACGGCAACCACCCTTGGGCTGGGCAGCACCTGACGCTGAGCCTGAAGGTGACGGAAGTGCGGGCGGCTTCAGCAGAAGAGGTGACGCACCGCCATGCACACGGGGCGCACGGTCACCACCACTGAGCCGCTGAGCTTTTTAATCGGGCCGATCCGCGCTGGCGGGCGACTCATCATAGACATCGGTCGAGAAGCAGTCGCGCACCGAAAACAGCATCGAGG
Organism: Limnohabitans sp.; assembly: GCA_044348785.1. Classification (GTDB taxonomy): domain Bacteria; phylum Pseudomonadota; class Gammaproteobacteria; order Burkholderiales; family Burkholderiaceae_C; genus Limnohabitans_A. Next base: position 12,907 of record JBIKSF010000040.1, read on the forward strand.
TGAAGAACATGGCCGCCACCATCAGCGCCAATGGCATGAAGGTGGCCGTCATCAGGCCCGGATTGCCTAGGAGGCTGGAAATGAGCAGCGCCAGAACCCCGGCCAACATGAAAATCACGCCCCAGGCGATCACATACAGCCCAAAAGCCTTGAGGTTGCGCCAGCAGGCCACGAAGCTGAAAAACAGGCTTTTGACGGCGGGCAAACCATACCAATGGACCAGGGCCGGTGCGTGCCAGAACATCATGGAAAGCGGCACATAAAACAGCATGGATACCCACAGGGCGTTCTGGAAGGAGTCGGCCGTGACCACCTCGGGTGTCATGGCTTGGCCGCTAAAATACACATTGGCAAAAGTGCCGCCGTCGACCAAGGCCGAGACGCCCATGACCACCAAAAAGATCAGCGCGTAAAGACCCCCCAAATGGAGCATGGCCTTGCGGTGCGGTCCTGCCTTGAAGGCTGTAAACAGGACGCCAGGCATCGGGAACTTGCCTTCGGTAGCGGTCTGGGTCGCGGCCATCATGCCCAAGGTGAGCGCGGGCAGGACGATCAGTGCCAATGCGCTGCCGATGAAAGGCACGATGGAAACAACGGAGACCGTGGCCATGAATAAAAAGAACAGACCCGACATGGCCAGCGGCTGACGCCAAAAGGTGCGCATGCCCTGACGGACCCACTTGAGGCCGGCACGGGCGGGAACGATTTGCAGGTTCATGGTTTTCAGACGAGGTCAGGCAGGGAAATGGGCTGTTGCACCCGACCGCGCAAAACGCGTTCGAAATGGGTTGGGTCATGCGGCGTGAGCATGGCCGCTTCGCGGGGCAGATGGTAGTCCCACAGACGCGAAATCCAAAAACGCAAAGCCCCTGCGCGCAAAAGGGCAGGCAACAATTCGCGTTCGGCAGCGCTCAAGGGCCGCGCTTGGTTGTAGGCGCTCAGCATGGCTTGGGCGCGATGTGCGTCGTGCGTGCCGCTTGGCAAGTCGATGCACCAGTCGTTCAGGCACACGGCCAAGTCAAACAGCCAGGTGTCCACACCGGCAAAGTAAAAGTCAAAAAAACCGGTCAGTTTCTCGCCGTCAAACATCACGTTGTCACGGAACAGGTCGGCGTGCACCGGGCCTCGGGGCAGGGCGGCGTAGGCGGCGCCTTCGGCGATGTGATTCTGGTATGCCAGTTCGCTGCGCATCAGGCCCGCCTGGGTTTCGTCCAAATAGGGCAGCACCACCGGCACGGTTTCGTTCCACCAGGACAGACCGCGCAAATTGGGCTGGCTGCGGTTGTAGTCGGCCCCCGCCAGGTGCATGCGCGCCAGCATGTCGCCCACGGCAGCGCAGTGCAAGGCCTGCGGCTGCAGCTGGCTTTTACCCGCGAGCTTGTTGACCACCGCGGCGGGTTTGCCATTCACGGTGTGCAGCACATCGCCGTCACGGTTGGCGGCCGGGTCGGGCACCGGGATGCCGCGCTCGGCCAGGTGCTTCATGAGGAACAGGTAAAAGGGCAGTTGCTCGTGCGTCAGGCGCTCGAACAAGGTCAGCACGTACTCGCCCTGATCGGTCGACGCAAAGTAGTTGGTGTTCTCAATGCCGCCCTTGATGCCGCTCAAAGCGGTCAGCTGGCCCAGATTCAAGGCCAGCATCAGGTCGTTGGCCTGGGTTTCGGTGACTTCGGTGTATACCGCCATGGGAAGAGGGTCAAAGCGCCAGAAGGAGGGCTGGCTGAGGTGAGAAAGTGACGATTGTAGAGGGCGAAAAGCTTCCAATGACCCGTTAAGGGCTGACGGCGCGGGGCCGATGTGGCAAAGCGAAGCGCCTCTGAGGCCCCGTGCCGTCAGTCCTTAATGGGTCTGCCCAGGATGGCCCGGGACTGGCTGGGAGATCGGGTAGCCGAGTCTGCGCCGGGGCTCAGAGGCGCTTCGCTTTGCCACATCGCCCCGGCGCAGACCCGGCCACCCGATCATGGGGTCGTTTGATGGTCAAGCCCTTAACCCGGTACACAATCGGGGGATGAGCGAAAACACCCCTGACACCGACACTGCCCCTGCCCCCATTCAGCCCAGCCTCTTGCTGGTCGACGGCTCCAGCTACCTGTACCGCGCCTTCCACGCCATGCCCGACCTGCGGGCTGTGCCGGGCGACCCGACGAGTGCCGCCACGGGCGCCATTCGCGGCATGATCAACATGATGGAGCGGCTGCGCAAAGATGTGCCTGCCGTCTATGCGGCCTGTGTGTTCGACGCCAAGGGCCCAACCTTCCGCGACGCGCTGTACCCCGAGTACAAGGCCAACCGCAGCCCCATGCCCGACGATTTGCGCAGCCAAATCGAGCCGATCCATGAACTGGTGCGACTGATGGGCTGGACCGTGCTGGACGTGCCGGGTGTGGAGGCCGACGACGTGATCGCCACACTGGCGCATGTGGCCGCGCAGCAGGGCATCACCGTGACGGTGTCGAGCGGCGACAAAGACCTGAGCCAGTTGGTCAACGAGCACATCACCATCATCGACACCATGAACGGCAAGGTGCGGGATGTGGCGGGCGTGACGGCCGAGTTTGGCGTGCCACCCTCGCTCATGATCGACTACCAAACCCTGGTGGGCGACACGGTGGACAACGTGCCCGGCGTGGCCAAAGTGGGCCCCAAGACGGCCGCCAAGTGGCTGATGGAATACGGCTCGCTCGACAAGCTGATGGAAAACGCCCACGACATCAAGGGCGTGGCGGGCGAGAACTTGCGCCAGGCGGTGGACTGGCTGCCCAAGGGCCGTGCCCTGGTGACCATGAAAACCGATTGCGACCTGAACGGCTGGGTGCCCGATTTGCCGTCGCTGGCCAGCTTGCACTTGCACGCGCCCGACAAAGACAAGCTGCTGAATTTTTACCAAACCTATGGCTTCAAGGGGCTGGTGCAATCGCTGGGTGTGGCTGTGGCTGCTCCTGTGGCCAAAGCCAAAACCGCCAAGCCACCAAGTCGGGGGGTGGACACGGGCATGGGCGATTTGTTTGGCTCGGGCCAAGAAGATGAACCTGCGGCCTTGCCCGAGTTGGACACCGCGGCCAGCGCCGTGCAGGGCGATTTGAAATACGACACGGTGCTGGACTGGGCGATGTTTGACCAGTGGCTCGCCCGTATCGAGCAATCGCCGCTCACGGCCATCGACACCGAAACCACCTCGCTCGACGCCATGCGCGCCGAGATTGTGGGCATTTCGCTGAGCGTCACGCCCGGCGAGGCGGCCTACATTCCGCTGGCCCACAACGGCCCGGGTGCGCCCGAGCAACTGCCACTGGCCGATGTGCTGGCCAAGCTCAAGCCCTGGCTCGAAAACCCGGCCCGCCACAAGTTGGGCCAGAACATCAAATACGACCGCCATGTGTTCGCCAACCACGGCATCGAGGTGCAGGGCTACGCCCACGACACCATGCTGGAAAGCTACGTGCTCGAAGTGCACAAGCCGCACGGCCTCTCCAGCCTGGCCGAGAGGCATGTGGGCCGCCGGGGCGTGACCTACGAAGACCTGTGCGGCAAGGGCGCGCACCAGATCCCGTTTGCGCAGGTGGATGTGGACAAAGCCGCGCATTATTCGTGCGAAGACTCGGACCAGTGCCTGGACGTGCATCTGGCTTTGTGGCCGCAGATCGAGGCGCATGCGGGGCTCAAATATGTGTACGAGCTGGAAATCAAGACCAGCGAATCGCTGTACCGCATCGAGCGCAACGGCGTGCTGATCGATGCGCCGACCTTGGCCGCGCAAAGCCAGGTGCTGGGCGAGCGCATTGTGCAGCTCGAAACCGAAGCCTACGAAATTGCTGGCCAGCCCTTCAACCTGGCCAGTCCCAAGCAGCTGGGCGAGATCTTTTTTGACAAACTGGGCCTGCCCGTCATCAAGAAGACCGCCACCGGAGCGCGCAGCACCGACGAAGAAGTGCTGGAAAAACTGGCCGAAGACTACCCGCTGCCCGCCCGCATCCTGGAGCACCGCAGCCTATCCAAACTCAAAGGCACTTACACCGACAAGCTGGCGCAACTGGCCTTGCCGCGCACGGGTCGTGTGCACACCAATTACGCGCAAGCGGTCGCCGTGACGGGCCGCTTGTCGAG
>JBIKSF010000132.1:0-4698 GCA_044348785.1 Limnohabitans sp.
AAGCTGGTGGCCACCAGCAACTGGTTGGTGGCAAACAGGGGTTCGTTGCCCTCGTTGTCATCCACCTCCAAGGCGGCCTTGCGCTGGTTGCTGTAGCGGCGCAATTGGTCCACCGCCTGCGCCAGCGGCTCAGGCACCGACGGGCTTTTGCATTCCACCACCACCAGCGGAATGCCGTTCACCAGCAGCACCAAGTCGGGCACGATGAATTGCTTGCCACTGTTGAAGCCCGGCGGACAGTCCACTCGGTACTGGTTGATCACCTCGAAACGGTTGTTGGCCGGTGTGTCCCAGTCGATGAAGCGAATCGTCTGACCACGCCCGCCATCCCAGCCGGGAAGGCCATCCACCGTCAGGCCTCGGATCAGCAAGGCTGTGGCCTTCTCGTTGGCCTCCATCAACTTGTGCGTGCCAAGGCGGGTGATGGCGGCTACGGCTTCAGACAACCGCGCGTCGACCAGCCAGGGCGAACCATCAGGCCCCAGGTTCAGCGCGCACAGTTGCTCACGCAGCACCCCTTCTTGCACCACCTCAGCAAAGCCTGAGCGACCTGTCACCGAAGGCTCGTCGATGCTGCCTTCGATGTGCGCCCAACCCAGCGCCTGCAGCTGGGCTACAAATGGCTTTTCTACGTCGTCGAGTTCCCAACCCATCAGTCATCCCCGGTGCTTGTGTCACTGGGCAGTGCGCCCAACTCCCGCTCAATCTGCTCAATGCTGGGCAGACCGGTTTGCAAATCAGCCGGCAGCGATTCCAGCAGCTTGTATTCGGCAATGCCCATCGGCTGGGTTTTGTCGCCCAGCGCGTATTCGGCCACCACCTTGTTTTTGCTTTTGCACAGCAACAGGCCAATGGTCGGACCGTCGTGTTCGGTTTTCACCTGCCGATCCACGGCAGTCAGGTAAAAGCCCAGTTGCCCCAAATGCTCAGGCTTGAACTTGCCACCTTTCAGTTCGATCACCACATAACAGCGCAGCTTGAGGTGATAGAACAGCAGGTCGATGAAAAACTCCTCGCCGCCCACATTCAGCAACACCTGCCGCCCCACAAAGGCAAAGCCAGCGCCCAGCTCCAGCAAAAACTGCGTCACATGCTGGACCAAAGCCCCTTCTACGGCCCGCTCCTGGGCGTCATCGTGCAGGCCGAGAAAATCAAAGCGATAAGGGTCTTTCAGCGACTCACGCGCCAGGTCAGACAAAGGCGCTGGCAGGCGCTCAGCGAAGTTGGTGACCGCCTGGCCTACGCGGGCTCGGGCATGGCTTTCAATCTGCATCACCAGCACATTGCGCGACCAGTTGTGCTCAATCGCCTTGGCGGCATACCAGCGGCGAGCCTCGCCGTCGGGCAATTTGTCGAGCAGGGCAATCTGGTGGTACCAGGGCAATTGTGCAAGCACCGCTTGCACAAATTCGGCCTCTGGCCAGGCCTGGGCAAAACTGCGCATGTATTTCAGGTTGCGCGGTGAAAACCCCTTCATGTCCGGGAAGGCGCTGCGCAAATCTTGCGCCAGCCGCTCAATCACCTTGGCGCCCCAGCCCTCGCGGCCTTGCCGCTCCAAAATGTCTTGCCCCATCTGCCAATACAGCAGCACCAGCTCACGGTTCACCGCAAGCGCGGCACGCTGCTGGGCGCTGTGGATGCGGGTTTTGAGGTCGGCCAGCCAGTCGGCGTAGCCATCGGGCGGCGGCGTCAGGGAAACCGGGCGATCTGTCATAGCGTACCTTCCAGCAGTGGCGTAACGCGGACGCGGCCGGTGAGGAGATCGTCCATCAGGCCCACTTTTTCAAACCGCCGTTTTTCAAGTTCCTCTTCTTCGAAACTGATCCGCTTGTTCAGGCTCTTCAGACGCTTAGCTATTTCGTTTTGTTCTGTCACCGGTGGACGAGCAATGGTGATCGCGGCAAGGATCGAAGTATTGAGGTTCGCCATGGTCGACCCAACAGCTCGCCCCATCACCTGGGTCTGAACACCAGGCTGCGTGTAAACAAGCGCAAGCCAGTAACCATTGAGTTCGTGAGCGGGAAAACGAGCCAAAAGGCAGCCTGTGCCGCACAGCCACCCAAGATGCTCTTCCTCAATGGCCACGCAGCGCGAGAGGTCCCCACGACGAGAAAAGACCAAGTCGTTAGGCTGAACGCGATGCCGCGAAAGAGTCGTCGCCTTTCGCTGGTTGATCCGGGCGATACTTTCAACGGACAGCTCACTATTGACCATGTCTTGCGGCATGATCACAGGAATGCCATCGAGCACGTACTCGTATGCATGCAGTTGCGATCCAAAAGGCCCGGTTTGGAGAAAACCTCCCGAGCGTTGCGCAATGTCACCGAGAGTGACTTCTTCCCACTCCTTTGGAATCCACCCCAGCGCTGACTGCTTGAAGAGATGCGGCGCCTCGGCTTGGGGCGGGCGCAGTTCGCCGTTGGCGTCAATGCCGCGTGTCAGCAGGTCGTGCAGCAGACCCTGCTTGACGGACTTGAGCTTGGCGATGATCGCCTCGGTTTCATGGATGGCGGTGTCGAGGGCATCGAGGACTTGGGCGATCTTTCGTTGCTCAATTGGGTCAGGTAGCGGAACCTGATGCGATCGAACAGTCGAGCCGTTTATATTGGCCTGCGTCGTTTGCCCTGAGTACTTCAGCCATCCAGGTCGGGTGTATTCAAGATGATGGTACAGATAGCCAGAATCACAGGTCAAGGGCGGAATCAAAGCGCATAGCGCTTGATTTGCAGCCATTTCGATAGCAGCGATTTTTGTGAGCCCAATGGTTCCATACATCGAAATGAGCACTGTTCCAGCGGGGTATTTTTTCGCTGCCGTCTCTTTCAAGGCCGCTTCGGATATTCCCAGATCACACTCTTCGATAAATCTCGAGCGAGCGCGTGTTAAGTCTTCAGTCTTTGCAAATGGAAGCCCGCCATGTTCGAGGTAGTAACGCGGGCTACCTGAAGTCGGGGTGCCACCACTGGTAATGTGTGATGCAATTTTTTCGAGCGATTGAAAAGACCAGTCTTGGGGCCAAACTTGCCGATCTTCAGACATATCGCAGCCCCTTCAAGAACCCTTGCAGCGCCTTCGCCGCTTCGTCTCGCTTGCCCTCAATCTCGGTCAGCGTCACGCGGTACTTGTCGCACCAGTTCTCGAATGCGGCCACGATCTGCTTGCGTTGGGCGGCGATGTAGCGCTCCACGATGGATCGCATGTCGTTGTGCAAAATGGTCAGCAGCAGATCGGCAGCGGCGTCTGGCGTCAGCCCTTCCACGGCTGCGCCAATGTGCTGCTTGAAGCTGTCGTGCTTGGCTTTGAGTTGCTTCTTGATGGCGGTGAGGTCTTTCTTCCAAGCTTTAAGCTGGGCTTCGTCCACAGCGCTTTCTTCACCCGCTTCTTCGTCGGCATCTTCTTCGGCCACCTCCGCCGCTTCACCATCTTCGCCTTCAGCATCTTTCGGGCTGGCCGCTTTGATCTTGCTGTCCAGCTCGGCCTTCTTGGCCTCCAAATCGGTGATGGCGGTGACGAAGTCGCCCATCAAAAACTTGACCAGCTTGTGCTCCAGCGGGCTTTCTTTGCTGGCCTTGTCTTCCAGCGCGGTGACGATGCTGGTGCGCCAAGCATCGGCCACACCCTTTGCCCCACGGGCTTGCAGGGTGAGGAAGTCGTATTTACTTTGGTACCAAAAGCCCGCCACGATGCCGCGCACCTGAAAGGGGTCGAGCAGGCCAATGGCCTCCAGGCTTTGGCTGAAGCTGTCCAACAGGTCGGTGCGCAGGGACACCAGGCTGGCGGCGTTGTCGAGTTGACCCGAAAGCGCGCTGATGCGTGCGCTGTGGTCTTGCCACCATTGCTCAAACGCGGTGCGAATGGCGGCTTCTTTGGTCAACAAGCCCTCGTTGTTTTCAATAGCGAGTTTGATGGCTTGCCGCTTGTCGAGAGCAGGCACAAAGTCGAAATACTTGGCGTCGCGCTCCACCAGCAGGTCCATCGGGTTCAGACCGTGGGCGCTGAACAAGCTGGCCTTAGCGGCCACCTCGGCCTTGGGGATGCCGCCCACCAAATGGGCGCGCACATCGTGCGGCTCGGGCGGTGGCGCGTTGTCGGCGTAGCGGCGGATGTTGAGGTTGTAGGCGTTATCTTTGAGCGTGGCGTTGTCAACAATGGCCGAGAAGCCGTCGATGGCGCGGAACTCGTCGAAGATGGTGACGATTTTTTCGATGTGCTCGGGCAGCAGGTGGTTTTGCGCACGGCCTTCAAAGAACTCGCGGTCGGCGTTGATGAACAGCACTTTGCCTTGTCGCTCGGCGGGTTTGCCGCTGACCCGGTGGGCACCGTTTTGCACCCGTTGGCGCAACACCAAAATGCAGGCCGGGATACCCGTTCCATAGAACAGGTTGGGGGCCACGCCAATGACGGCTTCAAGCACATCGTCTTTGATGAGGCCAGCGCGAATGGTTTTTTCCTCGCCGCCCCGGAACAGCACACCGTGGGGCAACACGGTGGCCACCATGCCGCCGTCGCGTGTGACGGCCAGCATGTGCTGCACGAACATGAGGTCGGCCTTTTTGGAGCCCAAGGGCACTTGGCCATAGGGAAAGCGCTCAGCTTCAAACTTGGGCTTCCAGGCGGGGTTGTCGTCTGCGTCCTTCTCGGTATTGCCCCATTGGATCGAGAACGGTGGATTGGTGAGGATGCGGTCGAAGTGCATCA
>JBIKSF010000133.1:0-4692 GCA_044348785.1 Limnohabitans sp.
CGACACAAAGGCCGTCGCGCCTTCCACCTTGGCGGGGGGCAGGTGGTCGAACTTTTCAATCTCGGGGAAGCTGATGTCCACCTGCGGGCGTTGCTTGCGCTCGCGCTCGTTCAGCAATTCGGGCAGGCGGTGCAGGGTCTGCGGGCCAAACACCACGTCCACATAGGGCGCGCGCTTGATGATCTCGGCGCCTTCCTGGCTGGCCACGCAGCCGCCCACGCCAATCAGCACGCCCTTGGCTTTGAGGTGTTGCACCCGGCCCAGATCGCTGAACACTTTCTCTTGCGCCTTCTCGCGCACCGAGCAGGTGTTGAACAAAATCAGATCGGCCTCGTCCACGTTCTGTGTGGGCTCGTAGCCTTGCGCTGCGCCCAGCACATCGGCCATCTTGTCCGAGTCGTACTCGTTCATTTGGCAGCCAAACGTTTTGATGAAGACCTTCTTGCTCATGCGGCCTCCACGGCGTTCACGGAGGTGATGAAGTCAAGGCAAAGCAAAGCACGCCCGATAGGGGCCAAAGTGCAGCGGTTCATGGTGTAGATCCAGAGGCTGTGAAAAAGAAAAGCGCAGATGCGCTTTGGAGGTACCAGATTATCGCAGGCGAGCTCCTGCTCAGTTTCCCGCGTCCTCAGCTGCCTTCGGCTTGAAAAACATCGGATACGCCCTTTGCACCGTCGGGCTGTCGTAGGCCCAGCTGTGGCATTGGCCCAGGAAATAGGGCGCGTGGCTCATTTCGGGGTGGGGCTGGCCTGCCAGTTCGCGGCGCTGCCATTGGCCTGAAGGCAAGGTCTGATAGGCGGCCGTGGCCATGTTGAACAGCATTTCGCGCAGGTGGGTGCAGCCTTCGGTGCCGCCCACATTTTGGTTGATGACCTTGCGCCAGCCCGGGCCCATGGTGCAGCCGATGAGCTTATGCATGTTGTGTGGTGCCCCGCTGCATTCGGCGTGCGGGATGTCGTCCATGGAGGTGGCGATGTCCTGGATGACCATCTTGTTGTCGAGGGTGACGCGGATTTTCAGGTTGTGGATCGGCGCATCGCCAGGGAAAAGCCGTTCATTGGGCACCTGGAAGCCGAAGGTCTTGACATCGGTCAGTTGGGCTTCGATGTCCCACAGGCCATCTTCACGGTCAAAGCCTTGGTACACCACGGTGCGCGTATGTGACAGTTTTCGGGGGGAGGGTGGTGGAAGTGCCAATGTAAATCTCGTGGGTCTGATGTTCAATGTTCTGATCATATCGATGCAGGAGCCTTCACGATGACCGCCACCATGTCCACCGCCATCCACCCCGCCGTTCGCCGCCAGACCATCGCCGATGCCCTGCGCCGCACCGCGATCCGCCTGCCTGCCAAAACCGGCATTGTGTGTGGTGCCACCACCTGGACCTATGCCGAGTTCGATGCGCTGGTCACCCGTTTGGTCGCAGGCCTGGCCCGCATCGGCGTGGCCGAGGGCGACAAGGTGGCCGTGCTGGCGCGTAACTCGCACGGTTTTGCGGCGCTGCGTTTTGCGCTGGCCCGCCGTGGCGCGGTCATGGTGCCGATCAACTTCATGCTCAAGGCAGACGAAGTTGCTTACATTTTGCGCCATGCAGGTGCCAAGACGCTGGCCACCGACAGTGGCCTGGCCGAGCTGGCGCAGGCCGCCAGCAAACTGGACACGCAGGTGCAGCAGTTCATTTGGTTGCCTTCCGAAGACCCGAGCCAACCCGTGGCGGGCATGCACAGCTTTGACACGCTGGCCGCCTGCCCCGATGCGCTGCCCGATGTGCAACTGGGCAGCTACGATGTGGCACAGATCGTCTACACCAGCGGCACCGAGTCTTCTCCGAAGGGCGCGCAGCTCACGCACGACGCCGTCATGTGGCAGTACGCCAGCTGCGTGATCGACGCCGAAATCGCCGAGGCTGACGTGGCCTTGCACGCACTGCCGCTGTACCACTGCGCACAGCTCGATGTGTTTTTTGGGCCGGCCATTTACATGGGCAGCACCAATGTGATCACGTCCAAGCCCACGCCCGACAACCTGCTGCCCATGCTCGAAAAGTTCGGCATCACCAGTTTCTTTGCGCCGCCCACGGTGTGGATTGCGCTCTTGCGCTCACCGCTGATGGATGCGGACAAACTCTCCAAACTGGCCAAGGGCTATTACGGCGCCTCCATCATGCCGGTCGAGGTGCTCAAAGAGCTGGCCTCCCGCCTGCCTCAAGTGCGGCTGTGGAACCTGTACGGCCAAACCGAAATCGCGCCGCTGGCCACACTGCTTGGCCCGGAGGATCAGCTGCGCAAACTGGGTTCATGTGGCAAGGCGGTGCGCAACGTCGAAACGCGCGTAGTGAACGACGCCATGCAGGACGTGGCCGTGGGCGAAGTGGGCGAGATCGTGCACCGATCGCCGCATTTGATGCTGGGCTACTTTCACGACGACGTGCGCACCCAAGCTTCGTTTGAGGGCGACTGGTTCCACAGCGGTGATCTGGGCATCATTGACGAAGAGGGCTACATCACCGTGGTGGACCGCAAGAAGGACATGATCAAGTCCGGTGGTGAAAACGTGGCCAGTCGCGAGGTGGAGGAAATGATCTACCGCTTGCCGCAGGTCAGCGAAGTGGCGGTGATCGGCTTACCTGACCCCAAGTGGGTCGAGGCTGTCACGGCGGTGGTGGTGGTCAAGGCTGGGCAAACGCTGGACGAGGCGGCGGTGATCGCGCACTGCGCTCAGCACATGGCCGGTTTCAAGTGCCCCAAACGTGTGGTCTTCACCGACACCCTGCCCAAGAACCCCAGCGGCAAACTGCTCAAGCGCGACTTGCGCTTGCGGTATGCGTGAAGCGTTGAGCGCGCGGTGGCCTGTCTGTCATCCCGGACTTGATCCGGGATCCAGGTATTCAGGATTGCTCAATGGAGGCGAAAGCATGGACCCCGGCTCGGGGGCCGGGGTGACAAGCTTGAAGAAGGGCATGCAACAAGGGAAATCCCTGATCAAATGTTCTATGCATAAGACCTGAATGTTCTATTGACAGGACAATGGGACTGTTCCACCATGGCAGTCATGGATGCCCATTTGCCTTTGCCCAAGTACCACCAGATCTATTTGGTGCTGCGCGAGCAATTGCGCGAGGGCCGCTTTGACGATGGTTTGCCGGGCGAGTTGGCCTTGATGGGGCAGTTTGGTGTGGCGCGTGTCACAGTGCGCCGGGCCTTGTCGCAACTGGCCGAAGAAGGCCTGATTCAGCGCGAGCCCGGGCGGGGCACACGGCCTGTGACGGCGCGTGCACAAGAGGTGCAGATGCAGGCCTCGACCATGGCCACGGGCCAACAGGCCCGCTTGACGGGTTTGCTGGAGAACCTGGTCACCATGGGCATGCGCACCAAAGTCAATGTGCTCTCCGTCGAGCGCATGCGCGCCCCAGTGGACGTGGCCGCTGCGCTGAAGCTGCACAGCGCGGCCCTGGTTCAAAAAGCCGAACGCGTGCGCAGCACACCCGAGGGCCCTTTGTCGCACATCACCACCTGGGTGCCCGATGCGATTTCTTCAGGGTTTGGCAAGCGCGAATTGGCGCAAAAACCCATTTTGGTGCTGCTCGAAGAGTCGGGTGTCAAAGTGGGCCGGGCCGAGCAAACCATCTCGGCCCGCTTGGCCGATGTGGGCATGGCCCAGCACCTGGATGTTTCTGTCGGATCGGCCTTGCTGGCGGTGCGGCGTTTGATTTATGACGAGGACGAACGTCCCGTCCAATGGCTGCATGGCTTGTACCGACCGGACCGGTACGAATACCAGATGCAGTTATCCCGCGTTGGCAGCATTGACGCCAAGGTGTGGGTAAGCCAAGAGCTGTCCGCCAACTTCCATTAACTTTTTCAAGGATGTTCTCATGACCTCACGTCGCACTTTCATGGGCCAGTCCGCTGCTGCGGCCTCGGCGCTTGCTTTTCCACTGGTGGGTGGCGCTCAGCCCAAGCCCATCAAAGTGGGTGTTTTGCACCCTGTGACGGGTGCCTTGGCTTACTCGGGTCAGCAGTGCCGCATGGGTGCCTTGATGGCGATTGAAGACATCAACAAGGCTGGCGGCATCAAGTCGCTGGGCGGTGCCAAGATCGAAGCCATGCTCGGCGATGCACAGTCCAGCCCGCAAGCGGGCACGGCCGAAATCGAGAAAATGAACGAAGCCGGTGTGAGCGCCGTGGTCGGTGCCTTCGCCTCGGCCATTTGCCTGGCCACCACACAAGCGGCTGCCAAATACAACCTGCCCCATGTGGTCGACGTCGGCGTGGCCGACCAGATCGTAGAGCGCGGCCTGAAAAACACCTTCCGCTTTGGCCCCGGTTACAGAAAATGCGCCGAAGTGGCCGTGTCCAGCCTGCATGTTTTGAACACCGCAGCAGGCAAGCCCGCCCGCACCGTGATGATCGTGCACGAAGAGTCCTTGTTTGGTACAGGCACCGCCAACTTGCTGGCCAAAGAACTGCCCGGCTACGGCTACGAGGTGAAAGAAATCATCAAGCACGCCAACCCCACGCGTGACTTCAACAACATCGCGCTGCGCATCAAGCAGGTCAACCCCGACATCCTGATCCCGGCCAACTACTACAACGAATATGCCTTGCTGGTGCGCACTTTGCAGCAGCAAAAAATCACACCCAAGGCCATTTATTCGGTGCTGGGCGGCGCTGCTTCGAGCTACAAGTTCGT
>JBIKSF010000134.1:0-4683 GCA_044348785.1 Limnohabitans sp.
GGTAGACCTGACGCATGTACTGCTCAATGGTCTGCCAAACCGTCCAGCCCTTGGGGTGCCAAAACACCAAACCAGGTGCATGTTCGTCAATATGGAACAAATCCAGCTCGCGCCCCAATTTGCGGTGGTCGCGTTTTTCAGCTTCTTCCAAGCGCACCAGATACTGCTGTAAGTCGTCTTTGCTGGCCCAAGCCGTGCCATACACGCGTTGCAGCATCTCGTTTTTGCTGTCCCCGCGCCAATAGGCACCGGCCACCTTCATCAGTTTGAAGTGCTTGAGCTTGCCAGTGCTGGGCACATGGGGGCCTCTGCACAAATCTTCGAAATTGCCTTCGCGGTACAGGCTAACCTCCTGATCGGCAGGGATGCTGCCGATGATCTCGGCCTTGTAGTTCTCACCAATGGATTTGAAATGCGCAACAGCTTCGTCGCGTGGCAGCACGCGTCGCAGCACGGGCTCGTCTTTTGCGGCCAACTCGGTCATGCGTTTTTCAATGGTCGCCAAATCGTCTGGCGTAAATGGACGGGAATAAGAGAAGTCGTAATAAAAACCGTTGTCGATCACAGGACCGATGGTGACTTGCGCCTCAGGGAACAAATCCTTCACGGCGTACGCCAACAAGTGGGCACTCGAGTGACGAATCAACTCCAAACCTTCAGGGTCCTTGGCGGTGACGATGGCCAATTGCGAATTGCTCGCCATGCTGAAGCTGGTGTCCACCAATTGCCCGTTGACCTTGCCACCCAAAGCGGCCTTGGCCAAGCCTGCGCCAATCGAAGCGGCCACCTCGGCTACCGTCACCGGGCCTGGAAACTCGCGCAATGAACCGTCGGGAAGAGTGATCTGAACCATGTGTGTACAAGTAAAAAAGCGCGGCAAAGGCCGCGCTAGGAAGAAGTGTCTAAACGCTGAGGGCAGATTTTAGCCGCCCTCGCCTTCAGCCTCTTGGGAAGTCGATCAGTGGAACTGCTCTTCTTCAGTAGAACCGGTCAAGGCCTTCACCGAAGATGAACCGCCCTGGATCACGGTGGTCACGTCGTCGAAGTAACCTGCACCGACTTCTTGCTGGTGCGACACGAAGGTGTAACCCTTGTCGCGGGCTGCGAACTCAGGCTCTTGCACCATTTCGGTGTAATGCTTCATGCCTTCGCCGCGAGCGTAAGCGTGGGCGAACTGGAATGTATTGAACCAGTTGATGTGGATACCAGCCAAGGTGATGAACTGGTACTTGTAACCCAAAGCCGACAGGTCGTCCTGGAAAGAAGCGATCTGGCTGTCGTTGAGGTTTTTCTTCCAGTTGAACGATGGCGAGCAGTTGTAAGACAGCAGCTTGCCTGGGCAGGCAGCGTGCACAGCTTGCGCGAATTCACGGGCGAAACCAATGTCTGGCACGCCTGTTTCGCACCACACCAAGTCGGCGTAAGGGGCATAAGCCACACCGCGGCTGATGGCTTGTTCCAAACCGTTTTTAACTCGGTAGAAACCTTCTTGTGTGCGCTCACCCGTCAGGAATGGCTTGTCATTGGCGTCGTGGTCAGAAGTGATCAGGTTGGCGGCTTCGGCATCGGTACGGGCCAACACGATGGTGGACACGCCCATGACGTCGGCAGCGAAACGTGCAGAAATCAACTTCTCGCAAGCTTCTTGTGTTGGGACCAACACTTTGCCGCCCATGTGACCGCATTTCTTCACAGCAGCCAATTGGTCTTCGAAGTGCACACCCGCAGCGCCGGAGGCGATCATGTTCTTCATCAGCTCGAAAGCGTTCAATACGCCACCAAAACCGGCTTCAGCGTCGGCCACGATGGGCAAGAAGTAGTCGATGAATTCTTTGGAACCTGGCTCAATGCCGCGGCCCCACTGAATTTCATCAGCGCGTTTGAAAGTGTTGTTGATGCGGCGAACCATGGTGGGGACCGAGTCGTAAGCGTAGAGCGACTGGTCGGGGTACATGGTTTCTGATGTGTTGCCGTCAGCAGCGACTTGCCAGCCTGACAAGTACACAGCTTCCAAGCCGGCTTTGGCTTGTTGCATGGCTTGACCAGCAGAGATGGCGCCGAATGCGTTGACATAACCTTTCTTGGCGCCGCCGTTGACTTTTTCCCAGAGCTTTTCTGCACCACGCTTGGCCAGAGTGTGCTCAATGGGCATGCTGCCGCGCAAACGCACGACGTCGGCAGCGGAGTAGCCGCGCTTGACGCCTTTCCAGCGTGGGTTGGTGGCCCAGTCTTTTTCGAGGGCGGCGATTTGCTGTTCACGGCTCAGTTGTTGAGTGAGGTTGGCTGGCATGGAGGACTCCTGAAGTCAAGTTGAAATCGGGCGATGTGGGCAGCGGATTCTGCTTCGTCGGTGTCATCATCTTAACTCTTATAGAAGACCGAGATATATTCTTATGTCTTATACAAGACATATTTTTATTTGTTAAAAATCAACACCTTACATCTCTTATTTTGCAATGTGATTTTGTATTTTCCATATTGAGAAATAATGCAGCAGTGCAGCAAGGCTATTTTTCAAATCATGAAAACCATGAACGGCCTATGAAATATGAAGTGGGACACGGCTAAGCACCATGCCGTCGGTATCAGCGTAGAGCCAATCACCTGTGTGAACACGGGTGCCTTGAACCCGAACGCTCACACCGGTTTGCCCCTGGCCGGCACGCATGGTGGGCATAGGATTCAAAGCCAAGGCACGGATACCAATGGGCAAAAGGTTTATTTCAGAAAGATCGCGAACGCAACCGTCGATCACAACGCCCGCCCAACCTTGACGGGCTGCAGAAGCGGCCAAATTGCCGCCAAGCAAGGCCCGTTGCAAACAACCAGCGCCGTCCACGACCAAAACACGACCTTGCCCCTCGGACTCGACAGCGCTTTTGACTTGGCTGTTGTCTTGGTAGCACTTGACGGTCAACACCTGACCGAAAAAAGAGGTTCGCCCACCAAAGTCTTTGAAAACCGGCAACAGAACCCTGAAGTCATCCGCCTCGGATGCTTTGTGCGCATCACAAAAATCACAAATAGAAAAAGGAATTGCTGCGCTCATCGTCATCACCCTACAAATCAAAAAAAACCGAGTTGACTGGATGCGTCTTACACAGCCCATACGTACTGAGACAGTGCGAATCACGTATCCAATTGGAAAAAAGCTTGAATCTGTCCGCAAATCAGGAACAACCCCTATAGAAAAATCAGAATTCAGCTTGGAAAGTCGCTGTTTCTCCAGTAGCATGCAAGCAGCTGGAAACAAACTGTTACTCAGCGACGAATCAACTTCCGTTCAAAGGAATTCCATCATGGCAACTGCGAAGAAAACCCCGGCAACTAAAGCTGCACCCGCTAAAAAAGCAGCACCGGCCAAGAAAGCTGCTCCAGCGAAAAAAGCTGCAGCACCTGCTAAAAAGGTAGCGGCTAAAGCGCCCGCCAAAAAAGCGGCACCAGCGAAAAAACGTACCCCCAATCCTGCATTCATGAAAGCCTTGACACCCAGCGCAGCTCTGGCTGCCGTGGTGGGTGCAACGCCACTGCCACGCACAGAAGTGGTCAGCAAAATGTGGGTTTACATCAAGAAGCACAACCTGCAAGACAGCGTGAACCGCCGTGCGATCAATGCCGACGACAAGCTCAAGGCTGTGTTCGGCAAGGCACAAGTCACCATGTTCGAAATGGCTGGCTTGATTGGCAAGCACCTGAAATAATTCAGTTTCCCTGCCTAGCGCAGCCAACAAAAAACCCGCCTCGGCGGGTTTTTTGTTGGGTAAAGAAAGCTTCAAGCAAGGGGCGGGTAGCCAAGGCTCTGCGCCCACCGTGTCAAACGCGTTGACTCAATCGCCTTCTTGTCGGGCCAAAGCGGCTTGGGTAATGGCGCTCAACGTGCCGCGTGTGGTGATCACCTCAGGGTCCAGCATCACCTCGATCAGTGTGCCTTGGGGACGGGCCAGGGCTTCCATCAGGGCCGCCTCAAAGGCGTGGGTGTGCTCAATACGCACCCCAACATAACCATAAGCAGCAGCCAAAGCAGCAAAGTCCGGGTTTTGCAGTTTGGAGCCCGTCACATGTTCTGGGTATTCACGCTCCTGGTGCATGCGGATGGTGCCGTACATGCCGTTGTTGAGCAGCACGATGATGCTTTTGCCACCATGCTGCACCGCAGTGGCCAGTTCCTGACCGTTCATCAAAAAGTCACCATCGCCTGCGATGGTGAAGGCCAAACGTCCCGTCAACAAATTGGCTGCAATGCCAGCAGGCACGCCGTAACCCATGGCACCCACCGTTGGGGCCAACTGGGTTTTGTGGCCTTTGACCAAGCCGTGGTGCTTGTAGAAACGGTGCATCCAGCTGGCGAAATTTCCTGCGCCGTTGGTCAGCACGGCGTCCGCTGGCAAATGTTTTTGCAGCGTAGCAACGATCGCGGGCATGTCGATGTCGCCGGGCAAGGCCTGTGGCGTGAGGTTGTTCAGGTAGTCGGTGTGCGCTGCTTGCGTCCAATCGGCCCAAGGCAGCTCGGTGGGCGCACTCAAGACCTCCAGGCTGCGGGCAGCCGCATTCATGGTGGCATTGATGGCCAAATCGGCTTGGTAAACACGGTTGAGCTCTTCGGCACTGGCATGGATGTGCACCAGCTTCTGGCGGGTTTTGGGCGCTTGCAACAAGGTGTAGCCCCCGGTGGTCATTTCACCC
>JBIKSF010000042.1:0-16632 GCA_044348785.1 Limnohabitans sp.
CTCGACCACCGAAACGCCGTGGTGGTTGATTTCCTTGAGCACTTCCAACTCAGGGCGTGAACCCAAGTCCCAAGAACCAAATTGGTCAAATCTTTTGCCGCTCACGCCATTGGATGTTTGGCCATTCGGGTGCATGAAATGCGCATCGGCCGAGCTTTCGTGGTTCACACACAGCACGGCGCGGCCTGTTTCTTTCTCGGTGTATCGGCCATTGGCATCGATGTAGTAAATGTCCATGCCGTCGTGGTGATCACCAATGCGGCGTGACCAGTCATCGGTCTCAGTGCCTTTGTTGGAATAAGCGGGCAGCGTTGAATCGAGTGCATCGCCCGTAGCGTGCAAAACCGTGTACTGGTAACCGGGCGGCAAAATCACGTTGTCCAGCAGACTTTTGTCCACCGAAGGGAAGCCCAGCACCGCAGGTGCTGCGGCCATGCCCGAAGTCAGGGTAGCGCAACCGGGCAACATGGCCAGGCCTGCCAGGCCCAAACCGCCACGCAACAAGCCGCGACGAGCGGGGTTTTGCAAAGACTGACTCAGGACATCCTGAAAATGTTCGTTGTCTGAGATGTTGTAGATAGGATCGAGGTCGTGGTGAGACATGGATGGCTCCTGTTTAAAACTGCCATTTCAATGCGCTCATGTGACAGCTTGATGGGACTTTTTTGAAATTTTCAAGTCAATCGACAGTTTTCGATAGCAAAGCCCTTGTCATCAAAACGTCATCAGCACATGGCAAAGTTCAGGAATTCACATTTCCAGAACCATCGAAGGATTGACCATGAAAGTCGGAATCAACGGAATGGGCCGCATTGGCCGTTTGGCCTTGCGAGCAGCCATGGGCGCTGCCGAGCGCCAATTGGACGACCCCCGCGCAGGCAACCGCCTGGAGGTGGTGCACTTGAACGAGCTCAAAGGTGGCGCGGCTGCCACGGCGCATTTGCTGGCGTTTGACAGCGTGCAGGGCAAATGGCGTGAGCTCATCGAAGCCGAGGGCGACAGCCAGATCCGCATCGGTGAGCGGACGCTCGGCTTTTCTTCACACGCCAACCCAGCCGACATCCCCTGGGGGGACATGGGCGTGGACTTGGTGCTGGAATGCACCGGCAAATTTTTGACGCCCGAAACCATCCAAGGCCATTTGGACCGGGGCGCCAAGCGCGTGATCGTAGCGGCGCCCATCAAGGTGGGCGATGTGTTGAACATCGTGGTGGGCATCAACCACACGCTTTACAACCCGGCCAAAGACCGCATCGTCACCGCCGCATCCTGCACCACCAACTGCCTGGCCCCGGTGGTCAAAGTCGTACACGAAGCAATTGGCATCCGTCACGGCCAAATCACCACCATCCACGACCCGACCAACACCAACCTGGTAGTGGACGCGCCGCACAAGGACCTGCGCCGCGCCCGCAGCGCCATGGTGAGTCTGGCCCCCACCACCACAGGCAGCGCCACGGCGATTGCCCTGATTTACCCCGAACTCAAGGGCAAACTCAACGGCCACGCGGTGCGTGCGCCCGTGCTCAATGCTTCGCTGACCGATTGCGTGTTTGAGATGAAACGCGAAACCAGCGCCGAAGAAGTCAACGCCTTGTTTGCCGCAGCGGCCCAAGGCCCGCTGGCAGGTATCTTGGGTTACGAGGAGCGCCCCTTGGTCAGCGTGGATTACGCCCGCGACACGCGCAGCGCCATCGTGGACGCGCTGTCCACCATGGTGACCGACGGCACGCTGCTCAAGATCTACGCTTGGTACGACAACGAGATGGGCTACGCCTGCCGCATGGTGGACTTGGCTTGCCACATGAACGAGGTCGGCATCTGAGATGAACGCTGCTGAACGCAACTACGGCATCGTCACAGCAGCCTATTGGGGCTTTACCCTGACCGACGGCGCATTGCGCATGTTGGTGCTGCTGCACTTTTACAAGCTGGGTTACTCGCCATTCACGCTGGCCTTTTTGTTCTTGCTGTACGAAGGTGCGGGCGTGTTGGCCAACCTGATTGGCGGCTGGCTGGCCACCCGCTTTGGCATTGCCCGCATGCTCACCGTGGGCCTGGTCACGCAGATCATCGGCTTTGGCTTGCTCTCGGCCTTGCAACCGGAGTGGACAGCGGCCATGTCGGTGGCCTGGGTGGTTTTGGCGCAAGGGGTGTGCGGCGTGGCCAAAGACCTGACCAAAACCGCCAGCAAATCGGCCATCAAGATCACACAAGCGCAAGCCAAAGACCAAGGCAACGGGCAACTCTTCAAGTGGGTGGCCTGGTTCACGGGCAGCAAAAACGCCATGAAAGGTTTTGGCTTTTTTCTGGGCGGATTGCTGTTGGAGACGCTGGGTTTTCAGGGCTCGCTTTGGGCCATGGCCGCTCTGCTGGCGGTGGTGTTGCTCGGCGTGGTCACCAGCTTGCCGCCCATGATGGGCAAGAGCAAGCCTTCGGGCTCGGCCAAAGAGTTGTTCGCCAAAAATGCTGGCATCAACGCGCTGGCGGCTGCACGAGTGGCCTTGTTCGGTGCGCGCGATGTGTGGTTTGTGGTGGGCGTGCCCGTGTTTTTGTACTCGGTGGGCTGGACCTTCACCATGGTAGGTGGCTTTTTAGCGGCCTGGACCATTGGCTACGGCCTGGTGCAAGCACTGGCACCACAGATCGTGCGCCGCAGTGCCGATGGCCTGAGCCGCGAAGTGCCCGCAGCGCGCTGGTGGTCGGCCGTGCTCACACTCATTCCTCTGGGCATTGCAGCGGCCATGTATTGGCAAGCGCCGCAGCTGCAGTGGTGGGTGGTAGGGGGCCTCAGTTTGTTCGGCTTTGCCTTTGCCATCAACTCCTCGGTGCACAGCTATTTGGTGCTGGCTTATGCGGGCTCAGAAAAAGCGGCCGAAGACGTGGGCTTCTATTACGCAGCCAACGCGCTGGGGCGATTCATGGGCACCTTGTTATCGGGCTTTCTTTACCAATGGGGCGGCTTGATGTACGCGTTGCTGGGCTCGGCACTGATGCTGGCCGTTTGCTGGCTGGCCACGCTGCGGCTGCCCATGGGTCTATTGACCTACACCCCATCAGAAAAGACCACCCCATGAACCCCGTTTCGCTTTTCCAAGTCATGGACGAGGACGTGGCCGTCAAAGCCTTGGCGGCTTTGGCGCAAAGCTCGCGCCTGAAAGTGTTCCGAGCCATCGTGGGCACGGGGCCTGAGGGCATTCAACCCGGGCAGTTGTCTGCTGCGCTGGACATTCCGGCCAACACGTTGTCGTTTCACCTGAAGGAACTGCAGCACGCGGCCTTGATCGGCGTGCAGCGAGAAGGTCGCTTTTTGCGCTACCGCGCCGACTTGAGCACCATGCAAAGCCTGATGGACTTTTTGACTGCACATTGTTGCCAGGGTATGCCTTGCGGCGACACGATCAATGTGATGTGCTCGCAGGCTGAAGTGGCAAAACCGCAATCAGGTGGGTTGGTATCACCCAGGGCTTGACCCGGAGCCCATCTTCGGTCGGTGTGCAAATGAACTGATATGGGACATGGATCCCGGATCAAGTCCGGGATGACTGCATGTTGTCTGTTCAGGATGACTGCATGTTGTCTGTTACGGAAGACTGCATGATCAAGCATGCCCCATGTCATTTTCATTTCACAATTCAGTCACATAATCTGAACTTTGTTTGCGCGTTTAGCTCTCCCACCCATGCACAACAAATCCCTGTACGCCGCCATTGACCTGGGCTCCAACAGTTTTCGCCTCGAAATCGGTCAGATGGATGCAGGCCAACTGCGGCGCGTGGAATACATCAAGGAAACCGTACGCCAAGGCAATGGGCTGGATGCCGAGCGCAACTTGACAGATGAGGCGATGGTTCGGGGCTGGGAATGCTTGGCCCGATTTGGTGAACGCATTGCGGGCTTTAAACCCAGCCAAGTGCGTGCCGTGGCCACCCAAACCTTGCGCGAGGCCCGTAACCGCGATGTGTTCATGGCCAAGGCCAAGCGGATTCTGGGCTTTCCGATCGAGGTGATTGCCGGGCGCGAAGAAGCCCGACTCATCTACCTTGGTGTGTCTCACCTGCTCCCACAATCGAATGAACGCCGCCTGGTCGTGGACATTGGGGGGCGCTCAACCGAGATGATTTTGGGTCAGCACGAAACCGCCAGCACACTGGCGTCTTACCAAGTGGGCAGCGTGGCTTGGTCGATGAAATACTTTCCCGATGGCCTGTGGACCCCCCAGGCATTCAAGGCTGCCGAGATCGGGGCCATGGCGGTACTCGACGAGGCGCACAGCCTGTTCAACCGCCAGCACTGGGACAAGTGTTACGGCTCTTCAGGAACCGTGGGTGCGGTTTCTGAGGTTTTGACCCAGGCCGGCTGGCCCGAAGGGCGTGTCACACGAGACGGGCTGTCTTGGCTCAAAGAGCGTCTCATCAAAGCTCAAAAAATAGATAACCTGCGCTTGGAAGGTGTCAAGGAAGAGCGCAAGCCTGTGATTGGCGGCGGACTGGCGGTTTTGCAATCGGCGTTTGATTTGCTGCAAATCGATGAAATGCATGCCGCGCAAGGGGCTCTGCGCCACGGCGCACTCTACGATCTGATCGATCGCGAAAGCCCCCAGGATGTCAGATCGTCCATGGTGGACTGGCTGGCCCAACGCTTTGGCACGGATGCAAATCAGGCCGGTCGAGTCTCGCGCACGGCCCAAGGCCTCTTGCAAGACATGCTCACTTCAGAAACCGATGTACCCAAAATCGAAAGCCAACGCCATTTGCAAAAACTGCACTGGGCCTGCCAGCTTCACGAGACCGGCATGCGCATCTCGCACAGCGATTACCACAAGCATGGCGCATACATTCTGGACAACACAGATCTACCCGGTTTCACCATCGACGAGTTGCACCGCTTGAGCCAACTGGTCTTGGGTCACCGGGGCAAGCTGCGGAAACTTGAAACTGACTTGGTAGACATCCGGTTTGTCCAACAACTCATGGCGCTGCGTCTGGCTGTCATTTTGTGCCATGCACGGCGCGATCCTGATTTATCCGGTTTGCACATTCAATTCGATACAGATCGCCGAACTGCCACCTTGCAAATGGATGGTGAATGGGCTGACCTTTGGCCGCAGTCGGCGCACTTGTTGCGCGAAGAAAAAAACGCTTGGCAAAAGACAGATTGGATATTGCAAGTTCTTTCAAACTGAAATTCACCACGCTCCAGGGGCCAGCAACTTGCCCAATTAAAATCAACGGTATAAACTGTATATCCCGTTAATTTAAAAATTGCGCCACCATGAGCACCGCCAAAACAATCGTCAAATCTCCCATCAAAGCTGCCGCCCCCAAGCCCAGTCCTAAAAAAACGGCCGCCAATACAAAGCCAGTCAATGCGCTTGGCCAAAGTGCAGCACCAAACCGGGCCAAAAACGCCACGCCTGCGCCAAAACGCAAACCCGTCCAATCGGCAAAGACGGCTGTCAAACAGCCAGCCGTGCCAGTCACCGGCAAGGTGAGCCAAACCCAAACGGCTCAACCCAAAGCCCTGGATAAAAAAGCCTCTGACTTGCCCAGTAAAACCATTAAAGAGAAAAAAGTCAAAGTCGTTCGCGACAGCTTCACCTTGCCCAAGACCGAGTTGCTGCAAATCGGCGAGATGAAAAAACGCGCGATGACCTTGGGCGTTGAAGTCAAAAAGAGCGAACTGATCCGTGCTGGCCTTCAGGCATTGGCTGGAATGGCCGACACCGCTTTCAAAAAGGCCATGGCCAACGTACCCACCATCAAGACCGGACGCCCAAGCAAAGACTGAGGGCGGTATCCAACTGCCTGATCACAAACGCTCAGGACACGTCACAGCCAGCAGCACGCTTTGAGCCTGACCTTCGCGGATGCGGTGGCGCAGCCACCAAACCGCCCCTTTGCGAATGGCGCATGCGGCCTCGGGCATGCCCAGCAATTGCGCCACCATGCCGCCCAGTGCCGGCTGGTGGCCCACCAGCAAGACCGGGTAACGCGCATCGGGCCAGCCTGAGGTTTCCAGCACATCGGCCACGCTGGCACCGGGGGACAGGGCGTCGCGCACTTTGTATTTGCGGCCCAGGGCTTGCACGGTTTGTTCGGCACGCACAGCCGGGCTGCAAAGCACGCGGGTGCCTTGAGGCAACTGGGCATCTAGCCAAGTGGCCATGCGTTCGGCCTGTTTTCGCCCGCGAGGCGTCAAAGCCCTGGTCATGTCGTCTTCGCCGGGCTCGGCTTCATGGGCTTCTGCATGTCGCCACACGATCAAGTCCATGGCACTCACTCCTGCTCGGTCGATGCACTGTACCGCTGCATCAGCGCTTGCTGGGCACCCGGCCCCGGCGCCGTCAGGCCCACGCGGTGATACTGGCCATCCGGGGACAAATCCCAAGCGTCACGGCCATCGTGCAGATAGGCGATCAAGCATTCGTCGATGATGCGCTGGCGCAGCAACGGGTCGGTCACGGGCCAAGCCAATTCGATGCGACGCGTCATGTTGCGGCTCATCCAGTCGGCGCTCGAGAGGTAAAGCGATTCGTCTTGATCTGCGCAGAAATAAAACACCCGTGAGTGCTCCAAAAACCGGCCAATGACCGAGCGCACCCGAATGTTGTCGCTCAAGCCAGCCACCCCGGCGGGGAGCATGCAGGCACCGCGAACAATCAAATCGATCTTCGCCCCCTTTTTTCCAGCCTCCAACAGGGCTTCCATCAGCGGTTGGTCGGTCAAGGCATTCATCTTGATGACGATGCGCCCACTCGCACCACGCGCAGCCGCGTTGCCCACGGCCTCGATGAGGGTTTGCATCTGGGCATGCAAGTTAAAAGGCGCCACCAACAAACGCTTCATTTTGGGCAAGCGGCTTTGGCTGGCCAAATGACCGAACAACTGGTCCATGTCGGCTGTGATGTCGGCATTGGCCGTGAGGTAGCTGATGTCGGTGTACAGCGCGGCTGTGCGGCGGTTGTAATTGCCGGTGGACAGATGGCCATAGCGGCGCAGCACGCGGCCTTCGCGGCGGGTGACGAGCAGCATTTTGGCGTGCGTCTTCAGGCCCACGATGCCATAGACCACTTGCGCGCCAATCGATTCAAGTTGCTCGGCCCAGTTGATGTTGGCCTCTTCGTCAAAACGCGCCTTCAGTTCCACCACGGCCGTGACTTCCTTGCCCCTGCGCACCGCCTCGCGCAGCAAATCCATCATGGTGGTGTCGCTACCTGCACGGTAAATGGTTTGCTTGATGGCCAACACATTCGGGTCCATCACGGCTTCACGCAAAAAGGCCAACACCCCGTCGAAACTTTCAAAGGGTTGGTGAATCACCACATCGCCCTCTTTGAGCCGATTGAATACCGAGCCATGTTGCGGCAGTTGCAGCGGAAAGCTGGCTTTGAACGGCGGAAAGAGCAAGTCCGGCGCAGGCACCAGATCGATCAACTGCATCAAGCGCACCAAGTTCACCGGACCATTGACCCGGAACACCGACGCCTCGGGCAGGCGAAACTCCTTGCGCAAAAACTCTGCCAATCGGGGCGCACAGTTGGACGAGACTTCCAGGCGAACCGCTTGGCCATAGTGACGGTGCTGAAGCCCTTGGCGCAGGGCCATGCGCAAATTGGCGATTTCATCTTCATCCACCGCCAAGTCGGAATGGCGTGTGACCCTGAACTGCGAGAACTGTCCAACCTCACGACCCGGAAACAACTCGGCTAGGTGGGCGCGGATCACGCTGGACAACAGCACAAAATCCTTGGTGCCTTCACAAACCTTGTCCGGCAAGGGAATCACCCTTGGCAATACACGCGGCACCTTGACGATGGCGATTTCATTGGCACGTCCGAAAGCGTCCTTGCCCGACAACTGAACAATGAAGTTGAGCGATTTGTTGGCCACTTGAGGAAAAGGATGGGCTGGATCCAGACCTACGGGCACCAGCAGAGGTTGCACCTCGCGCTGGAAATAGCTGTGCACCCAGCGGCGCTGCTCGGCATTGCGCTCCCCGTGCGACAACAAACGGTAACCATGGCGCTGCAAGGTGGGCAGCAAGTCGTCGTTGTACAAGGCGTATTGCCGCGTCACCATGGCATTGGTTCTGTCGGCAATGGCCGCCAAGCTGTCTGAGGTGTATTGGCCGGACTTGATCTCCTGCAAACTGCCCATCACATGAGGCTCGGCCCGCACCTCAAAGAACTCGTCGAGGTTGGACGACACAATGCACAGGTAGCGCAAGCGCTCGAGTACCGGTACTTCGGGACGATGCGCCCAGTCGAGCACACGCTCATTGAACGCCAAAATACTCAGGTCGCGGTCCAAAAAATCCGAAGCAGGATCTGTCGACATGGTCTGTGAAAGTGATTTGTCCATGGCACACATTTGAGTCATTTCAAATGAGTCTAAAAAGCCATCAAGTCAGTTTGATGACAAGGATGTGAATATGCGTCATTGTTTTCCCTTAGCCTTGATGGGCATCAAGTAGGTTCTGAATAAAGCCACCGTCTGGGGCCAGCCAAAGGCTTCAGCCCTCAGCCTGGCCTCTTCGCGCGGTAACTGCAATGCGCGCACCGCAGCATCGGCCAAATGGTTGTCCAGCACACCCCCTTTGGGCGATCCCTGATCAGCACCTAACACTTGCAAGGGCCCATCCACCGGATACGCGGCCACCGGTGTGCCGCAGGCCATGGCTTCGAGCATGACAAGGCCAAAGGTTTCATTGCGTGAAGGGAATACAAACACATCCGCAGCCGCATAAACCCGCGCCAATTGCGGACGCGGCAAGACCCCCATCCAAACCACATCGGGATAAGTCGCCTGTAACTGCGCAGCCAAAGGCCCCTCTCCGCACACGATGCGCGTTCCCGCCCAGGGCATGCTCAAAAAGGCATCGATGTTTTTTTCGTACGAAACACGCCCCACATACAAAGCCCAAGGGCGCGGCAGATGCTGAATTTCTGGCAAGTCGATGGGCTGCGGTTGGTAGGTGAACAACGACAGGTCAACCCCATGGGTCCAAGGCATCAGGTTTTTGAAACCCCGCACTTGCAGCATGTGCAAAACGCCCTGGGTCGGCACCATCACGCCCGAGGAGGGCCGGTGAAAGCGCCGAAACAAAGCGTATCCCAGGAACAAGGGCACACGCAAAGCCGCCCGAAGGATTTCCGGAAACTTGGTATGAAAAGCGGTGGTGAAACGCCACCCCCTCTTGAGACAGTGCTTGCGAGCAGCCCAACCCAAAGGCCCTTCGGTGGCGATGTGAACAGCATCGGGTGAGAGTCGATCGAGCATCTCGGCCAAGGCTTTGTAAGGGCGCACCGCCAAATCAATGCCCGCATAACCCGGACAAGGTCGACTTTTGAACAACCCAGGATGCAGCACACTGACCTGGACACCCATCGGGCCCAAAGCCTCCACCAATTCATGCAAAGTGGTCACCACCCCATTGACCTGAGGGTGCCAGGCGTCGGTGATCAGTGCCAACTTCATGCAGGCACCGCCTGCGTGGGTAAGGCGTTGACCACCACCGCTTGACCAGCCCAGTGGATGATTTCCAGGCGACCATCGGCATGCTCGACCAAGGCGGTGCGGCTTTCTACCCAATCACCGTCGTTGCAATACAAGGTGCCGTTCACATCCCGAATTTCGGCGTGATGAATGTGGCCGCACACCACACCATCAAAACCCCGGCGTTTGGCCTCTTGCGCCACAGCCACCTCAAAGTCGCTGATGAAATTGACGGCCTTTTTGACCTTGAGTTTGAGGTAGGCCGACAAGGACCAATAGTCCAAGCCGATGCGGGCCCTGAAACTGTTGAGGTGACGGTTGAGCCGCAGAGTGAACTCGTACATCCAATCGCCCACATAGGCCAACCACTTCGCGCACTGGATCACACCATCAAAGTGATCACCGTGCACGACCCACAACTTGAGCCCTTTGGCCGTGGTGTGGGACGTATCGTGCACCACCTCGACACCGCCAAAAGCATGGCCCACAAAATGCCGCGCAAACTCGTCGTGGTTGCCTGGCACATAAATGACGCGACACCCTTTGCGCGCTCGGCGTAACAATTTTTGCACCACATCATTGTGGCTTTGAGGCCAAAACCAACGCCTGCGCAATTGCCAACCGTCCACGATGTCACCCACCAAATACAACACATCACTGGGGTGGTGCTTCAAAAAATCAAGCAAAGCTTCTGCCTGAAAGCCAGGTGTGCCAATGTGCAGGTCCGAAATGAAAATTGCCCGCAAACGGGGTCGGTCTGCGGGCATATTGTCTTCATCGGAATCGTCCATCTCCCTCATCAACGGCGGCAGCAGAGCAGGCAATGCCTGAGCCAAGCTGTCATCGACACCCGGATACGAGGTTTTGAACAGGGCACCAACCGGCGAATTTGGAACGGCTGTTGTCATACGGCCCCCATGGAAAAGTGCTTGCGGTAGCGCATGGGCAAATCGGCCGTGCGCATCATCATCGGCAGATCAGCCGTATTGAAATCCGGGTCCCAAGCCGGCGCGCCCAACACCTTGGCGCCCAGTCGCAAATAACCTTTGATGAGCGCCGGTGGTTCAATTTGCAAGCCATGGTTCAACTCTTCCACAGGCAAAGCCAGGCGTGGCCGCACATGGAACTGAATATCTGCCAAATGGGTTTGGCGCAACTGGTGCCAGATGCTGGCAGCGACATCGCCTGTCACCAGACCGTTGTGCAGCATGGGGATGCTGGCGCAACCGATCATGGTGTCTAGACGGTTACGGTCCATGAACTCAAACAAGGCACCCCACAATGCCATGATGACGCCCCCATGACGGTGCTCAGCATGCACGCAGCTGCGGCCCAACTCGACCATGCGGCCACGCAGATCGCACAGTCGGGTCAGATCAAATTCGGTGTCGCTGTAGGTGCTGCCTGCACGCTTGGCCTGTGCGGGCGTGAGCACCCGGTAGGTGCCAATGACTTGGCCAGAAGCGCTGTCTCGGACCAAGAGGTGTTCGCAATAGTCGTCAAATAAATCGATGTCATGCCCTGGCACTTTTTTGGGCAAACGTGCACCCAGTTCAATGGCAAAGACTTGATGCCTCAGGCGCTGCGCTTCCCGAACTTCGTCGAGATGCTGCGCCCAGCTGACTTCAATGGTGCTTTGCACACGCCGAGGCAAAAAGTCCAAACCGGTACCAGCTGATCCCGGATGAAGTGACCCCCTGGGCAATTGAACAGGGGACAGCGCGAAGGTGGGGTTGGGTAACTCTTTCATGACTTCAGCTCCTTTGGATCCTGAATGCCATGGTCCCCTTCACGCGTGTCAACGCCGTGTCTTTTTTATTAAATTTGAGTGACGGGGTTTCACGCCACGCCATCCAACCACTCTTTCAAATGATCCAGAACATCTTGGCGTGTGTCTTCAAACCAACCAGACTTTTTACCCAGGTCATGCCCGAAAGTCAGCCAACCTTTGATCGTGGATCAGAGCATCATGCTCAGCTGAAACACCGAATTGGGTGCCCGGGGCATGACTGGCGGCGGCAAGGGCTTGAGGCGAAATTGACCCAACATGGACGTGACGCGAGCGTCACGCGGCATGAATGGGACCGCCACATCGTCCAAGGTCTGCGACGCCAATGTCTCTTGCAGATGTCGTTGAATTTCTGACTCGAGCGACTTCATCGGATGAGCGTCGTCGGCGTAAATCTCGTCGAAGCTGTGCACCACCTCAAAGTGCTTGACCACATCCCACAAGCTGATGTCTTCGGGGTTGCCTCGGATCTGGTAGCCACCACCGGGGCCTCGGTGCGCGCGGATCAAACCTGCTTCACGCAGCTCTTTGAGTATCGACTCTGTGTAGGAGGAAGACAGCCCCAGACCTGAAGCGATCTCTTCGGTCGTCACAGGCTCCACGGCTGCGCGAGAAGTGATGAAAACCGCAATGTCTACGGCTTTGGCTGTTTTCTTCAGGATCATGATTCGCTCCTCATTTGAGTGGGTATTGTATGGTTTAAACCATAAAAATCCACTCATATCCTGTTTTATTTCGCAAAAAATCCATTTACACCATAAAATATCTATTCAATACATAAACAAGTTAATGAACAACACCATTGCCTCACGTCCGGCGCTTTACCGCATTGGCGCAGTCTCCAAGCTCAGCGGCGTGCCTGTCCCCACTTTGCGGGTCTGGCAAACGCGTTACAACGCGTTCACGCCCGCCACCAGTCAAGGACAACACAGGCTCTATGACGAAGAAGACCTGCGCAAGGCTGCATTACTGAAATCTCTGACTGGCCAGGGTCACGGCATCAGCTTGATCGCAGGACTGAGCACCACTCAGCTGCAACAGTTGTTGCAAACCGGCACTGACATGGCGCTCGCGCCAGCACAAGCGCCGCGATCCTCCAACAACCCGCATGGCACTTGGGTGCTGATCGGTCAACCCCTGGCAGAGCGCTTGCAATCCGAACACTTCCGGTCAGCGAATCCAATGCAGGCACTGCACATTCAAGCGGTGTGGGCCGATCTGAGCGAAGCACTGAGCAGCCCAGAAACAGCCTCAAGCGATGTGCTCATGGTGTCGGTGAACAACCTCAGCATGGACAGCGCGCAGCAAATCCTGGACCTGTCCTCGCGTCACAACGCACGCCAGACGGTTGTGCTGTACGGCTTTGGACAAATGAAAGCCATTGACAGCCTGGCGCGCGGGGGCTGCAGAGTGCACCGCGATCCCCTGAACGATGCGGAGTTGGCCGACATCGTGCGCAGCACACGACCACCGCTGTCTGATGCTTCATGGCGTCTGCCCCATCTGAATGAGCCGGTTCCGCCACGTCAATTCTCAGATGCGGTGCTGCAACGCATGGCCAATATTCCGAGCCAAGTGCTGTGCGAATGCCCAAGGCACGTGGCCGAATTGATTGGCCAGTTGGGTCGGTTTGAAGCGTACAGCCTGGACTGTTTGAAGCAAAGCCCCAAAGACAGCGAACTGCACACAGAGCTCAACAGGATGGCCGGGACTGCCCGCGCCTTGTTTGAAAAGGCGTTGCAAATGGTGGCTGACCACGAAGGCATCTCCTTGCAAGAGCGCCCCTGAAACCACACCGCCGAACTGCGCATGAAACGGCACGTGGCCGCCACCTTGCTGGGCGTGATCGGATTTTTGATCATGGACAGCCACATCGACTGGGTTCGCCAAGACCAAGGCACCTTGCTGGAGATCAACGGCCAAAAATTTGATCTGCAAGGCTGGATGGCCGAGCATTGGCTGCAATGGCGTCAAGACTGCCGCAGGGTCCAGACCGAGCCCACCCACACGGCCACAGCCCATGCCGTGCTGTATACCATCCAGCAGCACAGCCTGCCGGACTCCCTGGAAGCCCACCTGCTGCAACTCCACCTTCAGGCGGACTGGGCCATTGCAGAGGTCGAATTCAAAACACTCAACCCCAGCATCGTGGTGCTGCGCCAGCGCGGCAGTGACTGGCTGATACAGGACAGTGCCGTGTGGAGTGGCTCCACCGCCCCTTGGCACGCGGGCAATTTTGTACGCCGGTATTTGCAACAACAAACCCCTGAACTGCCGCGCACCCTGATCGACTGTGTGCCGATTGAGGCACGTCGCTATGCCGCCATGCACCAAGGGCAGCGGCCATGACTTACCGCGTCGTCTGGTTCAAACGCGACCTGCGCCTGCACGACCACGCGGCGCTGGCGCACGCTGCTGCACACGGACCGGTGCTGTGCCTCTACATCGTCGAATCCGATCTGTGGGCGCAGCCCGATGCGGCGCTGCAGCACTTCGAATTTGTGCGCGAGTCGCTGACAGAACTGCACGCAGACTTGCAAGCGCTGGGCGGCAGCTTGCAGGTGCGAAACGGGCCTGCGGTGCAGGTGCTGACTGAGCTGCACGCACAAGCGCCGTTTGCCGAATTGGTGGCACACGAAGAAACAGGCAACGCTTTCACCTACGAGCGCGACCTGCAGATCGGCGCTTGGTGCCGCAGTGCGGGTGTGGGCTGGACAGAATTTCAGCAGTTTGGCGTGGTGCGGCGCCTGAAAAGCCGCAACACCTGGCAAGCCCGTTGGGAAACGCACATGGCCGCGCCGCAAGCCGTTTTGCCCTCACTGCAGTTCTTTGCGCCACCTGAAAGTCATGGCCCCGAAAGCATGTTCGCACCAGCGGGCCTGCAGCACAACCCCGCCCAGCGCCAGCGAGGTGGTCGCCGCTTGGGGCTGGAGACTTTGCACAGTTTTCTGGATGCACGGGCTTTGTCGTACCGAGGCGGCATCTCCTCGCCGCTGTCATCACCCACAGCTTGTTCGCGCATTTCGACTTTCCTGGCCTATGGCTGCATCAGCATGCGTGAAGTGGTGCAAAGCACCCGCGCCGCGCTCGACGCCCTGCCCCCGCAAGCCAGTCGGCACCGCGCAGGTCTGGTCGGTTTCATCAGCCGTTTGTATTGGCATTGCCACTTCATTCAAAAGCTCGAAAGCGAGCCCGAAATCGAGTGGCGCAATATGCACCGGGGTTACGACGGTCTGCGCGAAGACGGCTGGAACGACGCGCACTTTGCGGCCCTCACTTCGGCCCGCACCGGCTGGCCCATGGTGGACGCTTGTGTGGTCATGCTTTATGAGACCGGCTGGCTCAACTTTCGCATGCGCGCCATGCTGGTGTCGGTGGCGGCTTATCCGTTGTGGCTGGATTGGCGGCCCGTGGGCC
Organism: Limnohabitans sp.; assembly: GCA_044348785.1. Taxonomy (GTDB): domain Bacteria; phylum Pseudomonadota; class Gammaproteobacteria; order Burkholderiales; family Burkholderiaceae_C; genus Limnohabitans_A. The sequence goes on from JBIKSF010000042.1 coordinate 14,704, forward strand.
ATTGGCTGGCCACGCAGTTTCTGGACTACGAGCCCGGCATCCACTGGAGCCAGCTGCAAATGCAATCGGGCACCACCGGCATCAACACCACGCGGGTTTACAACCCGATCAAACAAGCGCAAGACCATGACCCCAAAGGCATCTTTGTGCGCCGCTGGCTGCCCCACATGCGGCGTGTGCCAGACACCTGGCTGTTCGAGCCTTGGCTGATGCCGCCCGAAGTGCAGCGCCACTGCGGCCTGACGGTGGGCAGTGGGCCTGATGCCGACATTCCCCTGCCCGTGGTGGATTTGTCAGAGGCCACGCGCCAGTCTAAAGCCGCGCTGCACGCGCGCCGAGCCGAACCCGGCGTGAAAGCAGGCAAAAAAGCCATCGTCGACAAACACGCTTCGCGCAAACATGGCACGGGCCAGCAACGCGACGTGTTCACTCGCGACTCGGACTCCCCCAAGACCAGCCGCAGAAAGTCGGCCAAGGCCTCTTCAGACAACACCACACCCAGCAACCAACTGGGCTTTGATTTTTAAACGCATGCCCACCACCCTTGTCTGGTTTCGAAACGATTTGCGCTTGCACGACCAACGCGCCTTGAAACAAGCGATTGAGCACGCCCAGGCGCATCAGCAAGCCCTGCTGCTGGTCTATGTGCACGAACCTGTGCAAAACGAAGACACCGCCTGGGGCTTTCGCCGCATGGGCGTGCACCGCAGGCGTTTTCTGGCCGACACGCTGCAAGATCTGGAAAACTCGTTGCAGACCCTGGGCCAGCGCTTGGTGTTACTGCACGGCCCCGTGTCCGAGGTGTTGCCCGCCTGCGCACGCCAAGTGGGCGCGGACACTGTGTTTTGCGAGGACATCGCTGCGCCCGAAGAGGAAGCGCAGGTGCAGGCCCTGATCAACGCAGGCCTCAATGTCAAAACCTTGTGGCAGTCCAGCCTGATCGAGCCCGACGCCTTGCCCTTTGCAGCGGAACAGATGCCACAGGTCTTCACCGAGTTTCGCCAGCGCATCGAATCGGCGCGGCTCAAACCCTTGGCACCGCTGCCCGCACCCACCCAGCTGCCAGCGCCTCCGAGTGAGCCCTCAAGCGCATGGACCAGCTTGCCCGGTTGGACAGAAGACGCCTTCACGCTGCTGCAAGCCCACACCAATGGCGATACGCAAGAAGACGCGCACCCACGCTCGAACTTCCCATACACCCAAACCGCCTACCGGGGCGGCGAAACCAGCGCATTGGCCCACCTGCAAAGCTACCTCACACCGCCCTGGCCTGACCGCTACAAACAAACCCGCAACGCCCTGCAAGGCCCGCACACCAGCAGCCACTGGTCGCCCTGGTTGGCCACGGGCGCGGTGTCGGCCCGCCGCATTTGGGCTGAGCTCCACGCCTATGAGCAAACACACGGCAGCAACGACGGCACTTATTGGCTGTGGTTTGAACTGCTCTGGCGCGACAACTTCCGCATGCTGCACCTCCAACACGGCCCGCAACTCTATGCCGCACGGGGCTTGTCCAACTTGCCCAAGCCCTCGCACTTTCCCAAGGACTTCCAGCGATGGTGCCAAGGCCAAACGGGCGAGCCCATCGTGGACGCAGGCATGCGCGAGTTGGCCGCCACCGGTTTCACCTCCAACCGCATGCGCCAGATCGTGGCGAGCTTCTTGGTGCACGACCTGTCTTGTGACTGGCGCGCTGGCGCGGCCTGGTTCGAATCGCAACTGGTGGACTTTGACGTGAGCAGCAACCAAGGCAACTGGCTGTACGTGAGCGGCCGCGGCACCGACCCGCGTGTGGGCAGGCGCTTCAACCCCGCCAAACAAACCCAAGACCACGACGCGCAAGGCCGCTATCGGCAAGTCTGGCTGGCCTGATAATCCTTGGCATGTATGCCATTCAATCCTGGGGAGACACCCTTCGCCTGCTGGTCG
>JBIKSF010000135.1:0-4593 GCA_044348785.1 Limnohabitans sp.
TTGGGTTGACCCTCGGCGTCCACCGTGGCCAGCCAGCACAGCACGCTGCGGCGGGCCGCTTCGCGGACAGCGTCCGTCAAAGGAGCGTATACAGGACTCATACCCAGTCCACCTTCAGTTGGCCTAAGTACAAAGGTAAGCGGTGCCTCCGCACCTGAGGTACGGAGGGCACCAACACAGGCCATGAGAATGGAGAAGGCATGGAATGTGTTGGCGTATTCTTGACCGCCCAGTTAGGCAGATAGATGCCACTGAATTGAGTTTTCGATTGACTCGACAAAGGTTCAGCCGAGTCTAGGATGGCCAGGGACGGTAATGCCGAAAGCTCTTGGCTCCTCCTTTGCATCATAAAGTGCCAGCCCTTGAAGCCCAGTAGTTGCAGCATAGTTAACTGCCATTTCTAACTCTTGTCTATGAGCTGTTGGCATCTTTAGTCCAGCCACAACAGACGCCAAAATTTCGTCCCGTCTATAAGCGTATATCCCAGGGCTTCGCCCTTGGTACACAACGCGCTCTTCCTGCTCGTAAGCCCAGTCGCGGCTTTTGGTGAGGAGGATTCTTTCTACTAAATCATCTGGTAAATCATGACCAATTTTTATTGATGGTCGTGCACTCTGGTATTTCACTGGAAAAGGAAGCAACCTATCCATTGCGGCTATTGAATCACTCGAAGTGCCAAAAACAGGGATTCGGAATTCCAGCATGAATCCTCTGTGAAGGCCAGCATAGTGTGACCACATCAGAACATTCTTGCCATTCCTGCTTAGAGAAACAACTCCAATTCGTTCGATCTGGCCTCTCCTAAAACTTCCATCGTGAATACTTTCTCGTAATCTCGCCAGGAATTCCCCCTTTCTCACTAATCTTTGTGCAGGGTTTAGGCCTCGCCGGTCACCAGCGGCCTTGAACAGTTCTGGCTTTAACTTTGGAAGTTCAGCTATGTTCTCAACGTCAAAGTGTGGGTGACAATCGAATGGATCATTGAAATCTAGCGCATTGGCAAATTTGATTGTGCCTTCAGTTATTGTTTTCAATGATCCCTCATCGAATGGCAGGTATTTGTACCTGTAGATAACTTGATTTTCTTGAAACATGGTGCCAGGATGCGAACAATTTTAACTATGCGATTTACGGTGCCTAACGCATAGAGCCCCGGCGCTCCGCGACTTTATCGTGCAGTGCCCGGTGGACTGCCATATTTTTTCAATCTCATTTTTCGAGTTGTTGTCGGCTAGTTCTGGACATACCACTCTTCCCAGGGAAATCTACAAATACGCCTTTAACAATACCAGGCATCACTTCTGCAAGCTGGCTGCTTGAACCCGAACTAGTGGCTTTGCCCTCGTACGCTTTTTTCACCTTACCGTTACCAGATTTGGCTATATCGATGAAGTCGATATTCAAGTAGCGCGTGAAAACCGTACTGGAGCTTGTACCTGACCCGACAACTCCATAGGTAGGCGTCTTGTAAGTGGTGCCTCTATACGTTGCCGTGTTGCCGTAAGTGGTAACGGCTCCAGTCGTGTAGGAGCTACCGGTTCCCGTTTGTCCAAATATTGGATATGAAGAGATAACCTCTTTACCGTTATCAATGCCATACAACAAGAATATTGCGTACTTGGCTTGGTTGAATGGAGCTTCCGTCATTCCTCGTTTTTCGAGTTCAACCTTCACGAGCTTTGCATAGGTTTGAAATTCGAGGCTGTCTTCTTGTTCTTTTGAAGGGATTAACGCGTAAGTCAATCCAGATAATGACGGCTCCAATTCATGAAACGCAGAAACCTTTGTTTCGACAAAAGAAGCACACCCCGAAAGCAGGGCGAATACAAAGGCTACGAGTGTATTGCGCATGATAGTTTCCATGAAACGTAAGGTAATGTAGACCTCAAAACCCGGTTGAAACATCCATGCCGAGTCGCTACATCTTTTTGATGAAATGCCTGCTAGTTGTTTGCGCCTTGGCTTAAGGTTTGCATGCTGTAATCTTATACAGTCATGATTTACTTAAACCCCGATGCCCCTTCACTGCAGTCCACCCGCTGGCTCTGATCGAATATGCGAGCGAGTTCGGAATATGCACTATAGACTCTAAACCGAGAAAAATTACCCCCATTCAATTCGTTTTTTCATCCAAGCAGCACGAGTTGCCGAAGCGGCTGTTTCACCTCAAGCATTAGGCTATGCAGTGCATTGGGACGCTCATGTTGGAGCGTTTATCGGGTTGCGGCATCGAAACGATGGCGCAGTTGAACATCGCGCCGCAAGGAGCCGTTCACTGACCACAAGCAATCGCCGCGAGGGCGCGGCTCCTACAGGAGATCAGGCTGACACGATCCACCCCTCCAGCGGATCACACGGCGGCAAACCGTATTGCGGGTGCCCCGCCTCGTGCTGTTGCTGCGCCCAGGCCGCCTGCATCAGGCACAGGGTGGCGTCAAGCGCGTCTCCGCTCGCGTCGTCAGCCAAACGCCCCAGCAGCGCGTTGCTGGCCACCAGGCGCAGGCCCAAGCGGGTCTGGCCTCGCTCCAAAGCGCTCAGCAACTCGCGCCGGGCCAGCAGACGCTCGGGGGTTTGTTTGGCTTTGTCGTCGCTCTTGTAACTTTGATTGCCCAGCACCTCACGCGCCAGCAAGCCGGGGTAGGCCTCCAGCGCCACGCGGCGCTCATCACCCACATGCAAGCCGGGCAGGTGCACACCCGCTTGGCGCAACAGCGGCACACCCGCGTGCAGCATGTAGGCCACGGGCGGATTGACCCATTTCATAGAGGGGCTGGAGCCTGCAGGTTGATCGGCGGTGCGGTGGGCAAACTTGCCGCCCACGGGGCGGGCGTTGCAAAAGGCTGCAAACTGCTCGCGAATTTGGGCACGCTCCAAGGCGCAGTAATGGTCCATGCAGGCGGCCCAGTCGGTGGGCCAGCCCAGGGTTTCGACCAGCTCTCGCGGCAGGCCAAAGGGCAAGTCAAAACCGCCCACCCACTCGGCAGGCTGCGCCAGCCAGTCGCCAAATGCGGCCAGCGTGTCAAAGGTTTGCAGGGCTTGCAGCTGCACCCTGCCCTGCCGGGCTTGGCCCAGCGCCAGCACGATGGGTTTGCGCTTGCTGGGGCTGCTGGAGAAGTCGCAGCCGATCAATGACACAGGATTCATTTCACCACCCCAAGGCCATGACGCCAGCAGCAATCAGCACGGCCCCGGCAATGCGCGGGCCCCGATCTTTCTCGCCCAGCAGATGCCCGCCCAGCAAAGCCGCAAACAGCATGGACACTTCGCGCGCCGGGGCCACATGCGACAGCGGCGCCACCTGCAGGGCGTAGAGCACCAGCACATAAGACACGGGGCTGAAGATGCCGACGATCAAGGCGTAGCGCCTTTGCTGCAACCACAGAGCCCATACCGCCTGTCGATCACGCAACAAAGTGGGCGTCAAAAAAACCAAGCGCACCAGATTGCCAAAATAGTCGACCAATATGGGTGACATCAACGCCACCTTGACGGCATAGCCATCGACTACGGTGTAGCTGGCGATGAAGAAGCCGGTGATACCCCCGTAAAAAATGCCCGTGCGCACACGCGCTTGCTGCTGTGGGTCGTGCGCGGCTTGCCACAAGCCGGGGCCACCCGCGATGAGGAACACACCGCCCACCACGCCCAAAATGCCCACCAGGCCGAGCGCCGAAATTTGCTCACCCAAAAAGAAAATCGCCACCATGGAGGACAGCAGCGGCCCCGAGCCTCGCGCCAAGGGATAGACCACTGTCAAATCTGCCTTGCGGTAGCCACGCAAAAGCACAATGAAATAGACGATGTGCAGTAAGGCGCTGGCCAGCACCAAGGCCCACTCGAGCAAACCCCAGGCAGGCACTTGCTGCCAGCCCACCCACAAGCCCACCGGGGCCCAAAACACCATCAGCACCACCGAGGTGAAGGCGACAAAGCGCACGTCGCCCCCAGCCTTTTTGGCCGCGATGTTCCAGCAAGCATGGATGAATCCCGCCAGAACAACCAGGGCAAGTGCACTCAGGGGCATGGGCGTGAAAAAGCCCCTTGCGGGGCTTGGGGATGAGTGGGCGTCTTAAGCCCGGCCTATGATGGAGGCGGTGGCCATCAACTCTTCGAGCAATGCCAGTGAGACTTTGCCCGACACGTTGTACGGATCGAGCTCGGCGCGTTCAGAGTATTTGAGCAAGATGTTGGTGTTGACGCGCGAGGCGTCGACTTGGCCCATGGTCCAACCGCCGAAGCGGCGCTCGGAGATTTCTTCGTAATGCAGCAAGACCACCTCTTTGTGACGCGCATCTTTCTGGATGTGGCCGTACAACTCGCTCACGGCGTTGCGTCCACCTTCGATGGCTTGCAAAAAGATGCCGCCGCCGTAGCACAGTATGCCGGTGATGCCACTGGTCGGGTTGAATTGGCGCGACTGGGCCAGGATGGATTCGATGGTCTCCGCACGGGTGTCCACAGCGCGGCTGGCGTAAAGCAGGCGTACCAACATGGTCAGTTCTTTCCAGGAATCAAGGACAAAAATTCACGGCGCAGGTTCGGGTCCTTCAAGAAGGCGCCACGCATGACCGAGTTGATCATCTTGCTGTCCAT
>JBIKSF010000043.1:0-16258 GCA_044348785.1 Limnohabitans sp.
TTTGGTCACTTCGGAGGTGCTGACGGCGTCGGGTTCGACGTCGGCCTCGCGGCGCAACACTTCGACAAATTTGATGGGCTGGGTGGTTGCGGTATCGGTGTTCATGAGGAGGCACTCCAATCAAGGATCATCTTGAGACAGCTCGCATCTCCGAAGGCGGTCTCGTAGGCAGAACCAGCATGCGTCGATGGCTGGGTGTGGGTGATCAAACCGTCGAGCGACAAGCGGCCGGTGTGCACCAGCTCGTTGACGGCCAACAAGTCGGGGCGCTTCCACTCGGCGGCGATGCGCAAGCGCGCCTCGCGCATGAAGGCCGGGGCGTAAGCGAAAGACAGGTCGTGTTTGTAGAAACCAGCCAACACCAGCTCGCCACCGGGGCGCAGGCGTTGGATCAGGCTGTTGAGCAGGCTGCCATCGCCGCTCACGTCGTAAATCGTGCCGTAGTCGCGGCGTGGGTCGTCTTGCGGCTCCATGACGGTGTAGCCTTCAGCCCCGCCAGAGCGCTCGGCTTGGGTTTCCCACACGGTGGGAGCAGGCAAGCCTGCAGCCACCGTCAAGCGCGCCAACAAGCGCCCCATGACGCCATGGCCGATGATGAGTTCGGGTGGGGCAAAGGGGTCTTGCTGACCCCCACCCGACACCGCGTGGTAGGCCGTGGCGGCCAGCGCCAGCAGCACCGATTGCGCACCCAGGTGTTCGGCCACGGGAACGACTTTTTGCTCGGTGACCACCAAGCGCGAAGCGGCACCGCCAAACAGGCTTTTGACCCCGGTGAAGCAGTTGGCCCCCGGTACAAAGACGCGCTGACCAGCCTGTACGCCGGTGTCTGATGCGGCACGGACCACGCGGCCCACCGTTTCGTAACCGGGCACCAGCGGATAGCCCATGCCCGGAAAGGGCGGCATGCTGCCGTCCCAGAGCATGCGCTCAGTGCCAGTGCTGATGCCACTGAACTCCACAGCCACTTCCAGCTGTCCTGCCTGCAACTCGGGCAAGTCCAGCGCCTGCAAACTCAGTTGTTTGGGGCTGTTGAAAACGACGGCTTGGGATTTCATGCTTGTATTCTTTGCTTTACATCACATTATGTCAAAGTTAATTGACACTATTCCTGGAAACCAAGGGTAAACACTGAGATTTACGCCCCACAAGGATGCGTGCATGGATCGGCATGGCGTTGGGCACCAGCTCCACATGGGTGAAACCAGCCTCTTGCATCATGGTTTGCAGCTCTTGCGGTGTGCGAAGCCGCCCAGCCCCCATGGCCAAGAGGTAAAAATGGAAGTACGCATCGACCGACGCACCAGGCTGACCGGCCTCCTCGTCAGGCTGGGCCATGGGTTCGGCCAGCAACATGACACCGCCCACCGGCAAAGCGGCATGGGCTTTTTGCAAAATCTGCCGCACCACCGCATCGGGGTGGTCGTGCGCCACGCGCACCAGGGTGATCAGGTCAGCCCCCTCGGGCAAGGGGTCATCCAGAAAACTGCCAGGGTGCAAAGCCACGCGCTCGCTCAGGCCTTTGGCCTGGAGGCCTTCACGGGCCAGCGCCAGCACCGGGGGCAAGTCGAACATCTTGAACTGCAGGTGCGGTGCGTGGGCAGCCAGCTCGCTCACAAAGCGCCCCCGGCCTGCACCCACGTCGAGCACGCAACGGTGCTCGTCAAAAAAGTAGGACGACAGGATCTCCTGCACCACAAAACCCTGCGAGGCGGCCATCAGTTCGGAGTAGCGGGTGAACTTGTCTACCTCGGCCTGGGGCATGGCCACGGCGGGTTTCTCGTGGGCATAGGGCCAGTACTCGGCCATGCCGCCGCTCCAGGCGTTACCCAAGAACTGAAGCGGGTCTTGCATGTCTTGGTAGAGCAAATGGTTGTGCTCGATCATCTGGGCAATGCCCTCGTGCTGGGCCAAAGGCACGCCCAGCGGACCCAAACCAAAACGACCCTGACTGCGGTGCTCCAACAGGCCCAGCGCCACGGCCGACAGCAGCAAGCGCTGCAGCACTGCGGGGGCCAGGCCCGTGCGACGCGCCAGATCATTCAGACTGGCAGGGGCGTGGTGCAAGGCACGAAACAGGTCCAGCCGCACACAGCCCAACAGCACCTGGCTGTGCACAAAACCGGCCATCAGGTCGAACAATTTGCGGGTGCGACGGCGCGTCAGCCAGCGTGTCAGGGGGTTGCGCAACGACCATTGGTACAGCCCAGGGTGTGCGTACCAGCGCTCCAAACGCGCTTGCCAGACATCCTTGAACGTACTGGGGGCGGGGTGGGCCTGCAAGGCGGCCAGATCCAAGGGTTGCGACATGGGGCTTCCTTCGCTTGTGGCGTCTTGGGCGCTCAATGCGCCGCACCGATGCGGTCCGTGGCGACGGCCGGGTGGGTCTTGAAATAACCTTCACACAGGGCCTTGGGCACGAGGCGTTCGGCTTCGAGCTGCACCAACTGGCGCAACATTTCACGGCAAGAGCAGGCCGGGATCGACGAGGCGGCCTGCTCGATCAGGTGATCAAAGTGGGCAATGGCCCCATCCAGTCCCAGCGCCTGGGCTGAGCTGGGGCGGGCGTGCAGGACATCCTGACCTGCAGGTTTGCCCAAAGTGGCGGCGTCGGCGATCACGTCGCGGATGTCGTCGGCCACTTGGTAGGCCTCGCCCAGGTATTGACCCAAAGGTGCCCAGGGCTCGGGCTCGTAGCCGCAGCTGAGCGCGCCCGCACATGTGGCCGAAACGAACAAAGCCCCAGTCTTGGCGCGTTGGTATTGGCCCAGGTCGGCGCTGGTCTCGCACTCCCAGGCTTGCCCTGCCACGATGCCGTTGGGCAGACCCACACCCGTGGTCATGTTGTCCATCAGCGCGATCAATCGCTCGGGACGCTGCGCGCCCGCTTGCAGCAGGACGCGGTAGGCCATGACGATCAAGCCGTCCCCTGCCAGCAGCGCCAGCGGTTCGCTGAAGGCCTTGTGCACTGTCGGGCGGCCGCGCCGGGTGTCGGCGTTGTCAAAAGCCGGCATGTCGTCGTGCACCAATGAGGCGCAATGCATCAACTCCAGCGCCACGGCTGCAGCGTTGGTCAGCTGGGGCGCATCGTCACCACAAGCCGTGGCCACTGCCATGCACAGCTGCGGGCGAATGCGGGCACCCCCCGAAAAGACCGCATGCCGCATGGCAGCCACCAGCCGGGAGGGCGCCCCCACGCCAGCGGCTTGCTCAAAATGGGAGCTCAAAGCTTGTTCGGTGCGTATCAACAGACTCATGGGACCTCCGACAGGGAAGACTTGTCAACACAAGCTGACAGGCATGAGTGTCAATATAACCTGATAATCAATACTGTCAACCTTTATTGACACACCCACACTTGGAGGGTCAAGCCATGGGAATTTGGTTGGAACTGGGCATTTTTGGCCTGGTCTTCGTGTTTGCCTTTTGGCAAATGCACGACGTGCGCAAGGCGCAGGAGCAAACGCGCCAGCAGCGGGCGCGGGAAAAAGAGGCCAAGGAAGCGCTGGATCAGGAAGCGGCTCAAAGGCAAGCGACTGACGCAACTGAAAAGAAGTCCTGAGTCACGCGCCTGTGCCAGATGGTTTTGGGGCGGTTTTGTCGTGCGCGCCGGGCCCATCGCGCACAGAGTTGGCTCCTATTGATCCGGCTCAATCAATTTGAAACATCCATGAAACTTCTGTCATCCCGGGCGAAGACCCGGGATCCAGTGCGAACCACAGCCCTTTGCCAACAACCGCAGCAAGCACTGGATCCCGGCTCAAGGCCGGGATGACAGCCTCAACCAGGCCGACTTCAGTGGTCAGATGGGTTGTTGAACTGCAGCGCCGCCAGGCTGGCATAGAGCCCGCCTTTGGCTTGCAGCTCGGCGTGGGTGCCCTGCTCCATCAGGCGGCCGCGCTCGAGCACCCAGATCACATCGGCGCGCTGCACCGTGGCCAGACGGTGGGCAATCACCAGGGTGGTACGGCCGACCATGGCTTTGTCCAGCGCCGCCTGCACCATTTTCTCGCTTTGCGCATCGAGCGCGCTGGTGGCTTCGTCCAGCAGCAAGAGTGGCGGGTTCTTCAAAATGGCCCGTGCGATCGCGATGCGTTGGCGCTGCCCGCCGGACAAACGCACACCCCGATCGCCCAAATACGTGTCAAAACCCTCGGGCAGCTCGCGGATGAACTCTTGCGCATAAGCTGCTTCAGCGGCTGCATGCACGTCTTCCAGGCTGGCGTCGGGGCGGCCGTAGCGGATGTTCTCGATCACCGTGCCCGAAAAAATCACAGGCTCTTGCGGCACGATGGCCATGCGATTGCGCAAGTCGTGCAGGCCCATTTGGTCGATCGGCACACCGTCCAGCACGATGCGGCCCGACTGCGGGTCGTGAAAGCGCATCAGCAAATCGAACAAGGTGGTTTTGCCCGCGCCGCTCGGTCCGACCACGGCCACAGTCTGTCCTGGGTGGATCTGGCCGGTCAGCTGGTCCAGCGCCCAGGTCTCGGGGCGCGAGGGGTAATGAAAGCGCACCGATTCCAGCTGCAAAGACGAGCCGCCCTGCGGCCAAGGCGCTTGTTGCGGCTTGGGGGCGATCTTCAGATTCGACTCGGTGTGCAGCAACTCCATCAGGCGCTCGGTCGCACCCGCTGCGCGCAGCAGGTCGCCATACACCTCACCCAACACCGCAAAGGCGCTGGCCAGCAAGATGACATAAAACACCGTCTCGCCCAGCTGGCCTGCGGTGCTGGTGCCCGCACGCACGGCCAGCGTGCCCATGTACAAGCCCCACAGCAGCACGGCACTGGAGGCCATGATGATGAAACCCACCAGCACAGCGCGTGCGCGGATGCGGCCGAGAGCCGTACCCAAAGCGCGGGCTGTTGACTCCACGAAGCGGCGGGTTTCGCGGCCCTCGGCGGTGTAGCTTTGCACCACGCTGATGGCGTTGAGCACTTCGGAAGCGATCGCGCTCGAATCGGCCACCCGGTCTTGGTTGGCACGCGACAGGCGGCGCACACGTCGGCCCAAGTAAACGCTCGGGAAAATCACCGCCGCCAGAACCGCCACCACCTGCAGCATTAGCACCGGGTTGGTCCAGACCAGCATGATCAAGGCCCCCGCACCCATGACCAGGTTGCGCAAGCCCATCGAGAAGGAAGAACCCACCACGGTTTGCACCAAGGTGGTGTCGTTGGTCAGGCGAGAGAGCACCTCGCCCGATTGCGTGGTTTCAAAAAATGCCGGGCTTTGCTTGAGCACATGGCCATAAACCGCGTTGCGCAGGTCGCCGGTGATGCGCTCACCCAGCCAACTCACCGTGTAATAACGCCCCGCAGAGAACACCGCCAAAGCCGCTGCCACAAGGAAGAGCTGCAAAAAATTGCCCGACAGCTGATCGGCCGTGGCGCCACTGGCCAGCCCTTGGTCAATCAATTGGCGCAAGACCCAAGGAAAAGCCAGCGTGGTGCCTGCCGCCAGCAGCAAAAACACAGCAGCAAAGCCCATGGCCACGCGATAGGGCTTTAAGAATGGAGCGAGACCGGTGAGCGATTTGGGGGTGGTGGCCATGTCAACAAAGGAAAAAACAGTCGCATGAAGCATAACGTCAAAAGCAGTGCATGCATTTCGGCTGTTTTGACGAGGACAATCGGGTTTTCCCAAAAACCTCCCCCATGACCGAAGAATTTCAGATTCACATTCCACCATCGTTCATGGCGCTTTACCTGCCACCTGGCAAGGTGAAGCCCACACTGGGCCTGCGCGAGATGGCCGGACGTTACGAGTTGTGCGAAGACTTGGCCAATTTATTGACCGAAAAAGCTGCCAACATGCAGTTCACCCTGGGCATCACCGAAGAGTTGGTGCTGTCGCAATGCGAGTTGGGGCTGCTCACCGAGCCTTCAGTGGTGACGTCTGTCGAAGCGCGTTGGGTGGTGTGCCGCTTGGCCGAATTGCTCAACTGGCCGATGGACCAGCTGCTGCAAGCACCGCCACCTGGAGAGTCTGTCGCCTAAATCCTGACAAGGCGCAAGCCCAAGGTCATGATCGGCCCATGACCCCACCCTCCAACGATCTGCAGCGCCTGCTGACTGCGCCCATCTTGCCCACGCTGCTGCGTTTGTCTGCCCCCAATGTGTTGGCGATGGTCATGACGGTGTTGGTGGGGATTGCCGAAACTTATTACGTGGGCCGCTTGGGCACAGCCCCTCTGGCGGCTATGGCGCTGGTCTTCCCGTTTGCCATGCTCACCCAAATGATGTCTGCCGGGGCCATGGGCGGTGGGGTGTCGGCGGCTATCAGCCGGGCCCTGGGCGCCTCCGATCTGCCGCGTGCGCAAACCTTGTTGCAGCACGCCTTGCTGATTGGTGTGGGTTCCGGGTTGATCTACAGCGCCATCTTTGTGGTCTGGGGGTCAGAGCTTTACCAACTTCTGGGCGGACGAGCGGCCGTTTTGAAAGAAGCCGTGGCCTATGCCCAAGTCCTGTTCAGTGGGGCCTTGTGGGTGTGGCTCATCAACACCCTGGCCTCGGTGCTGCGCGGCACCGGCAACATGCGCACACCCTCTATCGCGTTGATGGTCACGTCGGCCCTTCAAATCATTCTGGGCGGCGTGCTGTGCTTGGGTGCAGGGCCTGTGCCTGCCATGGGCATGGTGGGGGTAGCCTGGGGCCACATCATCGCCACGGCAGCCGGCGTGGCTTATTTCCTCTGGTACCTGATCACAGGTCAAGGGCGACTGACGATCAAGCTGCAGGCTTTTGAGATGCAAAGGCACGTGTTCGCCGACATCCTCAAAGTGGGCGCGATGGCCTGCTTATCTCCCGTGCAATCGGTGCTGGCGATTTTGATTTTTACCGGCTTACTGGCCCAACTGGGCACCGAAGCCTTGGCCGGTTACGGCATTGGTCAGCGCCTGGAGTTTTTGCTCATCCCCATCGCTTTTGGCATTGGTGTGGCCTCGGTGCCCATGGTGGGCATGGCCGTAGGCGCAGGCAAGGTGGATCGAGCACGGCGCGTGGCCTGGGTGGCCGGTGGTGTATCGGCGTTCAATCTGGCTTTGATTGGTGGCGTGGTCACGCTGGCCCCTGACCTGTGGGCGCGGCTGTTCACACAAGACGAGGTGGTGCTGGGTTTTGCCCGGCAATACCTGGTGACCGCTGGGCCAGCTTTTCCATTTTTTGGTTTGGGTCTGACCTTGTACTTTGCTTCCCAAGGCGCCGGGCAGGTCATCGGACCCGTGCTGGCGGGCACGGTGCGCCTGGTGCTGGTGGCTGGGGTGGGTTACTGGCTCACCCAGCACCAAGGCACCGCCGAGCACTTTTATGGGCTGGTGGCCGTAGCCATGGTGCTCTATGGCGTGGTCACTGCGGTGGCCGTCAAAGTCACCCCATGGGGTCGCCACTGACGCAGCCCCATCGACCCGCCCTGTGGGAGCGACGCCCTCGTCGCGATGGACCTTGCAGACCACTTCCTATCTGGCAACCGTCAGGCCGCTTTGTCCAGCCCCAATAAACGCACCGCATTGCCCTTCAAGATGCCCGGCATCACCTCGGGCTTGAAGCCCGCTACTTCAAAGTCTTTCATCCAGCGCTCGGGCGTGATCAGTGGGTAATCGCTGCCAAACAAGACGCGGTCTTTGAGCAAGGTGTTGGCGTATTGCACCAATTGCTTGGGAAAGTACTTGGGACTCCAACCGGACAGATCGAGCCAGATGTTGGGCTTGTGCGTGGCCAAGCTGAGCGCTTCGTCCTGCCATGGAAAACTGGGATGCGCCATGACGATCTGGATATCGGGCCAGTCGATCGCCACATCTTCGAGCAGCATGGGATTGCTGTTTTGCAAGCGCAGGCCGCCGCCGCAACGCATGCCCGAGCCGATGCCGCTGTGTCCGGTGTGAAAGATGGCGGGCAATTTGTAGTGGTTGATCACCTCGTAAATCGGCCATGCCATGCGGTCGTAGGGCAAAAAGCCTTGCACCGTGGGGTGAAACTTGAAACCCTTGATGCCTTCTTCATTGATCAAACGCTCGGCCTCGCGTGCGCCCATCTTGCCCTTGTGCGGGTCGATGCTGGCGAAGGCAATCATCATGTCGCTGTTGTCGCGTGCGGCCTTGGCGATCTCTTCGTTAGGGATGCGGCGGCGGCCCAGTTGTGATTCGCTGTCCACGGTGAACATGACCAAGCCGATCTTGCGCTCGCGGTAATAGGCCACGGTCTCGTCGATGGTCGGGCGGCGGTTGCTGCCAAAGAACTTGTCGGCGGCGCGGTCGTATTCCTCCCCGTAATTGTCAAAAGGGTTCCAGCAGCTCACTTCGGCATGGGTGTGAATGTCAATCGCGATCAAGTCTTCGTGTTTCATGATGTGTCTCTCCAATGCAGTGTGTTGACGATAGCCGATGCCGCTCCAAAGTACAGTCACTTTCAGCCATTGGGCGCTTCTTGCCGGTCAACCTAGGGTAACTCCCAAGAAGAAAAGGACCGATGCTTGCCCACAATATCGTTATCAATAATAACCTTCTTGACCTATCGGTCAAGTCATTTGAGAGTCTCATCCGATGTCCCAGCAAAGCAATCCCATCCTTGACCGTGCCGCAGCGAATGGCGTTTCGCTGGAGATGCAAGGCGCTGTGGCCGTGGTGCGTTTGTGCCGCCCTGCCAAGCGCAATGCCCTGAACGACGGCCTGATCGAAGCGTTGCGCGATGTCTTCCAGAACCTGCCCCCTGAGGCCGGCGCTGCCGTCATCCACGGCGAAGGCGACCACTTCTGCGCAGGCCTCGATCTGTCGGAATTGAAGGAGCGCGACGCCGGTGAAGGCATCCACCACTCCCGCAGCTGGCATGTGGCCTTGAACGCCGTCGAGCAAGGCCGTGTGCCCGTGGTCGCAGCCCTGCACGGCGCGGTGGTCGGTGGCGGCTTGGAGCTGGCTTCCGCATCACACATTCGCGTGGCCGACGAAAGCACTTTTTACGCACTGCCCGAAGGCACACGCGGCATCTTTGTGGGCGGTGGCGGCTCGGTACGCGTGCCCAAACTGATCGGCGCCGCCCGCATGACCGACATGATGCTGACAGGCCGCGTCTACAACGCGCAAGACGGCGAGCGCGTGGGCTTTGCCCAATACCTGGTGCCAGCCGGCACCGCTTTGACCAAAGCGATTGAGCTGGCCGCCCGCATTGCGACCAATGCCCCCCTGACCAACTTTGCCCTGACCCACGCCCTGCCCCGCATTGCCGAGCAGCCGGCGGACCACGGCCTGTTCACCGAAGCGCTGATGGCCTCCATCGCCCAGTCCGCGCCTGAAGCCAAAGCCCGTGTGCGAGCCTTCCTGGAAGGCAAAGCGGCCAAGGTTCAAAAGAACTGAACAAGACGTGTCATTCCCGCGCAGGCGGGAATCCATCTCAGACATGGATCCCCGTTTTCACGGGAATGACAAGACACTGATCGAACGGAGACAAAAATGAACGCCCCCCAATTCCGCCCCCTGAAGTTCGGCGTGACGCGCGTCACGCTGCGCGATGGCGCACCTGGCACGCACTACCTCAAAGCCGATCAGGAATTGCAGCCCTTTGCCGAGCGCATGACCGACCGCCTGCAACACTGGGCGCAAACCAAGCCAGACCATACGTTCATGGCGCGTCGAGTCAAGCAGGCTGACGGCAGCACTGGCGACTGGAAACACATCACCTACGCAGAGGCCTGGCAGACTGCACGCAGCATTGCGCAAGGCCTGATCGACCGAGGCCTGAACGCTGAGCGTCCCGTGGTCATCTTGAGCGAGAACAGCCTGGAACATGCCCTGTTGGCTTTGGGCGCCATGGTTGCGGGCGTGCCTTTTGTGCCCACCTCGCCCCCCTACTCGCTGGTCAGCGTCGACTACGACAAGCTCAAGCATGTGCTCAAAACCGTGACACCCGGCATGGTGTTCGCCACCGACGCGCGCTATGCCAAAGCCATTGCTGCCACGGTGAGTGAGGACATGGAAGTGGTGATGTGTGAAGGCACTGTAGAGGGCCGTCAAGTCACAACCTTCGAGAGCTTGTGCGCCACCACCGCCACGCCTGCGGTGGATGCCGCCATTGCCGCTACCGGCCCCGACACCATCGTCAAGTTTTTGTTCACCAGCGGCTCCACCAAGCTGCCCAAGGCCGTCATCAACACCCAGCGGCTGTGGTGCGCCAACCAGCAGCAAATGGCCCAGTCCATGCCCGTGCTGGCCGAAAAAGAACTGGTGTTGGTCGATTGGCTGCCTTGGAACCACACCTTCGGTGGCAACCACAACGTGGGCATGACCATCTACCACGGCGGCACGCTCTACATCGACGACGGCAAGCCCACACCCGCACTGATTGGCGAGACCCTGCGCAACCTGCGCGAGATCGCACCCACGGTCTACTTCAACGTGCCCACCGGCTTTGAAGCAATCGCCCACGCCATGAAAACCGACGACCAGCTGCGCAAAACCTTGCTGTCGCGCGTGCAGATGTTCTTCTACGCCGGTGCCGCCTTGGCCCAACCCATTTGGGACAGCCTGTACGAATCGCAAGAACGCGAAATAGGCGAGCGCATTGTCATTGGCACGGGCCTGGGCATGACCGAGTCCGGTCCTTTTGGCATTTTCGTGACCAACCCCTTTGTGCAAGCCGGTGACTTGGGCGTACCCACCCCCGGTATGGAACTCAAGCTGGTGGACATGCAAGGCAAAACCGAGGTGCGCTATCGCGGCCCCAACATCACGCCGGGCTACTGGCGCAACCCGGAAGAAACCGCAGGATCGTTTGACGAAGAAGGCTTCTTCAAGACCGGCGACGCGGTCAAGTGGATCGACGAAACCGATGTGCATTTGGGCCTGAAATTCGACGGCCGCATTGCCGAAGACTTCAAGCTGGCCACGGGCACCTTTGTGAGCGTGGGCCCGCTGCGCGGCAAGATCATTGCTGCAGGCGCACCCTACATTCAGGACGCAGTGCTGACGGGCATCAACATGAAAGAAGTCGGCGCCATGATTTTCCCGACGCCTGCCGTGCGTGCGCTGAGCGGCTTGCCCGCCGATGTGCCTTTGTCCGAGGTACTCGCTTCTGCCCCGGTGCTGGCCAAGTTCCAGGAGATCGTCAACGAACTGGCCAAAACCGGCACCGGCAGCGCCAACCGCATTGCCCGCCTGTGCTTGCTGAGCGAGCCGCCGACCATTGACAAAGGTGAGATCACCGACAAGGGATCGATCAACCAGCGCTCGGTGCTCACACACCGCGCCGACACCGTGGCAGCTTTGCACGCTGACACGCTGCACTACATCGTCAAACCCCAAACGTAAACCACTCACTTGTCATACCCCAAACGTTAACGACTCACTTGTCATACCCGCGAACGCGGGTATCCATGCCTTCGCTGAACATGGATGCCCGATCCAGTCGGGCATGACAAAAGAGAAATCGGGCATGACCCCACTTATTCGCAGAGACACCCCATAAGGACAAGAACATGGCTTCCAAAGGATTTTTCAACGCGTTTGCCGATGTGTGGATGCACGAGGGCGTGCGCACGCCCATGGTGGACTACTGCGGCGCACTGGGCCACATCTCGCCCACGGACCTCGGCATCAAGGCCGCCCGCGAAGCTTTGAAGCGCGCAGGCATTGCGCCCACCGAAATCGGCTCGGTCATCACCGGCAACATGGCCCCCGGCGACTTCGACCAATTCTTCTTGCCCCGCCACATTGGTCTGTATGCCGGTGTGCCGCAAGAAGTACCCGCCATCATGACCCAGCGCATTTGTGGCACCGGCTTTGAGCTGTTCCGCCAAGCAGGCGAGCAGATCGAGGCTGGCGTGTGCGAAGCCGCGCTGGTGGTCGGCACCGAGAGCATGACGCGCAACCCGATTGCCGCCTTTGACCACCGCACCGGCTTCAAGCTGGGCGCGCCGGTGGGCTTCAAGGACTACATGTGGGAGGCCCTGAAAGACCCGGCCGCTGGCATCAACATGATCCAGACCGCCGAGAACCTGGCCAAGAAATACAACATCACCCGCGAAGAGGTGGACCAGTTCGCCAGCGACTCTTTTGCCAAGGCCGTGGCCGCGCAAGCCGCCGGCTTCCACGCAGGCGAGATCGTGCCCGTGGTCACTGAAAAGTTTGAACTCGACGGCTACAAAGCCCGTGGCATCAAGCTGCAAGGCAAAGTGACCGAAGTGGCCACCGACACGCACCCCCGCATTTCCCCGCCCGAAGTGTTGGCGAAGCTCAAGGCGGTTTACGAAGGTGGTGTGCAGACCGGTGGCAACAGTTCGGCCTTGGTCGATGCGGCGGCCGCTTGTGTGGTCACCTCCGGTGCGTACGCCAAAGCGAACAACAAAAAACCGCTGGCCCGCGTGGTGGCGGCAGCCGCCGTGGGCGTGCCACCCGAGATCATGGGCATTGGCCCAGCGCCAGCCATTCGCTTGCTGCTGGAGCGCACGGGCCTGAAGCTGTCCGACATTGGCCGCTTTGAGATCAACGAAGCGCAAGGCGCACAAACCCTGGCCGTGGGGCGCGAACTGGGCCTGGACTTGTCCAAGCTCAACGTCAACGGCGGCGCTATTGCGCTGGGCCATCCCCTGGCTGCCACTGGCGTGCGCCTGACCATCACCCTGGCGCGTGAACTCCAGCGCTCGGGCTTGCGCTATGGCATCTCGAGTGCCTGCGTGGGCGGTGGGCAAGGCATTGCTCTGCTGATCGAAAACCCGGAAGGGGCCCTGATGTGATGCTCCATGCGTCATTACGAGCCCATCGTGGCCATCCCACTTTCTTTTTGTCATTCCCGCGAACGCGGGAATCCATGCCCTCGATGAACATGGATGCCCGATCAAGTCGGGCATGACAACACCCCATTCAGCGATAAAAGGAACTGACATGAACATCCAAGGACAAGCAGCACTGGTCACCGGCGGTGGCTCCGGATTAGGCGAGGCCACGGCCCGCGAATTGGCCCGCTTGGGCGCCAAGGTGGCGGTGCTCGACCTCAACATGGCCAACGCCGAGCGCGTTGCAGCCGACATTGGTGGCGTTGCAGTGCATTGCAACGTGTCCGACCCAGACAGCATGGCCCAGGCCATCGATACCGCAGCGGCCGCGCACGGCCCCGCCCGCATCCTGATGCAAATTGCGGGCATTGGCACCGCTAAACGTGTGGTCGGCAAAGACGGCAAGGCAGCGCCGCTGGAAGAATTTTCCAAGGTGATCAACGTCAACCTGATCGGCACCTACAACGCGGCGCGTTTGTTTGCCGAGGCCTGCAGCAAGCTGGACCCGATGGAAAAGAATGGTGAAAGTGATGGTGCCCGTGGTGTGATGGTTTTCACCGCATCGGTCGCGGCTTTTGACGGGCAGGTTGGCCAGCAGGCCTACAGCGCCTCCAAGGCAGGCGTGGTGGGCATGACGCTGCCCATGGCGCGCGACTTGGCGCAACACGGGATCCGCGTTTGCACTATTGCTCCAGGCCTCTTCAAGACGCCTTTGCTGGCCAGCTTGCCCGAGCCTGTGCAGCAGTCTCTGGCCGCCAGCATCCCGTTCCCAGCACGCTTGGGTAAACCCAGCGAATTTGCCGAACTGGCCTGCCACATCGTGCACAACGATCATCTGAACGGTGAAGTCATTCGCCTGGATGGCGCTTTGCGCATGGCCCCCCGCTAAAGCCTGTCCGTCATTCCCGCGAACGCGGGAATCCATGCCTTCACTGAACATGGATGCCCGATCAAGTCGGGCATGACAAATGAAAAACTTGTTCACGCCAACCCAGAGTCCCCAGATGAGCAAAACAGTTGTCTACGAAGTACAAGTGATGTTCGGTGACTGCGATCCCGCAGGCATCGTCTTCTTCCCCAATTTCTCCAAATGGATGGACGCTTCATCGCTGAACTTCTTCGTCAAGTGCGGCGTGCTGCCTTGGCGCGAGTTGGTCAAGACGCGCGGCATCATCGGCACGCCTCTCTTGGAGATCAACACCAAGTTCATCCGCCCCGCTACTTATGGCGAAACCCTGCAAGTGCACACCAGCGTGCAGGAATGGCGCGACAAGGTGTTTGTGCACAAGCACGTCGTGATGCGCGGCGACACGGTGCTGTGTGAAGGCACCGAAGTGCGTGCCTTTTGCATCAAGCACCCCGAAGACCCGGATCGCATCAAGGCCATTCCGGTGCCCGAGGACATCAAGGCTTTGTGCAGCTGATCGCAGGCGCTCCACCATGTACTACGAACCCGGCGTCACCCCCCATGGCTTGCCGCATGACCCGTTCAAGTCGTGCGTGATCCCGCGCCCGATCGGTTGGATCTCGACTGTGGACGCACAAGGCCGTCACAACCTGGCGCCTTACAGCCAGTTCCAGAACGTGACCTTTGATCCGCCCATCGTCATGTTCAGCGCCAACCAGACCACCCAGGGCGAGCGCAAGGACTCGGTGCGCAACGCCGAACAAACGGGTGAGTTCGTCTGGAACATGGCCACCTATGCGCTCCGCGATGCGGTCAACATCTCGGCCGAAGAAGTGCCCCACGGCGTGGACGAGTTCGAGCGCGCAGGCCTCACCAAACTGCCCAGCCGTTTGGTCAAACCCATGCGCGTCAAGGGCTCACCCATCCAGTTCGAGTGTGTGTACCTGAACAGTCTGCGCTTTCCCGGCAAACCGCCGATGGGCACGGCCGATGTGGTGTTTGGCCGCGTGGTGGCGATCCACATCGACGACGAAGTCATCAACGGCCAAGGCCTGATCGACGTGCTCAAAATCCAGCCGCTGGCGCGCATGGGCTACTACGACTACACCTTTGTCGAGAACCAATTTCAAATGGTCATCCCAGGCAACAGCAAAGCACTGCTCGCCGGGCTGGAAGGCTCGGCGGACAAAGCTGCGAAGTCCTCTAAGCCATAAAAAATCCGTCCCATCAACCCCTTTCTTCAACCCGTTTTTTAACCACCCCAAAGAGGAGACAAGCATGACCAACCGTCGTGAATTCATTCAATCCACCATTGGTGCTGCCGTTCTGGGCAGCACCGCATTCCAGCAAGCCTGGGCACAAAGCGGCCTGCCCATCGAGCAAGTCAAAGTGCTCTACGGCTTCCCACCCGGCAGCTCGGGCGACATCTGCGCACGCCGCGTGGCTGAGAAATTTGGCGGCACGCCTTACAGCAAGAACGCCGGCATCATCGACAGCCGTCCCGGCGCTGGCGGCCAGATTGCCCTGAACCTGCTCAAAAGCGCACCGGCCGACGGCTCGGTGTTGGCCATGACCCCGTTCTCGGCCATCTCGCTGTACCCCCACATCTTCAAAAACCTGCAGTACAAGCCCTTTGAAGACTTCACGCCTGTGGGCACCGCCTCCATGATCCACCACGGTTTCGCCGTCGGCCCCATGGTGCCTGCCAGCGTCAAAAACGTGAAAGACTTCATCGTCTGGGCCAAAGCCAACCCCGCGCAAGCCAGCTACGGCTCGCCCGCTGCAGGCTCCACACCCCACTTCATCGGCGCTTTGCTCGGCCTGAACCAGAACTTCGAGTTCAAGCATGTGCCTTACCGTGGTTCGGTGCCCGGCGTGACCGATGTGGTCGGCGGCCAGATCGCTTGCATGTTCACACCCCACGGTGACTTCATTGCCAACCACAAGGCGGGCAAGATGCGCATCCTGGCCACCTCGGGCAAAACCCGTTCGCCTTTTGTACCCGATGTGGCCACCTTTGCTGAGCAAGGCTTCCCCGAATTGACCGTGGAAGAATGGTTCGGCTTTTACGCCCCCGCCAAAACCCCGGCCAACGTGGTGCAGGCGGCCAATGCGGCCATCAACGCCGCACTCAAAGACAAAGGCGTGCTGGACGCTTTGACCGTGGTGGGGCTGATTCCTTTTGGTGGCACCGTTGCTGACCAACTCAAGAGCTCGCAAGTGGAACTCGAGCGCTGGGGCCCGCTGATCAAGCGCATCGGCTTCAGCGTTGACTCCTGATCCATTGCCGACTAACGCTTTCCGGCGCACCTTCGCGGGTGTGCCGGATTTTTCCATTGAGCGAAGAACCCCATGAACACCTACCAACCCCGCACCGACGACATGCAGTTTCTGTTGTCACGCGTTTTGAACGCACCCGCTCAACTGCAAGCCCTACCCGCCTTTGCCGAGGTGGACGTGGAACTGATGCAGCAGGTGCTGGATGAAGCGGGCAAGTTTGTGGACGAAGTTATCGCCCCGCTCAACCGCGATGGCGACGAAATCGGCGCAATTTGGAAAGACGGCGCGGTCACCATGCCACCGGGCTTCAAG
>JBIKSF010000136.1:0-4558 GCA_044348785.1 Limnohabitans sp.
GCAGGCGCGATGGCAGCTTGTTTCCGGTGCGCTTGACGATCAGTGAAACCCGGCTGGACAACGAGCACTTCTTCATTGGTGTCATGCAGGACTTCACGGCCATCCAGAGTGCCCAAGATCTGCTGGTCGAGGCCAAGGAAAAAGCCGAACAGGCCAACCGCATGCGCGGTGAGTTTTTGGCCAACATGAGCCACGAAATCCGCACGCCCATGAACGGCATTGTGGGCATGACCGAGTTGGCGCTGGACACCACCGACCCGCAGCGACAAAAGGAGTTTTTGGTGCTGGCCCGTGACTCGGCCAACCATTTGCTCCAAATCATCAACGAGATCCTGGACTTCTCCAAAATTGAAGCCAAAGCCTTGGAGTTGGAATTGCTGGAGGTCAGTCCTGTGCAGCTGGTGCGGCACACCGCCCGGTCCTTGGAACAACTGGCCCATGCCAAGGGTGTGGATTTGCGGCTGGAGACAGCCCCCGATATCCCTGAGTTGTTGTGGTTGGATCCGGTGCGCATGCGCCAAGTCCTGACCAACCTGATTGGCAACGCCATCAAATTCACCGAACAGGGTTCCGTCACTGTCAAGACTGAGCTGGTGCCCGCCGTCGAGGCCCAAACGGTGCTGTTGCGCATCAGCATCATCGATACGGGCATCGGTTTTGATCCGGATCGCACAGAGGCCTTGTTCAGCCCCTTCACCCAAGCCGATGGCTCGGTGACGCGATCATTCGGTGGCACGGGCTTGGGGCTGGCCATCACGCGCAGTCTGTTGCAGCTGATGGGCGGCTACATCACGGCGGAAGGTCGGCCCGGTGAAGGGGCCACTTTTGTGGCCACCTTGCCTGCTCGCCAAGTGGCCCAGTCGAGTGTGCAGGCGCCTACCCTTGCCAAACCGTCAGCCTTGTTACCGGCCTTGACCCAGGGCTTGACGTGTTCGGTGCTTTTGGTGGAAGACCATGAAATCAACCGCAAGCTCGCCGAAATCATGCTGCAACGGATGGGGTATCGGTATGCCGTGGCGGCAGATGGCCAGCAGGCGTTGGACCGACTGGCACAAGAGCGTTTTGACGTGGTTTTGATGGATGTGATGATGCCTGTCATGGACGGCTTGACCGCTTTGCGCGCTTTGCGTGCACGCGAAGCGGAAGGCATCTTGCGCACGCCTGTGCTGATGGTCACCGCCCACGCCATGACGGGTGACAAAGAGCGTTTCCTCGCGGCGGGTGCCGATGGTTACGTGTCCAAACCCATGTCGCAGGCGTCTCTACAAAAAGAGATCCTGCGCGTTCTCAAGCATTGATCAACGCACCCGGCGGCCTCTTTGGGGGCTTGCCGCGCGTGCGAAGACTCAAACGCCCGTTTTTTCCAGATCACGCAAGCGAAAGCGCTGGATCTTGCCCGTCGCCGTCTTGGGCAGTTCGGACACAAACTCGATGAAACGCGGGTATTTGTAGGGGGCGAGGCGCTCTTTCACAAAGGCTTTGACTTCATCTTGTGTGAGGCTCTGACCGGCTTTGAGCACGATGAAGGCCTTGGTCTTGGTCAGGCCGTCGGTGTCTTCCTTGCCGATCACGGCCGCTTCCAAAATGGCAGGGTGTTGCACCAGGGTGGACTCCACCTCAAAAGGCGAGACGTAGATGCCACTGACCTTGAGCATGTCGTCGTTGCGGCCAGCGTAGGTGTAGTAGCCGTCGGCGTCACGCGTGTACTTGTCGCCGCTTTTGGTCCACACGCCCTGAAAGGTGTCGCGGGTTTTCTCGCGGTTGTTCCAGTACATCAGCGCGCTGCTGGGCCCCTGAATGTAGAGGTCGCCAATCTCGTCGTGTCCGGTGACCACGCTGCCGTCTTCATGGCGCAACTGCACTTCGTAGCCGGGCACGGCTTTGCCGGTGGTGCCATAGCGCACGTCGCCGGGGCGGTTGGACAAGAAGACGTGCAGCATTTCGGTGGAGCCAATGCCGTCGATGATGTCGCAGCCAAAGTGGGCACTCCAGCGCTCGGCGATGTCGCGCGGCAAGGCCTCACCGGCCGACGAGCACAGGCGCAGGGCCACTTGGCTCTTGGCGGGCAGCTCGGGGTTGGCCAGCATGCCGCCGTAGCCGGTGGGCGCGCCGTAAAACACGGTGGGTTGGTGGTCGACCAGGCGTTTGAAGGTGGCTTGTGGGGTGGGGCGCTCGGCCATCAACACCACACTGGCGCCCACGCTCAATGGGAAGGTGAGGGCATTGCCCAGACCATAGGCAAAGAAGAGCTTGGCCGCCGAAAAAACGGTGTCACTCTCTTGCAGGTTCAGCACACCCTGGCCATACAGCTCGGCTGTCCAATACAAGTTGCCCTGGCTGTGCACGGTGCCCTTGGGTTTACCGGTGGAGCCCGACGAATACAGCCAAAAAGCCGGTTCGTCGGCCAGCGTTTGCGCGGGCAACACCGGGGTGTTTTGCGCCACAAAGTCAGCCATGTTGAATTGGCCCTGCGCGAGAGCAGCGGTCGGGCGGGACACGACCACATGGCGCACTTCGGTTTTGACCAGATCCATGGCCGCTTGCAGCGTGGGCAGCAAGGCTCCCGACACCAATGCCGCTTGAGCCCGGCTGTTGCTCAGCATGAAGGCATAGTCTTCGGCTGTGAGCAAGGTGTTCACGGCCACTGGCACCACGCCCGCATAGAGCGATCCCAAAAAGGCCACCACCCAGTCGCTGCTGTCTTGCATGAGCAGCAGCACGCGCTCTTCGCGCTTGAGGCCCATGGCCTGCAGACCGCCGGCAAAGCGGCGGATTTGCTCGGTCAACTCGCCATAGGTCAAGGTGCCCACATCGTCGATCAAGGCGGTTTTGGCCGCACGGCCAGTGTTGGTGGCGATCAGGTGTTGGGCAAAGTTGAAGTCGGTGCTGGGGGCGGTCACAGTGCGTGTCATTTTTTGTCTCCTCGGAGTGTCCAGTCGGTGCAGATGTAATTTTGCGTGTCAGGTTTTTGTGGGAGGTCGCCCCAGCGACCGAATGTGGGTTCCAACAGCATTAGGCCGCAGGGGCGACCTCCTAAAGGGTCACAGGGGCAAGGCTGCGCCTTTTGCCGCCAGCTTATCCAGCGCGAGCGAGCTGCCCTGCACCGCTGTGCGACGGTGGTAAAAGTTGAGTGCCCTGAGACCCCCCAGCTCTTCGCCACCACCAGCCCGCCCGGGGCCGCCGTGCAGGCTCATGGGCATCACGTTGCCGTGGCCGCTGTGCAGGGCTGCCACGTCGGGCGAAATCGCGTGCACCCGGCCGTGGCTGCTGGCCAGCTCGACCGAGGCTTGTGCGGTGAAGACCGGGTCTTCGCTGTAGACCGAGCACACCAGCGAGCCTTCGCCACGGCGGATCATGGCGTAGGCCTCTTCAATGGTGTCGTAAGGCATCAGGGTGGATACGGGGCCGAATACTTCAACTGCGTGCAGTACCTTGGCCGTCATGGGCGATTCGTTGCCGAGCAGCACCGGGGCGACGCAGGCGCTGGCCGCGTCGGCATCGATCAGACCCGCAGCGCTGCCGTCAAACAAGACGGTGGCTTCGGTTTTGAGCTGGGCCAAGCCCGCCAGTACGCTGGCCTTTTGTTCTTGGCTCACCAGCGCGCCCATGCGCACGGTCTCGTTGCGCGGGTTACCCACGGTGGTTTTGGACAACTTGGCCCCGATGGCCAGTGCGGCGGCTTTGTAAAGGGCGCGGGGCAGGAAGACGCGGCGAATCGCCGTGCACTTTTGGCCCGATTTGACCGTCATCTCGCGGGCCACTTCGGCCACCAGCAGCTTGAAGGCTTCGCTGTCGGCTGTGGCGGCTGGCGAGAGCAGGGCCGAGTTCAGGCTGTCGGCCTCGATGTTGCAACGCACCGACAGCTCGGTCACGGCGCGGTGGCTGCGAATGATCTTGCCGGTCTCGGCCGAGCCGGTGAAGCTCACCACGTCAAAGGCCTGCAGCTGGTCCATCAGGCCTGCGGACGAGCCGCAAATCACCGACAAAGCGCCCACGGGCAGCACGCCCGCATCGACCACGTCTTTGACCATGCGCTGTGTCAACCAGGCGGTGGCCGTGGCGGGTTTGATGATGACCGGCACACCCGACAGCAGGGCCGGGGCGGCTTTTTCCCACAAGCCCCAGCTGGGGAAGTTAAAAGCGTTGATGAACAGCGCCACGCCGCGAGTCGGCACTTGGATGTGCTGGGTCTGGAAAGCTGGGTCCTTGGCCATGCGGATGCGCTGGCCGTCGAGCAGCAGCGTAGCATCGCCCAGCGCCGCGCCCTGCTTGGCGTAGTAGCCCAGCGTGAAGATGGCGCCGTCGATGTCGACGCCCGAGTCTTTGACCACAGTGCCGCTGTTGGCGGTGGCGATCTCGTAGTAAGCGTCGCGGTGGGCTTGCAGCACTTCGGTGATTTTCGTCAGGAGGGCGGCGCGCTGGCCATAGCTCAGGGCGCGCAGGGCCGTGCCGCCTTGTTCGCGGGCAAAGGCAAAGCCCTCGGGCAAGTCGATGCCCGCGCTCGATACGCGGGCCAGTTCGGTGCCCAGCACCGGGTCCAACATCGGCGTGCCTGCGC
>JBIKSF010000044.1:0-16198 GCA_044348785.1 Limnohabitans sp.
AGATACAGGTCGGTGGTGACCGGCTGCAGTCCGAGCAGCAGCGCAAGAATGAGGACGATCAGTTTTTGGGGCATCCCCGTCATCACCGGCCTCTCAAGAACAAAGCATCCAGATCGCGCATGGACATTTGCCGCCAAGTGGGGCGCCCGTGGTTGCACTGGTCGGAGCGTTCAGTCTCTTCCATCTGGCGCAGCAAGGCGTTCATTTCGTCCAGCGTCAGGCGGCGGTTGGCGCGCACCGCGCCGTGGCAGGCCATGGTGGCCAAAATCTCGTTTTGGGCGCGTTGCACCACCGTGCTGGCGTCGTGCTGGGCCAGCTCGGCCAGCACGCTGCGAGCCAATTCCACCGCGTCGCCTTGGGCCAGGCTGGTGGGCACGGCGCGCACGGCCAAAGTTTTGGCCGACAGGGGCGAGATTTCCAAACCGAGTTGCTCCAGCGCTTCGGCGCAGGCCTCGACCGTGGCCACTTCGGTCGGCGTGGCGGCAAAGGTGGCGGGGATCAGCAGGGGCTGGCTGGCAATGCGCGGGCCTTCGCCATCGGCGGCGTTGAGCTGGTTTTTGAGGCGCTCGTAGACGATGCGCTCGTGCGCAGCGTGCATGTCGACCACCACCAGGCCCTGTTTGTTTTGGGCCAGGATGTAGACGCCGTGCAGCTGCGCCACAGCGCGGCCCAGCGGCCAGTCGCCTTCGGGAAGTGGGGATGCTGGCGAGCCCGTTTCCGTATGGGCGCTTGCCCCTGCTCGCAAATTGCCTTCGGCCGCAGGGTCGGCCTCCCACATTCCTGCTGCCTCTGCGGCGTGCGGTGTGGGTTGCCACAGCGCCTTCAGATCGGCCATGGCCTGCTCGCCATCCACGCGCGGCCGCAAAAAATCAGCGGGTTTGTAGGCCGGGGCTGAAAAAGTCGACGGGCCCGGGCGCTCAAACGCCATGCCGCCTTGCTGCCAGCTGGCCGACTCCGGCAGGGCCTTGGGCGCGGCTGCCTTCAAGTCGAAGTCGCTGAGCGCGTCGGCGGGTGCATCGCTCAGATTTTGCGATCGGGGCGCCGCCAAAGCGTTTTCCAGCGCGTGCCGCACGGCCTGGTGCACGGCCCGGCTGTCCCGAAAGCGCACCTCGATTTTGGTGGGGTGCACGTTCACATCGACCAGCGTGGGGTCGATCTGCATGAACAGCGCATAGGCCGGTTGTTTGTGGCCGTGCAGCACGTCTTCGTAGGCGCTGCGCGCGCCGTGCATGACCACTTTGTCGCGCACAAAACGGCCATTCACATAAGCAAATTGGTGGTCGGGGCGCGAGCGCGCAGCGTCTGGCAGACCGGCGCGGCCGATCACTTTGAGCGGCCCGGCGTTGTATTCGACGGCAATAGATTGCGCCACAAACTCTTCGCCCAACACATCGGCCAGGCGCTGCTCAAGGCCCGCAGCGCCGGGGTGTACGCGCCACTGCTCCACCAGCTTGCCTTCGTGCCAGATGGCAAAGCCCACATCGGGGCGGGCCAGGGCGTGGCGGCGCACGGCTTCGATGCAATGGGCCAGCTCGGTGCTGTCGCTTTTCAAAAATTTGCGGCGGGCGGGGGTCGAGAAAAACAGCTCTTTCACTTCCACCGTGGTGCCCACGGCGCGGGCGGCAGGGCGGATTTCGCCGGTTTGGCCATCGAGCGCGAACGCGGTGGGCTGGCCGTCCATGCGCGAGAGCAGGGTGAGCTCGGACACCGAGTTGATGGCGGCCAAGGCTTCGCCCCGAAAGCCCATGGTCATGACCGATTCAAGGTCATCGAGGTTGCCGATCTTGCTGGTGGCGTGGCGCTTCAAGGCGGTGGCCAGCTCGTCGGGGGCGATGCCGCCGCCATCGTCTTCCACCGAAATCAACCGGGTGCCACCGCCCATGAGGCGCAGCGTGATGCTGCGTGCACCCGCGTCCATGGCGTTGTCCACCAATTCGCGCACGACCGAGGCAGGGCGCTCGACCACCTCGCCTGCGGCGATCTGGCTGATCAGTTCATCGGGGAGTTCGCGGATGGGGCGGCGCGCGTAAGCCGGGGGCTGTTGGGAGGTCACCGCCTGATTTTAGGGCTTGGGCAGGGATAATCAGCCCCATGGACATTCTTTTGCAACTCGTTGATTTCATCCTCCACGTCGACCGCTACCTGGAGGCCTTTGTCGCTCAATATGGGGTCTGGGTCTATGCCCTGTTGTTCCTCATCATTTTTGTGGAAACCGGCGTCGTGGTCATGCCGTTTTTGCCCGGCGACTCGCTGTTGTTCATTGTCGGAGCCATGTGCGGCGCGGGTTTGATGAGCTTGCCGCTGGTGATGGGCTTGTTGTTGGTGGCCGCTATTTTGGGCGATCAGACCAATTACACGATCGGCCGCTATTTCGGTCCTCGGGTGTTCCAGTGGGAAGATTCGCGGTTTTTCAGCCGCAAGGGCTTTGACCAAGCCCACGCGTTTTACGAAAAATACGGCGGCATCACCATCATCCTGGCGCGTTTTATGCCGTTCATCCGCACCTTTGTGCCCTTTGTGGCCGGCGTGGCCGAGATGACCCGCAGCAAGTTCACTCTGTTCAATGTGGTGGGTGGCTTCATTTGGGTCGTGGGGCTTACCCTGGCGGGTTACCTGTTTGGCAATTTGCCTTTTGTGCAAACACACCTGTCCAAGATCATTTGGGCCTTGATCATCGTGCCGGGCCTGATTGCCATGTTCGGGGCTTGGCGGGCAAGCAAGGCAGGTTAACCCCTGCCTTGTTGGCCGACCGCAACCGTTTCAGCTTATTCGGCTTTGACGCCCGCGGCCGAGATGACCTTAGACCATTTGACGATTTCTTCGTCCAGGAATTTCGCCGCAAATTCAGGCGATGTATTGCCGGTGATGATGCCCAGCGCCTCGAATTTGGCCTTGATGTCGGGTGAGTTCAGCGCCTTGGTGGTCTCAGCTGACATGCGGCGCACGATGTCCTTGGGGACGGCCGATTGTGTCAAGAACAACACCCAAGTGGAGCCTTCAATGGCCGGGCCACCCGATTCGGTGATGGTGGGCACTTCTGCGGCACCCGGCACGCGCTGAGACGAAAACACGGTCATGCCCTTGACCTTGCCGCCACGCACATGGGGCATCAAGGCGCTGGCCGTGTCGGTCAGGATCTGAATGTTGCCGCCCATCAGGTCGGCCAGTGCTGGAGCCGTGCCTTTGTAGGGCACATGAACCATGTCAATGCCCGCCACTTGCTTGAACAACTCTTGGGTCAGGTGGGCCGCTGCCCCCACGCCCGACGACCCAAAAGAGAGCTTGCCGGGGTTGGCCTTGGCGTAATCGATCAGTTCCTTGACGTTTTTGACGGGTAAGTTGTTGTTCACCGTCATCACCAGTGGCGCAATGCCGACCAGCGACACCGGTGCAAAACTCTTGACCGGGTCGTAAGGCAAACGCCCTGCGTACAGTGTGGCGTTGGCGGCATGGGCGCCGATCACCGTCACAAAGGTGTGCCCGTCTGCTGGGGCTTTGGCGGCCAGGTCGGCACCCAAAATCGAGTTGGCGCCCGGCTTGTTGTCCACGACGATGGACCAGCCCGTTTGTTCCTGGATCTTTTGGACCACCATTCGGGTGGCGTTGTCGGTGATGCCGCCAGGGGTATAGGGCACGATCCAGCGGATGGGTTTGGTGGGCCAGTTCTGGGCCAAGACGGGTTGGAGTGAGGTGGCGGCCAAAACCAAGGCGGCCGCTTTGAAGATGTGAACCCAGCGCATGTATGTCTCCTGATAAAAAGCATGGCCATCTTTGGGCCATGTCAATGCTCAGACTAGAGGCAAGTGCCCAGCGGGTCAATCGGGCGGTGCCTCGCAGGCGACTCCTGCTGCAATGCCTTGTTTTTGATTTACGCTCTCTATCATCTCCTAGCATCGCCCATTTGATAAGGTGCCATACATGTCTGAACATCCGATTGAAAACACCCCTGGTTCTGTGACCACAGGGGGCGCTATCGCCCCGGTCGCCCTCATTACCGGAGGCAATGTGGGGATTGGCCGTGTGACGGCGATCGAGTTGGCCAAAGCGGGTTACCAAGTGGTCATTGCCGGGCGTTCGCTCTCGCGCACGCAGCCGGTGATGGACCATATCCGGTCGCTGGCGCTGGGCCCTGAGGCTTTGTTTTTGCCGCTGGACTTGGCCAGTTTGTCTTCCGTGCGCGCTTGCGCAGAGCAGTTCAAAAGCATGAACTTGCCCTTGAATTTGCTCATCAACAATGCGGGTGTGGCGGGCTTGCGCGGCTTGACGGTGGATGGTTTTGAGATGGCTTTTGGCATCAACCATTTGGGGCATTTTTTGCTCACACAGCTGCTCTTGCCCGAATTGATCGCTTCTGGACCGTCCCGCGTGGTCACGGTGTCGAGCCGCGCGCACAAGCGCACCTCGGGCATCGTGTGGGACGCCTTGCAAAAACCCACCCGCAGCTGGACCGGGATTGAAGAGTACGCGGTCTCCAAACTGGCCAACCTGTTGTTCAGCGCCGAGTTGGCTCGCCGAACTCAGGGCACGGGGCTGTCGTGCTATTCGCTGCACCCAGGCGTGGTGGACACCGAAATTTGGCGGGCCTTGCCCGATTGGGCTCGGCCGCTGCTGCGTTGGCGCGGTTTGCTCACGGCCGAAGAGGGCGCGCAAACCACTTTGCACTGCGCTTTGCGCGCGCCAGTCAGTGAATCGGGTTTGTATTTCTCTAAATTCCGGGTGGCCACCCCCGCACCTCTGGGCCAAGACAGCGCTTTGGCCCGCCTGCTGTGGGAGCGCAGCGAGAAGTGGGTCTCAGCCCAAGGCGCGTCCAATTAAGCAGGCCCGCGACTTCTGGCCAGCGGCGGGTTGCGTGAAAAATAGGCCACGATGCCGCGCATCAGGGCGTCGGTCAGTTGCTGCTGGTAGGCGTCGCTGCGAAGTTTTTCTTCTTCATCCGGGTTGCTGATGAAGGCCGTTTCCACCAGCACGCTGGGAATGTCGGGGGCTTTGAGGACCGCAAAACCAGCCCTCTCAACGCGGGGCTTGTGCAGCTTGCCAACGCTGCCGATCTCGCGCAGCAAGCTGTTGCCCAGTTGCAGGCTGTCCTTGATTTGAGCGGCGGTGCTCATGTCGAGCAGGGCCCGTCGCACTTGCGCATCTTGGCTGCCAAGGTTGATGCCGCCGATCAGGTCGGCCTTGTTTTCTTTTTGTGCAATCCACTGGGCATCCTTGCTGGAGGCACCGCCTTCGCTGAGTGCGAAGACGCTCGCACCTTGGGGCCTGGGGGAGTAAAACGCGTCGGCGTGGATGCTGACAAACAGGTCGGCTTGCACGCGTCTGGCCTTTTGCACCCGCACATGCAAGGGCACAAAGAAGTCGGCATCGCGCGTCAAAAACGCCCGCATGGGGCTGCCGCCCACACTGCTGGCGTTGATGCGGTCACGCAGCATCTTGGCGATCTTGAGCACCACGTCTTTTTCTCGGGTGCCGCCGGGGCCAATCGCGCCGGGGTCTTCACCGCCGTGGCCCGGGTCCAGCGCAATGACGATCAGTCGGTCGGTTTGGCCAGGCGTAGCCTGCGGCCTTGGTGGGTGATCGGGTCGGTCCATGGACACCACAGGTGGCGGAAGGACGTCTTGCCGCCGGGTCGACGGTGCGGGCGTGGCACCGGGCAGGGTTTGCCGAGCAATGAGCTCGCCCAGAGGGTCGTTGACCGCAGCGCTCGTGCTGGGCAGCCCACTGGGCGGGGCTGGCGCTTTGGCCGCTACGCGCTCCTGAATCAGTTGCTCCAGAGGGTCGATGGCTTCGCTGGGGTACAGGTCCAGTACCAGGCGGTGGGCATAGGCGGCCACCGGCTGAAGGGTGAACACTTGCGGGGCGATGGGGCGTTTGAGGTCAATCACCAGGCGCACGGTGTTTGCATTGAACTGGCCAACCCGGATGCCGGCGATGTTGGGGTCTGAAGCTTGGAGTTTGCCCACCAATTCACGCAAGGCGGCGTTCAGTTGCATGCCTTCGATGTCCACCGCCAGGCGTGGTGGCGAAGCGATGAAGGTTTGCGTGGTTTTGAGGGGCGCGTCCGATTCGAGCGTGACCCGGCTGTAATCCGGCGCGGGCCAAATGCGCACGGCCAGCATGTTGGCCCCACGAGCCAGCTGCGCCGCGCCCAGGCTCAGAACCAAAAAGCCTGCCTTGAGCAGGCGGCGGCGGTCAGGCTGCATGGCCCGCACCTTCGGTCCAGGCTGAACGCCACAATGCCAGCCATTGCTGGCCTAGCGCAGTGCCTGCGCTGATGTGCACTTGGCGCTGGTCTTCGTCGATGGCTTCCAGCGCAATCACCCAATCGGGTGGGGGCAGTTGTCCGGCCACCTTGTCAGGCCACTCCATGAGTTTGAGGCCCGGCCCGGCAAAGATGTCGCGAAAGCCCGCGTCTTCCCATTCCTGCGGGTCGTTGAAACGGTAAAAGTCAAAATGCCAGATGGGCCAGGCGCTGTCACCCGAGCCCGCCTGATGGGGTTCCACCACCGCGTAAGTCGGGCTTTTGATACGGCCCGTCACCCCGGCGGCACGCAGCAGGTGGCGCACCAGGGTGGTCTTGCCTGCGCCCAGGTTGCCGCGCAGTTCGATGCGTGCATCGCGTCCACCAGGCCATTGGCCAAGGCCTTGTGCCAGCTGTGTGGCAAAGGTCTGCGTGGCGGCCTCGTTCGGCCACATGCCCTCCCAATGGGCTGGGGCGGTGGGGCTTTTTACAATCGGCGGGTGACTGCTCAACGTACTCAAATCAACCTTCTTGAACTGTGGCCCCAGATTCAGATCTGGGCGCGTGAGCTGGGATTGTCCCAAATTGGCGTGACGGGTATCGATTTGTCCTCGGCAGAGCCCGGATTACAAGCTTGGTTGGACGCGGGCTTTCACGGCAGCATGGGCTATATGGAGAGCCATGGCCTGAAGCGCGCCCGCCCAGACGAGCTGGTGCCGGGTACGGTGAGCGTGATCACTGCCCGCATGGACTACCTGCCTGCGGATACCCCCCACGACTGGCTGGCGCGTGAAACCGCCCGGAGCCTGCAGCCGGGCGAGGCAGTCGTTTCGCTGTATGCCCGGGGGCGCGATTACCACAAGGTTTTGCGCTCGCGCCTGCAAAAACTGCAGGACCGCATCGCCGAGGTGATTGGCCCCTTTGGCCATCGCGTGTTCACCGATTCGGCCCCGGTCATGGAGGCTGAACTCGCTACCCGCAGCGGCCTGGGCTGGCGTGGCAAACACACGCTGGTCCTGAGCCGCGAGGCCGGGTCGATGTTTTTTCTGGGCGAATTGTTTGTGGACTTGGCCCTGCCCGAGACGCCCGCCACATCGGCGCATTGCGGCCAGTGCACGGCGTGCATGGACCTGTGCCCCACCCAGGCCATCGTCGGGCCCTACAAGCTGGACGCGCGGCGCTGCATTTCCTATCTGACGATCGAGCATGCCGGGCCGATTGACGAAGCCTTGCGCCCGCTGATCGGCAACAGGATTTATGGCTGCGACGACTGTCAGCTGGCCTGCCCTTGGAACAAGTTCGCGCAAGTCAGCCCTTTGCCCGATTGGCAGGCCCGCGAAGGCTTGGGCGCGGGCAGCATCGTCGAACTGATGGCTTGGAGCGAATCCGAGTTTTTGCGCCGAACAGAAGGCAGCGCCATCCGCCGCATCGGACACGCCCGCTGGTTGCGCAATTTGGCTTTGGCGGCTGGCAATGCGCTGGCGTCAGGGAGCTTGTCGGCGGGTGAACAGCTCGGCTTGCAACAGGCCCTTGCAGTCCATGCTACGCACCCCGACCCGGTGGTGCAGGAACAGGTGGCCTGGTCGCTTGCCCGCGGGTGATCGGTTTGGTTTGACGTTATTTGTCATACCCGCGAACGCGGGTATCCATGACAGGCGAAGGCATAGACCCCCGATCAAGTCGGGGGTGACAGTAGCGTGTGTCCGGGGTGACAGTTGCGGGTGTCGGTGGTGACGCGATCAGTTTGGTTTGACGTTATTTGTCATACCCGCGAACGCGGGTATCCATGACAGGGAAAGGCATATACCCCCGATCAAGTCGGGGGTGACAGTAGCGTGTGTCCGAGGTGACAGTTGCGGGTGTCGGTGGTGACGCGTCGTGAAGTTCTGCGTCAGCGCAGAACCCCCAGCGCAAACGGCAAACTCCACATGCCGGACAAGGTCGACAGCGTCACCAGCCCCGCCACATAGGGGCCGTTGTAGCCCATTCGGGCAGCCAGCACATAACAAGTCGATGCCGTGGGCAAAGCCGAAAATGCGAGCAGTACGGTGGTTTGAAGGGCGTCGAGCTGAAACAGGCGGGCCATGCCCACGGCGATCAAAGGCAGCACCAAGTGCCGGATCATCAGCAAGCCCATGCCCAGCAGTTTGCCCTGGCGCAAGGTGCCCAGCTGCATACCTGCACCCGCCGCCATCAAGCCCAGGGCCAAAGACGCTGCACCGATGCGGCTGACACTGGGGTCCAGCCATTCGGGGATGCGTAACCCCAACAGGTTGGCAGCCAGGCCTGAGGCGGTGGCGATGATGAGAGGATTGCGCACCAGTTCGCGCAAAAAGCCGGTGTTGGCCTGCCGTGCCATGGGCCAAACGGCAGCAATGTTGAATGCCGGGACACACACCCCGATCAACACCGAAATCATGAGCAGGCCCTCTGGGCCTGCCAAGCGCTCGGCCAGCGCCAAGGCGATGAAGGAGTTGAAGCGAAACGCCACCTGGGCGCTGGCCGCGTGATCGCGTCGGTCCAGCCGTTTGCCCAAAATGGGCCAATAGGGCAGGCTGTATGACAAAGCGATGGCACACACGCCCAAGCTCAAGCCTGCGCCGATCAGGCCGGAGGCGGCATTCAGGTCCAGTGGGCTTTTCACGATGGAGTGAAACAACAAAACTGGGAAAAGGAAAAAATAGACCAGACTTTCCACCTGTTGCCACACGGGGCGGTTCAAGGCGGTGAAGCGGCAGATCAGATAGCCGCACAAAATCAGGGAAAAATCGGGGAAGAGGAGTTGGGCAAAGTTCACTTGACTAGGATAGCTGACCTTTCAGGTGGTCCAAGCGGGGTCTTGTCACCTGGGGTTCATGCTTTTTTGACGGTTTTATGGGTTTTCCCCCTCACGACAGGGGCCCGTTTTTGCCTATCATGTGCCATCTTTCAAGGAGTTTTCGATGAAGCGTCGCAGTTTGGTTTCGGCAGCTGGTTTGGCTGCCACCGTTTTGGCCAGTGGTTCGGTTTGGGCGCAGGCTTACCCCAACAAACCCATCAAATTGCAAGTGCCTTTTGCACCCGGCGGCACCACCGACATTGTGGCCCGTGTGATTTCAGAGCCCTTGGGCAAAGCCTTGGGCCAAAACGTGATTGTGGAGAACAAAGCCGGTGGCGGCGGTGTGGTGGGGGCAACCGAAACTGCGCGCACCGCGCCCGATGGCTACAACCTGGGCATGGCCACGGTGTCCACCACCGCCGCCAACCCGGCCATCAACCCCAAAATTCCGTACAACGTCCTGACCGACTTCACACCCATCATCAACATTGCGGCCACGCCCAACGTGATCGCGGTGCACCCCAGCTTCCCAGCCAAGGATTACAAAGGCTTTTTGGCTGAAATCAAAAAGAACCCAGGCAAGTACTCTTACGCGTCCTCGGGCACGGGCGGCATCGGCCACCTGCAGACCGAGCTGTGGAAGAGCTTGACCGGCGTGTTCATCACCCACATCCCTTACCGTGGTGCAGGCCCTGCCCTGAACGACACCGTGGCCGGTCAGGTGCCGATAATTTTTGACAACCTGCCCTCGGCCTTGCCTTTTATCCAAACCGGTAAATTGGTGCCGATCGTGATCGCCGCACCTCAGCGCTTGCCTCAGTTGCCCAACGTGCCAACCTTCAAGGAAATTGGTCTGGAGCCGGTCAACCGCATGGCTTACTACGGCATCCTGGGCCCGAAAAACTTGCCCAAAGAGGTGGTGGACAAGATCAGCGCGGGTGTGAAAAAAGCCCTGCAAGAGCCGGGCGTGACCAAGCGCATCAACGACACCGGCTCATTGGTTGTGGCCAACACGCCTGAAGAGTTCACGGCCCAGATCAAGGCCGAGTTCGAGGTGTACAAGAAAGTTGTGGACCAGCAAAAACTCAAGCTGGACTGATTTCAGTCCATGCACGAGGCCAGCCAGAGCGCCATCGACCGATTTGCCGAGGCCCTCTGGCTGGAGGACGGACTGGCTGCCAACACCTTGGCGGCCTACCGTCTGGATTTGTCGCTTTACGCCACCTGGCTGTTTTTAACCCACAGGCTGGCGCTGGAGGCGACCCAAGAACACCACCTGCAGGCGTATTTCGCCGAGCGCCATGGGCAGACCAAGGCCACATCGGCCAACCGCAGGCTCACGGTGTTCAAGCGTTTTTTCCGATGGGCGCTGCGCGAACGCCTGACCCAGACTGATCCCACCTTGCGCATGTTGGCCGCCAAACAGGCGCTGCGTGTGCCCAAAACCCTGGGCGAGGCACAGGTGGACGCTTTGTTGCGTGCGCCGGATGTGGCCACCCATTTGGGTCTGCGCGACCGCGCCATGTTGGAGCTGATGTACGCCAGTGGCTTGCGGGTGAGCGAGTTGGTCACACTCAAAACCTTGCATGTGTCTCTCAATGAAGGCGTGCTGCGCATCATGGGCAAAGGCAGCAAAGAGCGGCTGGTGCCTTTTGGCGAAGAAGCGCGCGAGTGGTTGCAGCGCTTCATGGGGCAAGCCAGACCGGCCATGCTGGGCCAACGCCAGACCGAAGACCTGTTTATCACCACCAGTGGCCCCAAGCCCGGTACCGGCATGTCACGCGTCATGTTCTGGAACTTGGTCAAGCGTTATGCCATTGAAGCAGGCATCACTGCACCGATGTCGCCGCACACCCTGCGCCACGCCTTTGCCACCCATTTGCTCAACCACGGCGCCGATTTGAGGGCGGTGCAAATGCTGCTGGGCCATGCCGACATCTCGACCACCACGATTTACACGCACGTGGCGCGTGAGCGGCTCAAGACACTGCATGCGCAGCATCACCCTCGGGGTTAGTTCAGCGCCGCCAATTCCGCTTCTTCAAACCCCGCCAGCCGCCGTGCAGCCATGTTGAACGGCGGGCGCAGTTTGGGGGCATCGTATTGCGCGATCAAATCGGCATAGGTGCTGACCGGGTCGAGGTCGCGCTCGGCGCACAGGTGGCGGTACCAGCGGTTGCCAGCGGCCACATGGCCAATTTCTTCTTCCAGGATGATGTCCAGGATCTCGCCCGCCCGGTGGTCGCCCACGCTGACCAGCTTGTTTTTCACGCCCGGTGAAGCGTCCAGACCGCGCGCTTCCATGGTGCGCGGCACGATGCCGATGCGGGCCAGGATGTCGCCTTGGGTGCGTTCGGCCATGTCCCACAGGGTGTTGTGGGCCGGAAAGTCGCCGTAGTCAAAACCCAAGTCCAGCAAGTGCTGGCGCAGCAAGCTGAAGTGTTTGGCTTCTTCCTGGGCGATGCGCACCCAGTCGGTGTAGAAGGCTTCGGGCATGCCCGCAAAGCGCCAGACCACGTCGAGTGCCAAGTCGATGGCGTTGAGTTCGATGTGGGCAATCGAGTGCACCAGCATGGCCCGCCCCTCGTGCGTGGTCATGGATTTGGCTTTGAGCTGGGTGTGCGGCACCAACAGAGGGCGGGCGGCGCGGCCGGGGCCTGCAGTGGGGGCGCTCAGGCTGTCGAGCGCGCCCACGGGCAGGTTCAGGTCCAGGGCCAAAGTGGCCTGGGCCTTCAGGTTCGGGTCGGTTTGCGCCCAAGGGAGAAGGGCGGCGGTGCGCAGGGTGTGCATGGTGATCGGTGACTGCGCCCACGGCCGGTGGTGGGCATCCCTACAATTGTAGGTTTTCAAGAAAACCCAACCGACAGGAGACCGCCATGGCCATTTACCAACTGGATGATCAAACCCCCAACGTGGCCGACAGCGCCTGGGTGGCCGACAACGCACAGGTCATGGGCGCGGTCAAAATCGCGGCCGACGCCAGCGTCTGGTTTGGCGTGACGGTGCGGGGCGATACCGAGACGATTGAGATCGGCGAGGGCAGCAACATCCAGGACGGCAGCGTGATGCACGCCGACCACGGCAAACCGATCAAGGTCGGCAAGCACGTCACGGTGGGCCACATGGTCATGTTGCACGGCTGCACGATTGGCGACGAGTCGCTGATCGGTATTGGCGCGGTGGTGCTCAATGGTGCGAAGATCGGCAAGAACTGCCTGGTGGGTGCCGGTTCGCTGGTAACCGAGGGCAAGGAATTCCCCGATGGCTCCATGATCATGGGTACGCCCGCCAAGGTGGTGCGTGAATTGAGCCCCGAGCAGATCGAAGGCCTGCGCCAAAGCGCCAAACATTACGTCGAGAACGCCCGCCGCTTCAAGGCGGGCCTGAAAAAAATCAGCTGATTGGTTGGTTGTCGCGAACGCTTTTTAATTTTTGAGGATCGGCCCCACGGGGCTGTTGATTGCACTTTGTCCGAACTCCATAAATTCATTTTCGAAGGCCTGCCGGTGCGCGGCATGCTGGTGCGCTTGACCGATGCCTGGCAAGACATTCTGGCGCGCCGCGCCGCCAACTCCGAAACCGGTGCTTACCCCGCGCCCGTGCGCCAGTTGTTGGGCGAGATGGCCGCAGCAGGCGTGCTGATGCAGGGCAACATCAAGTTCAATGGCGCTTTGGTGCTGCAGATTTTTGGCGATGGCCCGGTGAAATTGGGCGTGGTCGAGGTGCAACCCGACCTGAGCCTGCGCGCCACCTGCACCCAAGTGGGCGAAGTGGCTGACGACGCGACGCTCAGCCAGATGGTCAACGTGAACAACGAAGGCCGCTGCGCCATCACCTTGGACCCGCAAGACCGTTTGCCTGGGCAGCAGCCTTACCAAGGCGTGGTGCCGCTGTTTGGTGACCGGGGCGAAAAGCTGGAAAACATCAGCGAGGTGCTGGAGCACTACATGCTGCAGTCCGAGCAACTGGACACCGTGCTCGTGCTGGCGGCCGACGACAAGGTGGCAGCGGGTTTGCTGATCCAGCGTCTGCCCATCGAAGGCGAGGGGAATTTGGCAGGCAGGGCGGACTCCTTGATGCGTGAATCGGTGCTGGGCCAAAGCGAAGACTTCAGCCGCATTTCGATTTTGACCAAGAGCCTCAAGCGTGAAGAGCTGTTGGGGCTGGACGCCGAAACCATCTTGCACCGTTTGTATTGGGAAGAGCCCCTCGCACGTTTCGAACCCTTCATCGGCGAGACGGGCCCGCGCTTTGCCTGCCGCTGCAACCGCGAGCGCGTGGGCAACATGATCCGCAGCCTGGGCACCGAAGAGGTGGAAGGCATCATCGCCGAGCAGGGCCAAGTGGAAGTGGGCTGCGACTTTTGCGGCGCGCAATACCGCTTTGATCCGGTGGATGCGGCGGGATTGTTCACCGGTTTGCCCGCCGATGTGCCGGGCGGCTCGGTGCACTGAAAGGGCTGTTACTTTTTCATTGCGGGAGCGAGCCCCAGCTCGCGAATGATGGCGCTGCCACGGCGCTCATTCGGCCGCAGGGGCGACCTCCCACAGGGGCTTTTAGTCTGATCGCTTGGCCAGCAGCCCGGTGAACAGTTTGTGTTCACACTCCGGGTCGCTGCATTCGTTGCATTGCCACACGGTGCGCCCCTCGTTGATGGCGAACTGGGCGTTTTCGCGGGTCGTGCGGGCGGTGTCGTCTTCGCCAGGCAGCCCCAAAGCCAGCAGGACATTGTTCAGCCGTTGGTGGCCTTGACCATAGACCACGCGGTAGGCGATGCCTGCACGCTCGAGTGCCTGGCGCACCAGCGTGTCCACGGGGCCACGCACGTGCGGGCCGTCGCGCTGCAGGCCATCGGCCACCCAAGGCAGGTCCAGGCCCGTGACCAAGGTGGAGTCGTACAGGGCCTGGTGCGCCAAAGCCATGGGGTAGAGGCTGTCGTCGTCAAACAGCATGTGGCTGTAAACCGCCGTCATCAGGGGTGTCGTGTCCGCAACCACCCAGCCCGGCGGGGCTTGCTCCACAGCGCGGGCTTGTTCGGTGGCGATGCCCATTTGTTCGTGAGGAAGTGGAGTGCGGCCTTCGCGTGCGCACCATCTTCGAAGGACTTCATCGACCGTGTACACGTCTTGCCCACGTGCGCGCAGGGTGCTGGACAAGGCCTGTGCCAGCCAGGATTTTCCGGTGCTTTCTGCACCCAAAATGGCAATGCGCCGCATTCGGCTCATGAGGTTTGAAGTTGCAGTTTGCGCTGCCAAGCACGCCAGCCCCACACGCTCATGGCGGTGAACAGCGCATACAGCAGGGCAGTCAGCCAGAGTTCTTTGTGCACAAAAAGTGCCACGCTAACGGCGTTGACCACCAGCCAGACCAGCCAGTTTTCAATGTATTTGCGACCCAAAAGGGCTTGGCCGACCAAGCTCAGGGCTGTGGGCAATGCGTCCCACCAGGCCACATCGGTATCGGTGAAATGTTGCAGCAGCAAGGCCAGAGAGGGCCACATCAAGGCACTGATGATCAGCACCAGCCACCAACCACGGGACGACAACCGTTGGATCACAAGGGCCGGTTGCGCGTCCTCG
Source organism: Limnohabitans sp. (assembly GCA_044348785.1). Lineage (GTDB taxonomy): Bacteria > Pseudomonadota > Gammaproteobacteria > Burkholderiales > Burkholderiaceae_C > Limnohabitans_A. Next base: position 14,636 of record JBIKSF010000044.1, read on the forward strand.
CCCTTGCGCAGCCATTGCCACCAGCCCCAGAGCGCCAGAGCCGCAAACACGACTTGCAAGCCGGCCTCGCCGTAAAGCAGGCTGTTCTTGAACACAAAGAAGTAAAGGGCCGAGCTGGCAATGGCCAGCGGCCAGCTCCAGTGCAGCTCCTTGATGCTGCAGACCACCATGACCAAGGCCAGCACAAAACCGGCTATCTCGGTGGGGGACATCATTTGGCGATTTGCACGAAGATTTCGTTGGGTTTGACCATGCCCAGCTCTTGGCGAGCCCGCTCTTCGACCATGTTCAAGCCTTCCTTGAGGTCACTGACCTCGGCATTGAGTTGCTCGATCTGGAGTCGGGCCTCTTCGTTGGCCGCTTTTTGTTGCTTGAGCTCACGCTCCAGCTCGGCCACACTGGGCACACCGCCTTTGCCCAGCCAAAGCTGGGCCTGGATGATCGCCAACAAGGCGATCAGCACAATGGGAACAAGGCGGTTGACCATTTGGTTTTAACGCAGGTTGTAAAACGCCGAGCGGCCAGGGTACACGGCCACGTCGCCCAAGTCTTCCTCGATGCGCAGCAGTTGGTTGTACTTGGCCATGCGGTCCGAGCGGCTCATGGAGCCGGTCTTGATCTGACCGGCGTTGAGGCCCACGGCGATATCGGCAATCGTGCTGTCTTCGGTCTCGCCAGAGCGGTGTGAGATCACGGCGGTGTAACCGGCGCGCTTGGCCATTTCGATGGCTTCAAAGGTCTCGGTCAGGGTGCCAATCTGGTTGATCTTGATCAGGATCGAGTTGGCGATGCCTTTGTCGATGCCTTCTTTGAGGATCTTGGTGTTGGTCACAAAGAGGTCGTCACCGACGATTTGCACGTTCTTGGCCAAGCGGTCGGTCAGCACTTTCCAGCCGTCCCAGTCGCCTTCGGCCATGCCGTCTTCGATGCTGATGATGGGGTACTTGTCACACCAAGTGGCCAGCATGTCGGTCCACTGCTCAGAAGTCAGGCTGATGCCGCCTTCACCGGCCAGCACGTATTGGCCGTCCTTGTAGAACTCACTGGCTGCGCAGTCCAGCCCAATGGCAATCTGCTCGCCAGCGGTGTAACCAGCTGCGGCAATCGCGTCGAGCACCATCTGGATCGCCGCTTCGTGGCTGTCGATGTTGGGGGCAAAGCCGCCTTCGTCGCCCACGGCAATGCTCATGCCTTTGTCGTGGATGATTTTCTTGAGCGCGTGGAACACTTCAGCGCCCCAACGCACGGCTTCGCGGAAGCTGGGCGCGCCCACGGGGATGATCATGAACTCTTGCAAGTCCAGGTTGTTGTTGGCGTGTGCGCCGCCGTTGATGACGTTCATCATCGGCACGGGCATTTGGTTGGCATTCATGCCGCCAAAGTAGCGGTACAGGGGCAGGCCAGACTCTTCGGCCGCAGCGCGGGCCACGGCCATGGACACGGCCAGCATGGCGTTGGCACCCAGGCGTGACTTGTTGTCGGTGCCGTCCAGATCGATCAGGGTGCGGTCCAAAAAGGCTTGCTCGGACGCATCGAGGCCCAACACGGCTGCGGAGATTTCGG
>JBIKSF010000045.1:0-16100 GCA_044348785.1 Limnohabitans sp.
TCGCGGCGGTGACAACCCGCTGGACATGACCGGTGTGCACCCCGAAACCTACCCGGTGGTCGAGCAAATCATCGTGAAGACCGCCAAACCGATTCAGGAGATCATGGGCCGCAGTGATGTGCTCAAAACCCTACGCCCCGAGCTGTTTGCCAATGAAAAGTTCGGAGTAATCACCATCAAGGACATCCTGGGCGAGCTGGAAAAACCCGGCCGCGACCCGCGCCCTGACTTCAAAGTGGCCCGCCTGGCCGATGGCGTGGAAGACATCAAGGACCTGAAAGAAGGCATGACGCTCGAAGGCACCGTGAGCAACGTGGCCCAGTTTGGCGCGTTTGTCGATTTGGGCGTTCACCAGGACGGCTTGGTGCATGTGAGCCAGCTGGCCAACAAGTTCGTGACCGATGCCCGCGAAGTGGTCAAGACCGGCGACATCGTCAAAGTGAAAGTGCTCGAAGTCGATGTGGCCCGCAAGCGCATCAGCCTGACCATGAAGCTGGACGCAGCGCCCGCCAGACAAGGACAAGACGGAAGGGGCCCGCGCGACAACAAGTTTGAAGGGGCAGGGCGTGACAACCGACAACGTGGCGGTGGTGGGGGTTACACCTCGCCGCAAGCCGCTGGTTCGGGTTCGGCCATGGCCAGTGCTTTTGCCAAACTGCAAGGCCTCAAGAAGTAAAAGCCATGCAAGCCCTCCACATCCACGCTGGCTCCAAGGCCCTGGCCCACATCCGCGAACACGGCTTGCGGCCCGAGCACATCGGTGTCATTCCGGGTGCGGCGGGTGGCCCCAAGGGTCTGATCCTGGGGCCTTTAGACCGCTTCATCTTTGGAGAGTGGCTGGCCCAAAGCAGCCAACCCGTGGACCTGGTCGGTGCGTCGATTGGTGCTTGGCGCATGGCCACGGCTTGTTTGAATGGTTCGGTGACTGCGTTTGAGCGGCTGGAGCACGACTACATCCACCAGCATTACGAACCGCTGCCGGGTCAAAAGCGTGTGAGCGCTGAGCAGGTGAGCGATGCATTTGGCCACAGCCTGCAAGCGTTTTACGGCGGCCGCATCGCTGAAGTGCTGAGCCACCCGCGCTACAAGCTGCACATCGTCACTTCGCGCGGGCGGCATATCTTGCATCGTGAACACTCGCTGGGTACGCCGCTGGGCTATGCCGGGGCTTTTTTGAGCACCGCCGTGCACCGCCGTGCCCTGGGTGGCTGGCTGGAGCGTGTGGTGTTTTCAGGCCAGGGTGCTCCTTTGCCGTTTGATGCACAAGACTTTCGAACCCGCGCTGTGGGTCTGACTGAGGGCAATTTCATGCCTGCATTGCAAGCCAGTTGCTCGATTCCGTTCGCCCTGAAAGCCGTGCACGACATCCCCGGCGCACCGGGTGGTGCGTATTGGGATGGCGGCATCACCGATTACCACCTGCACCTGAACTGGACCGCGCCAACCAAGGGGCCGGATCGGTCCATCGTGCTCTACCCGCACTTTCAGAAAAGTGTGGTGCCCGGCTGGCTCGACAAAGCCCTCAAGTGGCGGCACGCCGCATCATCTTTTCTGGACAGCACCATCGTCCTGGCCCCCAACCCCGAATGGGTCAAAACCTTGCCGAACGGCAAACTGCCCGACCGCAAGGATTTCATGACCTACGACCGCGATTTGGCGGGGCGGGTGAAGGTGTGGAATGCAGCGGCCCGTGCAAGTCAACAGTTGGCGGATGAGTTCGGCCACTGGTTGCAAAACCCCAGCTCTTCCATGGTTCAGCCTTTGTAAGGATCACGCATGTCTCAAGCCTTTGTTGTGGGTCAGATGACCGTGAAACAGCCCGAAAAATGGGCCCAATACCGATCACAGGTCTTGGCCACCTTGCTGCCTTTTGGCGGAGAGCTCGTGTTTCGGGGCGAACAAGTTCAATCGTTTTCGGGCGTTAACCCGCACCCTGACATTGTGGTGATCCGTTTCCCTTCTTTGGGCGATGCGCAAAGCTGGCACGCGTCTGCCGCCTACCAAGCGCTGATCCCGTTGCGCCAAGAGGCGGCTGATGTGGTTTTGACCACTTATGCGGCATGACCCTTCTTACAAAGTGGATAATCGCGGCATGTTGACCGAACCCATTTTCCTCACCGCCGCCCTCTACAAATTCGTCGATCTGCCTGACTTCACCGCCCTGCAAGCGCCTTTGCAAGCCTGTTGCGAGGCCAACGATGTGAAGGGCACGCTGCTGCTGGCGCACGAAGGCATCAACGGCACGATTGCCGGGCCTGAAGCTGGCATTCGCGCCGTGCTGGCTCATCTGCGATCCGATCCGCGCCTGGCCAGTCTGGTGCACAAAGAATCCTGGAGCCCCAAGCCGCCGTTCACCCGCATGAAAGTCAAGCTCAAGAAGGAGATCGTCACCTTGCGCGTGCCCGAGCTGGACCCGAACAAAACCGTTGGCCAATACGTCAAACCTGCCGACTGGAACGCCTTGTTGGCCGACCCTGATGTGGTCATCATCGATACGCGGAACGACTACGAGGTGGCCATTGGCACCTTCAAAGGCGCGATCAATCCGAACCTCAAGAACTTTGTTCAGCTGCCCGCCTGGCTGGACGCGCAAGAAAACCTGCAAGGCGAGGTTGCCAAAAAGACCAAAGTGGCCATGTTCTGCACCGGTGGCATCCGCTGCGAAAAGTCCACCGCCCTCATGAAAATGCGCGGTTTTGAAGAGGTGTATCACCTCGAAGGCGGCATCCTCAAATACCTCGAAGAAATCCCGCCCGAACAAAGCATCTGGGAGGGTGACTGCTTTGTCTTCGACGAGCGTGTGAGTGTTGGCCATGGGCTGGGTTTGGGCCACCACGAACTGTGCCGCTCATGCCGTTGGCCGCTAAGCGAGCAAGACAAGCAGTCCCCGCATTACGTGTTGGGCGTGAGCTGCGCCCACTGCCACGACCAGCGCACGCCTGAGCAAAAAGAAAAACTGGCCGAGCGCCAGCGCCAGGTGGAATTGGCCGAGTCGCGGGGCGAGTTGCATGTGGGCGCCAAGATGCCCAGCCACGAAGCGACCTGAAACTTTGCATGAGCGACTTCATCCCCTTTGTGCAGGAGTTGCTGGAAGATTGGGCCTCGGTATCAGCCCGCCGCATGTTTGGCGGGTATGGTCTGTACCACGAGGGCCTGATGTTCGCCATCGTGATGGAGCAGCGGCTGTACCTCAAAGTCGATGAAGTCAACCGCCCAGAGTTTGAGGCGCTGGGCCTTGCGCCCTTCACTTACGCCATGAAGGGCAGGGATGTGGCTTTGTCGTATTTGGCTGCGCCGGATGCGATTTTTGACGAACCCAGCGTGGCCGTACGCTGGGCAAGGTCAGCCTGGGACGCTGCTTTACGTGGACATTTAGCCAAGGCTCAGGCACGTGAGAGGGCCAAAGCCCGTTTGAAAAAAAGTGCTGCGCTCAAACGTTCAGATGGCTGAAGACCGCTCAGCCGGCTGAGCGTTTCAAAAAGAGTCTTGTTGAGTCTTATAAGCTCGTCAGCAACAGATCCCGGTATTCGTCGGCTGAAGCGATGCGGGGATTGGTCTTGTGGCAGTGGTCGGCCAGCGCGCCGGTGATGACCGCGTCAAACAGGCCTTCGTTCACACCCATCGCGCCAAGCCCCGTGGGCAGGCCCAGACGGGCATTCATGTCCTTGATGGCGTCGGGGATGTCCGAGCCGCTTTGCAGGCCCATGGCCTGGGCCATGCGGTTCAAGCGGTTTTCTTTTTTCACGGAATCGGCAACAGCGTTGAACTTCACCACGGCTGGCAAAAACATGGCGTTCAAGGTGCCGTGGTGCAGGCGCGGGTTAACGCCGCCTAAGCTGTGGCTGAGCGAATGAACGCAGCCCAGACCTTTCTGGAAAGCCATCGCCCCCTGCATGCTGGCGCTCATCATGTTCAAACGGGCCTCGCGGTCTTGGCCATTGACCGTGGCGCGTTCAATGTTGGCCCAGCCACGGGTCAGACCGTCGAGCGCAATCCCGTCAGCGGGTGGGTTGAAGGGCGCTGCCATGAAAGTTTCCATGCAATGAGCGACAGCGTCCATCCCGGTGGCAGCCGTCAGGATGGGGGGCAAGCCGAGGGTCAGTTCAGGGTCGCAAATGGCCGCTTTGGGCACCAGGAACCAGGAATGAAAGCCCACTTTGCGACCATCGTCCAGAATCAAAATGGCGCCTCGCGCCACTTCGCTGCCGGTGCCGCTGGTGGTGGGCACCGCAATGAGCGGGGCCACGCGGTCAGTGATCTTGAGCGAGCCGCCTTCAATGGTGGCGTAGGTTTTGAGCGGGCCATCGTGGCTCACGGCAATCGCCACGCCTTTGGCGCAGTCGATGGCCGAGCCGCCGCCGACCGCGATCAGGCCATCGCACCCATGCTGCTTGTACAGGGCCGCTGCAGCGCGAACGGCCCCTTCGGTCGGGTTGGAGGGCGTCTGGTCAAACACCGTGATGGGCAGATCGGGCATGGCGTCGAGTGCTTTTTGCAGCACCCCGGCGGCCCTGACCCCGGCATCGGTCACGATCAGGGGTTTGCGGATGCCCACGCGCTCACACTCTGACTGCAGCAGCTTGACGGCGCCAAAGTCGATCTGAATCTGGGTCAGGTAGTTGATGAAGGACATGCAATAACTCCAATCAGGTGAGCCCGTTCGCAAGTGACAGGAAGGGCGGGCAGGGCGTTGTACGATCAAGGTCCATTTTGATGCAGGTTGGGGTCTTTGTGCAGGCGTTGGCTGTCACCCTTGTTCAAGGGCGCAGCGTCTATCTCGGTCCCCGCCCATTGCTGGCATCGCTGTATTGAACAACACCACGGTTTTCGTCCCATGAGCAGCCACCATGTCAACCCCCGCGCCTTGCTGAACTCCGCCACACGCAGCCTGATTGATCGGGTGCAACGCGCAGGCCGCCCGCCCATGGCCGCCATGACGCCAGCTCAGGCGCGCGAGTTTTACGACATCGGCGGACCGATGCTGGACCTGCAGCCTGCCCCGCAGGTCGACCGAGTGGAAGATTTCGCCATACCCGCATCCGATGGGCACGCCATGCCCGCCCGTCTTTATGCGCCACGCAGCGATGCCGGCTTGCCCGTGCTGCTTTACATCCACGGCGGTGGTTTTTCAGTCGGCAGCTTGACGACCCATGACGTGTTGTGCCGCCAACTGTCGCGCCAAGGGCACTGCGCCGTGGTGTCGCTCGATTACCGACTGGCTCCCGAACACCGCTTTCCAACCGCCGTGCATGACAGCTGGGACGCCCTGAACTGGCTGCAGCAGCATGGCCAATCGATGGGCTTGGACACCCTGCGCTTGGCCGTGGGCGGTGACAGCGCAGGTGGCACCTTGGCCGCGGTGTGCGCCCTGATGGCCCGTGACGCCGGATTGCCCTTGCGCCTGCAGTTGCTGTTTTATCCCGGCTGCGTTGCCCATCAAGACACCGCTTCGCACCACACGTTTGCAGAAGGCTTCATGCTTGACAAGGACACGGTGGACTGGTTTTTTGCCAACTACATCGACGAAGCCGACCGGGATGATTGGCGCTTTGCGCCGATGAACGCGCCCGATCACGCAGGTCTGGCCCCCGCATGGATGGGTTTGGCCGAATGTGACCCGCTGGTGGACGAGGGTGTGCAGTACGCCGACACGCTGCGCATGGCGGGTGTGGCGGTCAACCTGGAAATCTACAAAGGCGTGGTGCATGGTTTCATCACCATGGGCCGCGCCATTCCCGACGCCCTGCAAGCGCACGCCGATGCAGGCAGGGCCTTGAAACACGCTTTTGAAAGTTGAACCCATGAAACGCCAAGACTTCCGTTTTTCTCACCGCATGCGCGTGCGCTGGGTCGAAGTGGACATGCAGAAAATCGTCTTCAATGGCCATTACCTGATGTACTTCGACACCGCCGTGACCGACTACTGGCGCAACCTGGCCATGCCCTACGCCGACACCATGCACCAGCTGGGCGGCGACTTGTTCGTCAAAAAGGCCAGTGTTGAGTACCACTCGAGCGCCGAAATGGACGATTTTCTGGAGGTCTGCATGCGCTGCGACCGCGTGGGCAACTCGTCCATGACCTTTGCAGGGGCGATTTTCCGAGGTGATGAACTGCTGATCACCAGCGAGTTGGTCTATGTGTACGCCGACCCGGTGGCCAAAAAGAGCCAGCCCATCCCGGCCCCCTTGCGCGACATGCTTGAGGGCTTTGAGCGCGGCGAAGACATGGTGCAGGTGCATGTGGGCTCGTGGCACGATTTTCAGAATCACGCCAGCCCGCTGCGCCACGAGGTGTTTGTGGATGAGCAAAAAGTACCAGTCGAGATGGAGTTGGACCACGAAGACGATACGGCCTTGCACGCCGTCGCCCTGAACCGCATGGGCTTTTGTTTGGCCACAGGCCGCTTGATTCAGCATTCACCCGGTGTGTCCCGCATTGGCCGCATGGCCGTCAAAAAGCAGATGCGCGGCAGTGATCTCGGCCGCCGCGTGCTGCACGCCCTGATGGACGCTGCTAAAAACAGGGGCGATACCCAAGTCATCCTGCATGCCCAATGCAGCGCCGAAGGCTTTTACAAACGCTCAGGCTTTGAGCCGCATGGGGGTGTTTTTGAAGATGCAGGGATTGCGCACATCGAGATGGTGCGCAAGCTTTGAAAATAGCGGCTCACGCCGCTTTTTCGATTTCCGACAGGGCGACTTTCACAATATCTGCCACCGTGCTTCGGTCGATCCCCTTGGATTGGCAGTAATTGGACGCGAGCCACACCCTCAAATCTTTGGCGCCTTTGCTGGCATTGCAGGACATGCAGCACAGTGCGATGTTGGTTCGGGTGATGATGTTTTCATCGTTGATGATGTGCTCCCAGGATGGTTTTTCTCCACGGGTCACGGCTGGAATGGTGAAGTCACGATGGCAATAAACGCAGGACGTATCCCTTGCTCTGACCTCGGCTTCCATCCATGAGGGGATATTCCACGCGTTCAAGGGTTTCGCTCCTGAGTTCGCAAAGTCAAATGTCTTCGAGCAAGGCGTAAGGCAACGGCAGCAACCTCAGCGCCTGGCCTTGAGCGCTGCCCACAAGCCATCCGGTATGTTGGCTTTCCAGTGTGCCGCTGACCAGCGCATCAAAACCCTGACCATCTATCCTGGCCGCGCTCAGTACCACTGTGGCGCAGGGCTGCTCGGGGTCTGTAGGGGTGAACACGTCTTGCCCAGCCGCCAATGCCACATGGCTGTGAACCAAGGCCGTGCGGCGCTTGAGCGTGCCGCGAAACTGGCTGCGGGCCACGATTTCCTGGCCGGGGTAGCAGCCTTTTTTGAAGTTCACGCCGCCAACGGATTCGTAATTGAGCATTTGCGGCACGAAGGCTTCAAACAGGGGCTGAGTGACCAGGGTCACACCGCTCATGACTTCGGACCAGACCCAAACTTCGGTTGAAACATCGGCACCTGCAGGCAGGGCTTGGTCTATCGGGGCGATCCACAAAGCGCGGGGAATTTTGAACTCGCCCAACACGGCGGGATAAAACGCCACGGTGTGTGCTCCGTCCTCGGTCACGGCCTGCCAAGGAGCTGCCTCAGCCAAAACGGCGCGGGCGCTGTCCCCCAACAAGCCGCGCAGCTGCCATTGCCCCGAGGCATCGCTCATTTTGACCTTGGCGCGCAGCACAAACATGGACAAGCGCTTGAGCGTTTGGGCCAGCAAGTCGAGGCTCATGACCAGCAAAACGGTGTCGGGCGCGGTTTTGATGACGACAAAACTGGCCTGCATGCGGCCCTTGGCCGAACAAAAAGCAGCCAGGCGGGACTGGCTCACGGGCAAGAGCAACACATCGTTGCTCAGTTGGTTGTGCAAAAAGTTGGCCGCATCCTCGCCTTGTGCCTGGATCACGCCCAAATGGGGCAGGGGGCTGACACCGTTCAAAAGTGTGTTGATTTGAGGGCTGAATTCTGCAGGGGTGTTCATGTGGAGGCTCTGTCGTCGGGCAAGGCGTGAATTATCATCCCCTCAACGTTTTCAACACTCGAACAAGGACATGGCTGTGCTCAAAGGCTTGATGAAGTTACTGACAAGCCTGCTGCTGGCCGCCTTGCTGATAGGGGGCACCGCCTTCTGGTGGGTGACCCAACCGATGGACACCGGCCGAAATGCGCTGGATTTGGCCATTGAACCGGGCACATCGGCCAAAGCCATCGCTCAGGCCGTGACCGATGCCGGTGTGGACACATCCCCCACCTTGCTTTACGCTTGGTTTCGCCTTTCGGGCCAGTCGCGCCAAATGCGTGCCGGAAGCTACGAAATTGCCCCCGGCACATCGCCCGAGCGCTTGCTGAGCATGCTGGTGCGGGGCGAAGAAAGCCTGCGCACGGTGACAATTGTGGAGGGTTGGAACTGGCGGCAAGTCCGCCAGGCCTTGGCCAAGGCCGAAAACCTCAAGCCCGACAGCCGTGCCATGGACGATGCGGCCTTGATGGCGCAGCTGGGACGCCCTGGCGTCACCCCAGAAGGGCGCTTTTATCCAGACACCTACTCTTATGCCAAGGGCGCAAGTGACTTGGCAGTTCTGCAACGCGCGCTCAAGTCCATGGACAAGCACCTGAAAGAAGCCTGGCAAGCCCGCTTGCCAAGTGTGTCGCTCAAGTCGCCTGAAGAGGCTTTGATATTGGCGAGCATTGTCGAAAAGGAAACCGGTCAGGGCGCAGACCGCCCGCTGATCTCAGGCGTTTTCAACAACCGCATGCGAATAGGCATGCGTTTGCAGACCGACCCCACGGTGATTTACGGCTTGGGCGAGTCTTTTGACGGCAACCTGCGCCGCATCCATCTGCAGACCGACAACCCCTGGAACACCTACACCCGCGCGGGCTTGCCGCCCACTCCGATTGCCATGCCGGGTAAGGCCGCTTTGTTGGCGGCGGTGCAACCCGCCAAGACGCAGGCCCTCTACTTTGTGGCCAAAGGCGATGGCAGCAGCCACTTCAGCGCCACGCTGGACGAGCACAACCGGGCGGTCAACCGTTACCAGCGCGGCATTCAAACGGCCAAGGATTGAGGGTGGGCGATAGCCTGCGACAATCGGGTTTTACCCATTTCACACACTATGACACGCGGTTTGTTCATCAGTTTTGAAGGCATCGACGGCGCTGGCAAGTCCACGCACATCGCCCGCGTGGCCGAACTGTTTCGCCAAGCGGGCAGGGCTGTTGTCCTCACCCGCGAGCCTGGCGGCACACCGCTGTCTGAAAAGCTGCGCGAACTGGTGCTGCACGAACCCATGGACGCGCTGACCGAAGCGCTGTTGATGTTCGCGGCCCGCCGTGAGCATTTGGTGCAGGTCATCGAGCCCGCGCTGGCTCGGGGTGATGTGGTGCTGTGTGACCGCTTCACCGACGCCACTTTTGCCTATCAGGGTGGCGGTCGGGGTTTTAACTGGCAGGTGCTGGCCCAGTTGGAGCGCATGGTGCAAGCCTTGCCCGATGGAGCTTTGCGCCAACCCGAGCTGACCATCTGGTTTGATTTGGACCCGCAAATCGCCGCGCAGCGCCTGGCTTCGGCCCGCGTTCCGGACAAGTTTGAATCGCAGCCTGCCGACTTTTTTGCCGCTGTGCGCGCTGGCTATGCCAAACGCCAGGGCGAAATGCCAGAGCGTTTTGCACGCATCGACGCTGCCCAAAGCATGGAAGCTGTGGGCGCTGACGTGGGCCGTGTGGTGACCGATTGGCTGAAGAAGGTCACCGCATGAGCGCCGTATTGAACGCCCCTTGGATTGCCCGCCAAGCCACCGATTTACTGGCTCAGCGCGGTCACGCCTGGTTGCTGCAAGGCCCGTCGGGTCTGGGTCAATACGACTTGGCCCTGGCCATGGCCTCGGCTTGGCTGTGCGAAAAGCCCACGGCCCAAGGCGCTTGCGGCAACTGCCCAAGCTGCCATGCGGTGGCCGTTCACACGCACGCCGACCTGGCCGTGCTGATGCCCGAGACGGTGATGATCGATCTGGGTTGGCCGTTGTCGGAAAAAGCCCAGGACGAGATCGATAAGAAGACCCGCAAGCCTAGCAAAGAGATCCGGGTGGATGCGATGCGCGACGCGGTGGAGTTTTCGCAGCGCACCGACGCGCGGGGGCGCGGCAAGGCGGTGCTGGTGTTTCCTGCCGAGCGCATGAACACCATCACAGCCAACGCCTTGCTCAAAACTCTGGAAGAGCCGCCGGGTGATGTGCGCTTTGTGCTGGCCACCGAGGCGGCGCACATGCTGCTGCCCACCATCCGCAGCCGCTGCTTGGCCCACACCATGAAGTGGCCCGAAGCTGTCGAAGCTTTGACTTGGCTGAGCGGACAGGGCGTGCCCGCGCCTGTGGCACAGGCCTTGCTGCGCAGCGCGGGCGGCCGTCCCACCGATGTGCTGCGCCAAGCCGAAGCAGGCTTGTCGCCCGATTGGTGGGCCGCTTTGCCCAAGGCCATGCGCCAGGGCGATGCCCGTCACTTGGCCGATTTGAGCCCCCCTCAAGCCATCGATGCTTTGCAAAAGCTTTGTCACGATTTGGTGCTGCGCCAGTCGGGCGCTGCGCCACGCTTTTTTGATGCCACCCAATTGCCTGCGAGCAACGCATCGGTGTCGGTGCTGACCGATTGGTTCAAGCGCCTAATGCAGTCGGCCCGCACTGCCGAGCACCCTTTTAATGCCGGTCTTATGCTGGAAGCCCTGACCGCCGATGCGCAACAAACCCTGATGTCCAAGGGCTGAGCCATGTACACCGATTCCCATTGCCATTTGAATTTTCCCGAGCTGATGAGTCAGCTGGACAGCATCCAGCAGGCCATGGTGGCCGCCCAAGTGACCCGCGCCATGGTCATTTGCACCACGATGGAAAAATTTGACGAAGTCCACAACCTGGCCATGGCCAACGACAACATGTGGGCCACTGTGGGGGTGCACCCGGACAACGAAGGCGTGCGCGAGCCCAGTTTGCAAGATCTGCTGGACGGTGCAGCGCGCCCCAAAGTGGTGGCCATCGGTGAGACGGGCCTGGACTATTACCAAATGGACGAGCGTAAAGGTGGACGCACCGTGGCGGACATGGAATGGCAGCGTGAGCGTTTTCGCACCCACATCCGCGCAGCACGGCAGACCGGTTTGCCGCTGGTGATCCACACACGCCAAGCTTCGGATGACACGATTGCCATCTTGAAAGAAGAGGGCGAAACGGGCGGAGCAGGGTGCGCGGGCGGGGTCTTTCACTGCTTCACCGAAAGCCAGGAGGTCGCCAGAGCAGCCTTGGATTTGGGTTTTTACATCTCCTTGTCTGGGATTTTGACCTTCAAGACGGCTGCCGATTTGCGGGAAGTGGCCAAATTCGTGCCCAATGACCGCTTGTTGATCGAGACCGACAGCCCCTATTTGGCCCCTGTGCCTCATCGCGGCAAGCTCAACAACCCTTCTTATGTGCCTCTGGTGGCCAAGTTGTTGGGTGAGTTGCGGGGCTGCAGTTCCGAGGCGATCGGTGATTTGACGACTCAAAACTTTCTGAAACTGTTCGCCAAAACGGCCGTTTGATATTTCATGCAATACATTCGATATATCAAAAAGTTCATTGTTTTTGTTGGTTTTTTATCAACCTACCTTGTCTCGTCTGCGGGTTCCTATGAGGACTTCTTCAAAGCAGTTCAGTTTGACGATGTGAAGACCGTGCAGGCTCTGCTCCAGCGTGGTTTTGACCCCAACACCGTCAACCCTGCAGGCATGCCGGGTCTGATGCTCGCTGTGCGCGAGCCATCGCTCAAGGTGGCTCAGTTGTTGGTCAGCTGGCCTAAGGTCAAAACCGAGGTGCGCAACGACAAGGACGAAAGCGTTTTGATGCTGGCCGCTCTCAAGGGCTATTTGCCCTTGGTCAAGCAGTTGGTCGATAAAGACGCCGATGTGAACAAACCTGGTTGGACGCCTTTGCATTACGCAGCATCCACAGGTCAGGTGGCTGTGATTGAGTTTTTGCTTGAAAACAGCGCCTACATTGACGCTGAATCGCCCAATGGCACCACACCCTTGATGATGGCCGCCATGTATGGCAGCCCTGAAGCGGTCAAGGTGTTGATCCAAGCGGGTGCTGACCTCAACATCAAAAACCAGTTGGGTTTGACGGCGCTCGATTTTGCAGTCCGTGGCAACAGACAAAACGCCAAGGAGTTGATCGAAACTGGCTTGCAGCGTCTAGCTGCGCGTACAGCCAGTTCTCCCGCCTCAAATGCAGCCGTGAAGGATGTCACGGCGACTGGATCAGAGAAATCACCGGCGCCAGCGCCAGCGCCTGCGCAAATGTCTTCCGTGCCTTCAGTGGCCCCTTCAATCACCGCACCTCAGCCTGCATCCAAGCCATTTAAAACAGGTTGGTGAACGTTTCGTTCACACAAGTAAATTTGATGCTACTAACAGCTGGATCTTCCCTCTGGAGGGTGTCTCTTTCCAAGTAAAGTTGATGCTACGAATTCCAAGTAAAGTTGACGTTAAGTGATTCTTCCTTTTTAATGAGTCTTGAATAGACCTTTAACTAGGAGGTTCTATGGCTTTATCGGGACGAATTGGATATCGCTCAACGCCGAATTCTGAGCTATCGAGCCAGAGCATTGACCTTAGCAGCTGGCCTATGGTGGATGAGAACAGCTTGTCAGCTGCTCGCAAAACTAAATTTTTAGCCCGAAAAAAAGCCATTGAGCTGTATCTCAAGGGCGCTACCGATGCAGTTTTGCAGAAGAAAACGGGTGAAAAACGATCCAATATCTACCGAATCATCACAAACCGATGCCTTCAAAGGCACTCAGATGGGGATATTTTTGGTTGGCGAGGAGCACTTCCACATTTTCGTGTGACCGCTTACGAGCGTCAAACTGCACCTGTTGTTCACGAAAATGGGGCTGGAGCAACCGGCGCGTTGAAGTGGCTACTTGAACGTCCACAGTTCAAAGATTTGAAAGATCGTTTTCACAAACGAATCCTCAATAACGCCGATTCTCTTGCACACCCTAAGATCAATGTTCAAACGATCTTTCGATGGTTCATTGACGAGCTAAGAAAAGCTGGCTTGGAAGATCAGAAAGCCTGGCCATTCAATTCAGAGTCGCTCGGGTATGAGTCACTTCGTCTGTACATCAAGAAGGTTTTGGCAGAGCATCCTTTTTTAGCCATGTCAAAAATGGGGGGGCCTGACGCAATTGCAAAAGCCAAAGCCTCCGATGGAACCCGACGACCTGATTTCAAGCTGTTTGATCGGGTCGAGTGTGATGCCCACAAATTGGACTGCCGAATGGTGGTCATGGTGCCGTCTCCTCACGGCGGTTATGAACCCAGAAAAATCCGCCGCATCTGGATCATCGTGATCATTGACGTCAGATCCCGTGCAGTTCTGGGGTATCACATCAGCTTGCGACGCGAATGCAGTGCGCTCGACGTTCTGATCACCATCAAAAATGCTTTATCCAAGTGGGCCCCAAGAACCTTGACGTTTTGTGAGGATGGGTACGCAGAAGGCGCGGCCTTGCCATCCGCACACTCTGAAGTCTATTTGTCAGCTTGCTGGAATGAATTCAGCGTTGATGGCGCATTGGCCAACGTTTGCCCCAGAGTCGAGGAGCCATTGCTGCATATTGTTGGCGCCAAGGTCATCAAACCCCAAGACCCTACGTCTTACAGTTCAAGGCGCAGCAAAGATGATCGGCCATTTATCGAGTCGTTTTTCAGGGTTTTGGCCTCTGGCACCATGCACCGACTCTCTCCGAGCACAGGCAGCAGTCACGAAGATAAGAAAGGACGAGATCCAGAAAAAATTGCTGCGGAGGTCCAGTTCCAACTTGACTATGCTGAGGAGTTGCTGGATGTCACCATCGCGAACTACAACGCCACGCCACATACAGGTCTGGGCTATCGCAGTCCTCTAGCTCAAATGGACTTCTTGTCTTCCAAAACAAAAAATTGCATTCGTCACGCTGACCCAGAGCTCGTTAAAAGAATGGCGGGAACCAGAAAGGTCTGCACATTGCTTGGCGGTGAATACACGGGCAAAAGACCGTATTTCAACTTTGAGAACGCCAAATACACCTCCGAGTGGCTGGTTCAACGTCCGGATCTTCTCGGTAAAAAACTATGGCTTCAACTGGATGACGAAACAGACGCACGCTGGGCCACAGTCTCCGATTCAAATGGTCTGATCTACGGAACCGTCCATGTTCAACCGCCGTGGCACCGATCACCCCACACCCTTTACATGCGGCAAGCCATTCGGGCACTTGCGACAAAGCGATTGTTATTTCTGACCGGCAATAGGGATCCCGTCCAGGCGTTAATTGAATACGCTGAGATACATGCCAATAAAAAGCTACCTGTTCATCCGGCCTATCTGCAGGCGCGACGAATCATGATGACAAGCACTCAAGCGCTGGATGAAATGAAAGAGCCGAACTTTTCGGTGCCAGACGTCATGGGTGAAATCAACCGTCAGGCCATGCCCGAAGAGCTGACCAAGGTCTCCGGAGCATCCAAGAAAACGAAGGGCACCTCACCGCCACCTGAGCCGAAACCCAAATCTGCAAGCCAGAGCGCTCCACTTCCCAAGATGCGCATGGCAAAGACCTGGTGATGGAAAACTCAGACTTTCAGCTCGTTCCAGAGCACATCCCCAAAGACCATCCCCTGGTCACGAGAGATTACTCGTTGTTCACCCCCGCCATTGAAAAAATGGTGAGCACCATCGGACGATGGCTGGACGATCAATTTGATGGTGCCACCATTTATGGGGCCTCTCGACTGGGTAAATCTAGCGCTGTGGATAACTGGCTCGAAGGCTTGCTTGCTGCCAGGTATGGAGGATTCATACCGATGGTGATCTGGAGTCATACCGAATCGGGCGGTGCCAGCGCATCCGGGCGGTTTTATGCAAATTTGCTGGAAGCAGCCAAGCATCGGTTGGCCAGATCAACCCGTAGCCCAACGGAACGCTTGGGAATGCTCGTGGACCGTTTTGAACAATTGTCAGCACAGGCGGGCGGACGTTTTGTTGTACTTGTGATTGACGAAGCACAAGGCATGACGATGCGCGAGTGGTTGTGGCTTGTCGAGCTGCACAGCATGCTGGAGAAAAAGAGGATTCGGTTGTGTGTGATTTCCATCGCTTCTGTTCAATTTCGGGATGACCCGATCAATCTCGCCATGGCTGGCGGTGCACATGTCGCTGCGAGGTTCTTGCTTACCGCTGCCAGGTTTCATGGCATTTGCGATGAGGCGCAATTGGGGTACGTGATGTCCGGGTATGACGAAGGCTCTGAATGGCCTGTTGGATCGGGCATTTCTTTTACTGCCAGCATCATCCCTGAGCTTTGGAGCAATGGATTTCGCCTTGCCAGTTATGCGGCACCACTTTGGGAAGAGTTCATCAACCAATTGCCGCATCGCTATGACGGGCCGCATGAAATTCCAATGAAAACCATCTCTGTGGTGTGCAGACGGATTCTCCTTTTGCTGGCGTCTGGACGAGCGGTGTCTGATGTGCTGTCAAAAAAATCCATCAGTGAAATCGTCGAGCATTCTGGCCATGGTGCCCTGATGGCGATTATTTCAGCGGGGGCACCAAGGGGACGAACACCAAAGGGGTAAGCGCATGACAACTCTGACATGGAAGCCAGGCACGCTGTTGCCCTACACGTCACTTTGGCTGACATTGAGAAAACTGGCCCACTTGAACAAACTCAGAATTTCTGACTTTCCACTGAGTGAAGATTTTTCACCCAGGTCGAAACGTGCGCAGAGTCAAAGCCGTTCGGTTCAAAATGTTGATCTTCGGGTTTTGGCTCGACTGATGGGTGAGCCAGTTCAATTTTTTTCATTTTGTGATCATCGATTCATTCCATACTGCTGGCAATTCTTGTTCACACCCCAAAACGGCTACTGCCCAAAGTGCTTGGAGTTGGGATATCACACCAGGCTCTTTTCACTGAAATTGCTCAATCAGTGCCCGATCCACGAGGAGCCTCTGCACGTCGAATGTTCGTGCATGAAGAACGATGGAGAGCGTGTTGATGCCATGTCTCTTGCTTATCCAAATACCTGCCAA
>JBIKSF010000003.1:0-46927 GCA_044348785.1 Limnohabitans sp.
TCTTCGGTTTGTTTCCCGTTGCGCACGTATTGCAAGGCACCGTTGTCGGCGTATTGGGCCAACTTGATCCACTGGGTGGTTTGACCAAAGCGCATTTCGGTGTTGGCCAAACCCCAATCGGGGTGGCCGGTCACCTGAATGGAGGCGGCGTCGCCCGTGGTGCCGGTGGTGAAGACCAGTTGCTTGGCTTTGGAGTCCCATTTGACGTCCACACCCGCTACTTCGCGTTTGCTGACGGGGTCCACGATCGAGTTGATCTTTTCTTTCAGCTTGGCAGCCAGGGTTTCCATCGAGTAGCTGCCGGATTCAACGCTGATCTTGGCCGTGATGCCGTCCACCGATACGGTGAAGTCGTTGTTGGCTTCCACCACCGCGACGTTGCCGGAGGTGTTGATCGTCAATGTCTCGCCGGCCAGGGTGGCGGGGTAGCTGGGTTTGCCGCGCTGGGCGGTTTCGAGCGAGCTGGGTGTTTGCAAGACGCCCAAGCCTGCGACATCAGTGGCGACACCCAGCAGGTGGTTGGACAGTCGCTCAGAGGAGGTTGCGCTGGCCACAGAGCTGGTGGTTTCCACACGGATGTTGGAGGCATCACCCGTGGTGCCCGAGTTGAAGGTGAAGCGACCGGAGTCGGGATTGAAACCCACACTGATACCAAAACGTGCGTTGACCTTGGGGTCGACTTCAGCGGTGGTGGTGTCATCCGGGGTATCGGCCAGCTTGCCCATCACGTTGTTGATCTTGATTTGCAGATTACGTGCCAGCGTTGCCGGGTCTTGGTCTGCATCGGTCAGTGTGTAGCTGATGTTGGTCACGGGGGAGTCGTCCACCGACAACTTGAATGCCATGGTGTTGCCGACCTTGAAGTCGACGGCCGTGGCGCTGGGGCTGGTTTTGTAAAAGCCCGAGGCGATATCGAAATAAGTGCTGTTGATCGATTCACCCACCGCAGGTGCGGGAGTTGAGTTGCGCACGTCAGTCAGCTGGTCCAGCGTGTACATGGCCACAGTGCCGCTGGGCGGGGTCACCGAAGGGTCGGATTTGGGGCGAATGTCACCGTACTTGTTCACGAACAGCTCCGAGCCCGTGGCGTTGGAGGCCTGTTGCAGCGCGGGCTTGACTTGGGTGTCGCCCACAAAGAACTCGGTCTGCCACTTGGAGAAAGGGCTGCCGGGGCTGGCGTTCTGGGTCTTGGTGTAATAGACGGTGGCCAAGTAACCGTTGCCGCCGCTGTCGTACACCGTCAGCGCCGTGCTCTTGTTGTAGGTGGCAGGGTTGCTGCGGTCAAAGTCGGCCAGGATCACGGGGGAGTCGGCCGGCAGGTTCAGGCCCAGCTGAATCTTGGTGGTTTCACGGGCTTCGCCCGATGTCTTGGGTGGAATGACCAGGGGGGCTAGGCGTTCCAGATCGGCCTTGCCGGACGAGTCCACCGAGGCGGCCAGCAGGCGTTGGCCTGTGGAGTTGACCACGTTGTTTTGGTCGTTCAGTGTGAAGGAGCCGTTGCGGGTGTAAATGTCTTGCAGACCGTCAGGCGTCTTGAGTGGGAAGAAGCCATCACCCGTGATGGCCAAGTCCAGCGAGTTGCCCGAAGTGGAGATGTTGCCCTGGCTGAATTCCTGGCTCACTTGCTTGAGCGAAACGCCCTGGCCGATGTTGCTCGATGACTTTTGCAGGGGCGAGGTCGAGAAAATGTCTCCAAAGTCGGCCCGCGAGCGCTTGAAGCCCGAGGTGCCCACGTTGGCGATGTTGTTGGAAGTGACGGCCAACTGCGCGGTGGCAGAGTTCAGTCCGGTGAGCGAGGTGTAGAACGACATGCTGGAGGGCTCCTGAAATTCGTGGGTGTGGGTGTGTGGGGGATGGTTTACAGGCCGACGCGCTTGACGTCACTGAGCAGCAAGGTTTTGCCGCCATCGACTTCGACGCTGACGCTGCCGTCAGCCGGGTTCGTGGAGATAGCGCGCACGGTCGACAGGGTGCTGACCGAGACGGGAGTTGTCTGGCCATTCACCACGGCCACGGCGCTCAAGCGGTACAAGCCGGTCGGCACGGGGTTGTCTGCCGCGTCTTTGCCGTTCCATGTCACGGCGGTGCTGCCTGGCATTTGAGGGCCGGCGATGAGTTCTTGCACCAGACGGCCTTGGCTGTCGTGAACATTGATCTGCACGCCGCTGGCCCCCATGGGCAGGGCAATGTTCGCGTCCAAAGTGTTGCCCGAAGTCAGCAAGGTGGCTGCGTCGCTGATGGCCACTTTCTTGCCGATGAGCGAAGCACTGTTGAGCATGCGTTCGCCCGACATGGAGGAGACAAATTTGTCGAGCGAGCCTTGCATATTGGTCAGGGCTTCGAGCTGGGAAAACTGCGCCAGTTGGGCCACAAAGGCCTCGTTTTTCACGGGCTCCAGCGGGTTCTGGTTTTGCAGCTGGGCGGTGAACAGGGTCAGGAATTCCTGTTTGCCCATGTCTTCCTTGGTTTTTTTGGCAGCGTCTTTCAAGTCTTCGTAGCGTGTGACGTTTTTGAGCAGGCTGGAGGAGCTGACGGTATCGGTGGCCATGAGGTGCTTTCGGATCAGGCTTTGGTGATGTCCAGCGTGCGCATCATCAATTGACGCGCCGTGTTGATCACTTCCACGTTGTTTTGGTAAGAGCGGGCGGCGGCCATCATTTCCACCATTTCGGTGACTTCGCTCACGTTGGACTGGTAGACATAACCGTCTTTGTCAGCCAGAGGGTTTTTCGGGTCAGAAACACGACGGGGCGGAGCAGCGTCATCGGCCATGCGGTCGATCTTCACCCCGCCCACATAGGCAGCACCGGCGTTGGTCATTTGCTCGTCGACCAGGGCCTTGAAGACGGGGCGCTTGGCCCGAAAAGCGTCTTTTTCTGCACTGGCGACCGTGCCGGCGTTGGCCAAGTTGGAGGCGGTGGCGTTCATCCGGGTCAACTGCGCGTTCAACGCAGTGCCAGCGATGCCGAAAATGTTGTCCATGCTCATGTTCAATCTCCTCGCAGGGCTTTGCGCACGCTGCTGACCCGGTTTTCCAAGAATTGCAATGTGGCCTGGTAGTCGGCAGCGGCTTTGCCGTACTGGGCTTGTTCGACGCTCATTTCGACCGTGTTGCCGTCAAAAGAGGTGTTGAAGGGGGTGCGGTAGCGCATGCCGTCGTGGCCCATTTCTTCGCCGGCACCAAAATGCCCAGCGTTGGTGGCTGTCATGGCGGTGTCTTGTTGTTGGGCGGCACTCATCACGGCCTTGAAATCGATGTCGCGGGCCTTGTAGTGCGGGGTGTCGGCGTTGGCAATGTTTTGCGCCAACACTTCGAGGCGGCGGCTTTTGACTTGCAAAGCTTGTTCGTGCACGCCAAGTGCTTGGTTCAACAAATTCATTTCGACTCCTTTGCTACTGAGGGGTTGCGATGATCTCGGTCCGTCGGTCTTTTGACGTTGTCCACTCAAGTTGAGCGGGTTCGTGTCGAGTGCTGCAAAAGTTGTGCCAAGTTTTTCTGTCACCTTTTGAGGGGTCTGCTCCGGGCAAATGCCGGTGTTTTTGGGTGCGGGCGGCAAGCTTTGGTCTGGGGTGGCAAAGGTTTGCCGGTAGTCCGGTTTTGACCGCTTGCTCAAGTTGGTCCTGTTTTTGCTTAACTCAATGCAACTCACCCGACTGTCAAAACTTCTACACCGATATGAAACACGCTTTGCAAATGCTGTGCCGCCTGCTGGATCTCCTGATCGCTCGAGGCCTTTTGTTGGGTTTGGTGGTGTGGTTGTTCAGTGCCCCATCCTTTGCGGCCAGCCCCTCCAAACCTGCCGGCTCTTCGGGTTCGCCCCAGGAGGTGTTGCAGTCTTCGGTGAAGAATTGGGTGGCGCAATCCAGGAAAGTGACGACAGATCAGGTGTCCTTGGCCCCGTTGGATGCCCGCGTCAAGGTGCGTGCTTGCGACAAGCCTCTGGCCATGGATTTGCCTTTTTCCAGTGCCGAGACGGTTCGCGTGCGCTGTGCGCGCCCGGTTTGGCAGCAATTTGTACGTGTCAGCGTGAGCGGCAAAGCCCCCGAAATTCAGGCGCAAGCCAAACCCGAGACGCCGCCTGAGCCCGCCAAGCGTTGGGTTTTGGTGGCCAGCGTGCCCCTGCAGCGGGGCATGATGCTCAATGAGACTCATGTTCAGCGTGCTCAGGTCGATGCTTCAGTCATGCCGGTGAATGTGCTCGAACAGACCTCTGAGGTGCTGCATGCAGAGGTGGTGCGAGACGTGAGGCCGGGAGTGCCTTTGCGCAGTCACGACATTCGGCCCACAGTGCTCGTCAAAAGGGGCCAGATGGTCCTGCTGTCGGTGGGCCAGCCGCAGGGTTTTCAGATCTCCGCCCGGGTGGAGGCCATGCAGGACGGACGTTTTGGCGATCAGATCAAGCTCAAAAACCGCGATTCCGGCCGTGAATTGAGTGGACGTGTTCAAGGGCCCAACCAGGTAATTGGCTTGTGACTGGGATTGGCCGTATGTTTTGCAAGGTGAAATTCGAAAAATCTAATTTTTCGGCTCAAGTTCTAGAATCTCATGCCGATTCAGTATTCGAGCAGGGTCTCAGCTCCATGACCAGAGACCAGAAAAGAGAAACACCATGACCGATCCCATCTCTCATTTCGGCCGCAAGGCCCAAATAGATTCTGCCAACCGCCAGACGGTTGCCAAGGGTGAGCCGCGCGCTTTTTCGCCAGCTTCTGACGAAGTCGGGCGATCGGCTGCCCCCGCCACGGACGAATTGCGATTGAGTCAAGTCGCCCAACAAGCCATGCAAGAGCCCGAATTTGACCGCGCCAAGGTGGACGCCATCAAGACCGCCATTCAGCAGGGGCAGTACCCGCTGGATTCCCGACGTATCGCCGAGAACTTCCTCGCGATTGAAAAAATGATCAAAGGCTGATGGCCCCATGACCGAGATGACCCGACCCGATGACCCACATGCCGCCACGCAGGCGGCTTTGTTGGCTGCGCCGCAGGATGCGGCTCGTCTGGCGGAGATTCTGGGTCTGGAGTTTGAAGCCCTGAAAATCCGCGATCTGGGGGCTTTTGAGGCGGTTCAAGACGACAAAACCCTGTTGTTGCAGCGCCTGGCTGCGCTGGCCGAATGGGCCTCAACCCAAGACCCCGTGCCTGCCCTGTGGCAACAGGTTCAAGAGAGTTTGCGGCAGAGCAAACAAGACCATCTGCGCAACATTCAGCTGTTGCAGCGACAGCTGCAGGCCGTCAAAGGCACTTTGCAGGCCTTGCAGGGCGAATCGGCAGCACCTGCTGTGGATTTGTATGACCGCATGGGTCAAATCGCCCGTCGCCCGGGTGCCTGGGGTTATCAACTGGCCTGAAGGCCCAGTCTGAGCGAGCGGGGCTTAAGCCGCAGCCCCAGCTGACCCCATTGCGGTGTTTTGCGCCATATGCCTCATGGGCTCTTTTTCTCATCGCCGGGGCGCATGCCCTTGAGCCAATACACCCACGACAAAATGACAGCCACCGCCGTGTACATCTCGGGCGGAATTTCGGCGTCCAGGTCCACGCGGCTGAGCAAAGCCAGCAGCTGCGGGTCTTGCGCCACATAAACCCCGTGTTTCAAGGCCTCTTCGATGATTTTTTGGGCCAGATCGTCTTGACCTTTGGCACTGATGACGGGTGTTTTGCGCCGCCCGTATTCGAGGGCGATGGCTTCCTTGAGCTGGGCTTTCATGTTTGCACGTCCACCAAGCTGCCCGTGTCCGGGGGGGCATAGGTCATGGGCGCTTGCGGTCCCTGGCCATGGATGATCTGCAGTCGGGTCATGTTCAACCCTGCGCTGTCGAGTTCTTGCGCCAGATTGGCGGCCATGGCTTGGGCCCTTTGCGCCACGTCTTCGCGTGCAGCCCACATGACCATGTCCACGTCAGTTTGTTCACTGATGCGGGTTTGCAACCAGACTTCGCCCAGGTCGCGGTTGCGGGTATGCAGGTGGATGACCAAAGGCGGTTTGTCCTGCCCGGGCTGTCGCCTGCCGCGCACCAAACGCAGCGCCACCGGTTCTGCATCGGCGAAGGGCAGCATCATCGAGAACACCCATTCACGCCCGCTCAGGCTTTCACTGGCCAGCAATTGCCGCGACTCGATATCGTCCAGGCTGTCGCCGATCAGGCCGTCCTTGTCTACAGCGGCACCGCTGCGCAGCAGCTGACGCAAAACGCTTTTGAGATCGACCAGCCCCCCGCCCAGGCCTTGGGTGAGCATGTTCTCTGTCATGAAGCCGCTGCGCTGCATGGCTTGCTGCAGTTTTTCGGGGGTGAGTTGGGCCATGCTGGTGCGCTGTTTGAGCCATTGCTGCAGAGCGCCCAGCTCGGGTGCCGATGCGCTCAAGCCTTGCAGCATGCTGTCGAGCACACCCGGACGCAGCAACTGCGCCAAGGCTTGCATGTCAGGAGGTCTAAAGCCCAGTTGTTCGGTTCTTCCAGGCAAGGCAGCCGGGGCAGGGGGGACGGGCAGCGCCGCGGCGGGTGCAGCTTGCAGGGGGCGAAGCAGCAGGCTGCCGTTGGCCAGGACCTGCACACGGAACAATGCGGTGTCTCCCGTGGCCAGGCGCAGGCCAGCTGGCAGATCTTTGGGCAGGTCAATATAGGCCGCAGTTTGACCGGGTTGAGGGCCTTGCAAGATCAGGCGCAGGGCGTTGATTTTCGATTCGATGGTGCCCTGCACTACTTGGCCATCGCGCAAACCCAGCTCGGCTGCGGTTTTTTCGATGACCAGTGGCAGCTTGCCCTCCAGGTAAATGGCGGGCGTTTTGGGAGTGAGGTGGGCGGTTTCCGCCCCGGTGATCATGCGTAACCCGTTGTCAGGGGATCAAGGGAAACGGACCCAGCGGCGCTTGTCAGGGCCCGCTGTGGCTTGAGTCGACTCGGCTTGCTCGTTGGTCGCTTGAAACAGGGCCGCCGTTTGTGGGTACTGCAACAGGATTTGCTGGCGCAGGGTCTCATGCGAGGGCAGCATCAAGACGGTGCCCGGCCGCACGGGGTAGGTTCTGCCCTTCGGGAAGATGCGGGGGTTGGCCTTGGCCAAGGCCTGGCGCATGAACTCTTCATTGAGGATCAGGCCAGGCAGGCCACGGCGGATGGCGGCATCGATGCTTTCGCCTTTTTGTACCGTGATGCTGGAAGCTGGGTGTTTGCCATCTGTGGGGGTGACGCCGGCGGTTGAAAGGTTCGCATCGTTCAGCGGCGTGCTCAAAACCTTGAGCGCGGAGGCGGCAGCGGCCGATGTTTCTGCGGCCAGGGCCATGGGGGCGCTGAAGACGGCAACAGCGCACAACAGCAGCCAGCTTGCCAGCTGCAGTGCAAGGAAAGTCCGCGGGGCAGTTAGCTTGGAAAGGTCGGTCATGGCAGGTGTTTGCATGGTGTGGAGGCGCATCGCGGAAGGTGGGCGGTTCAGGTCAGCGGTTCAGGTCAAGCAGACCCAGTTTAAAGGGGCAGAGCCATCCAGTGCCCTTGTGCAGCCAAAGCCGGACCGGCCAGTTGCTGCAACTCGGTGCGCTCGGGTCCCACCTTGACCACCTGGGCCAAGGCCAGGTGCTGGGTGGCGCCAGGCTCCAGCATCTGGCTGGGAATGTGGCTGGGGTTCACGAGCAAAACACGGTCACCGGCACGCAAGCCACTTTCGAAGCCGGCTTGCAGTTGCAGGCCCTCCGGGCCGCTGCGGCGAACATGGAATTGCACCGGTTCGCACTCTGAGCGTTTGTCCAGTTGTTTCACCCAGACTTGCATGTGCTGCTGGACTTGTTCTTTGAGGCGGTGGACCCAGGCACTCGGGTTTTGGCTGGCGGCCTGAGGATCGATCGTGATGACCTGTTCGATTTGCCAACGTGGCTCGATGGGGCCGTGGCTGGTGTGGCGCTCACCCAATGTGAAGCTCAAGGTCCAGCGCCAGTCGTTTTCGTTCTGGCTCAGGGCGTGCCAGGCCTGGCGCATGCTGAAGCCAGCGGCAGACGCATGGGGCTTGAGCACCAGCTCGGCGGTCCAGCCGGTCGGGCTTTCGCTGGGGCCAGTCAGTGCCCGCATGTAAGCGTTCTCGGGTGGCGTTGACTTGTGCTGGGCACGCCAGCGCTGCGAGGCTTGCATCTGTTGCGTCCACGACTGGCTGGCGATGTGCATCAAGGATTGGCTGGCGAATTGTTGTGCGCCGGCAAAGCCTTGCTCCACACGGGTCTGGAGCACCAAGGGCAAACGCCAAGGGCGTGGCGGGGCTTTGCATTCGGTGGCCTGGGTCCGTGCTTCACGCCAGCCCCAGGGCAGTACCTCTGCGCTCACTTGGGGGGCCGCATCCTGCTCG
This sequence comes from Limnohabitans sp., assembly GCA_044348785.1. GTDB lineage: Bacteria > Pseudomonadota > Gammaproteobacteria > Burkholderiales > Burkholderiaceae_C > Limnohabitans_A. Next base: position 8,327 of record JBIKSF010000003.1, read on the forward strand.
TCTTGCAGATAGGACAGCACACGCACACCGCGCACCTGGGCCTCGGATTGGAAGTGGGCGCTCTCGTGGAGTGCACCTTTGTCGTCGATCCAGGCGCTGCTGACCACGCGCGTGGGGCGATCGATGGTGGCTTGCAAAATCGCCTGGCGGATCGCTTCGAGCTGGGCTTCATGTTGCTTGGCTGAAGGCGAGCGTGCTGATCGGCTGGCCATGGGGGCCTGGGGCTTTTCCAGCTGGCGCGGCTCGGGCGGGTTGGCTGCGGCGCCTTGCGCTTGCACCCCGACAGCTGCAACGCACAACAGACCCACGGTCACACCTTGTGCCAGGCACAGAAATCTGTCAGCAGGGCGGGTGACGGGGCGGGAGCGCATGGGCTTTGAGGAGGCAAGCGAGGTGAGCATGGTTTCAGCGGCGGCGTGCGGCCAATTGGCTCAGGTACAGGCTGCGCAGGTCCCTGACCACATGCTGGTCGAGGGACAGGGTGGTTTCATAGGTGTCTTCACCCACGGGGGCGATGCTGACCAGCACCGCGCCGTAAATCACGCCTTCGACCTTGGCGCGAAAGGTGTCGCTCATGACGGTCATGTCGGCCACCGTGGTGGTGGCATCGAGTTGCTGGCCGTAGACCTGCTCGGTGAGTGAGCGGTAGGCGTCGAGTTTGGACGCCCGAATGGCCAACAGGCGCTGCTGGGCAGGATTTTTATGGTTTTGCACGCTGATCACGGCATAGCCCGTGGCCACCAAAGTTTCACGTTTTTCAACCATGGGCGTGATCATGGACGCTGGCGCAGCTGCACCCGAAGTCTGGGCGTGCAAGGGGATCGTTTCACAGCCGGTCAAAGCCACCAGGGTGAGCAGCGCAAGGGCCAAGGGTCGGTTGAAGGTCATCTTAAAACTCCAGAGGCAAGCCCGGCGCGTCCCGAAGTGGTTGGCCAGGGTTGATTTATCTTGACTGGAGTATCGGCAGCAGTGGGGAAGTCTTGAGCGCACGGTCTGTCCATCTCAGTGCCTGTCTGCCGTGTTTGACGTGTCAAAAATCAGACAATTTTGCCAATTTTCTCCATTTGTTCTCTTAAGTTATCATTTTTTCTTGCCAAAAGTGCTATTTGTGATTTATAAACTGGTTATTGACAATTAAATCAAATTATCAAGGTCGACGGGTCCGTTTGGACCGATGGTCGCGCCCTCCAACTGCCTACCAACACCTGGTCATTTGCGGATGAAATCGAACGCCAAACCCCTCATCATCGGTGACAGCCAGGCCACCTTGTTTCTGCGTGACTTGATCAAGACCTTGTCGGCTTCGTCGTCGACGGCGCTCATCACAGGGGAGAGTGGCACCGGCAAGGAACTGGTGGCGCAGGCCCTGCACATTCAGGGGCCACGTGCCAGTGGCCCTTTTGTGCCGATCAACTGCGGCGCCATACCCCGTGATTTGATTGAAAGCGAGTTGTTTGGCCACCGCAAGGGCAGTTTCACGGGTGCGGTCTCTGACCGTTTGGGGCGTTTCGAGTTGGCGCATGGTGGCACGCTGTTTCTGGATGAAATCGGTGACCTGCCCATGGACATGCAGGTCAAGCTGCTGCGCGTCTTGCAAGAGCGCTGCATCCTGCCCGTGGGGGCTTCCAAAGAGGTGCCCATCGACGTGCGCGTGGTGGCCGCCACCCACAAGAAGCTGGAGGCCGAGGTGGAGGCTGGGCGCTTCAGGGAAGATTTGTATTACCGCATCAATGTCTTGCCGGTTGTCACCACACCCCTGCGCGAGCGCCCCGCCGATGTGGCCGCTTTGCTGAATTTCTATGCTGGCAAACACGCGTTGCCCCAGGCCAAGGCTGTGAGCTTTTCGCCTGAAATGATGCAGCTGTTGCAGGCCTACGCTTGGCCTGGAAATGTGCGTGAGTTGTCCAATTTGGTGGACCGTTTTTCCACCTTGTACCCGGCCCAAGTGTTGCAAGTTCAGACTGTGCCCGCGTGCATGATGCCGCTGGGTTTGGCGGCTTTGCAGGCCGAATGGCTGGCCCAGAACGGCCTGAGCGCTGCGGCAGCCTTCCCGCCTTCACTCAGCGCATCGGCTGGCGTGTCGCAAGTGGTGCCCGCCGAAGTGCAAGCGCAAGCCAGCACCCCTTTCGATGACGAGAACGATCCGATGTCCCACCTGTTGTCGAGCCCAGAGAGCTCGTTCAGCATACCGGTCAAGGTCTTCAGTCCTGCGCCGCTGTCGGCATCGAACGATGAAATCAACGAGGTGGAGCAGGCCATCTTGCTGGCACAAGGCATTCAGACGCTGCCACCCGAGGGCATGTCACTCAAGCAGCATTTGGTCGAAGTCGAGCGCAGCTTGATCGAGCAGGCGCTGGCCCGAACCCAAGGCAATGTCTCCCAAACCGCCAAACTGCTGCAGCTGCAAAGAACCACTTTGATCGAGAAGATCAACAAATACGAGTTGCGCGGCGTCGCTTGAGGTGGCTTGGCATGGGTCCTAGGTATTGGACCTGAGCGAACCGTGCTCTCCGTTCAGAAGGGCGGTTTGATGACTTTGGCGCAGGTGCCCTTGATCAGCTTGACGGTGCGGCCGTCTTGAAGGCTCAAAGACTGCACAAAACTGCCAGTTTTGCGGTCCACCACAAATTCTTCGCCTGTGATCATGACGCCAAAGCGCTGGAACATGGCGGGTCTGTATATTTTCAGCTTTGTGCCCATCAAGCTGAGCGTGCCCGCACGGCTCTCGGAGATGGCAATCTTGCCTTGGTACCAGCCGGAGTTTTTCTCGAAATCGACCTGGGCCATGGTGATTCTGGAGGGTTCGTTTTCCTTGATGCCCAGTGCCAGTTGACCGTCCAGGTCCAGCTCCAGTTCACAAATCAGATCGATCACGCCTTTGTTGCCACCCGGCATGCTTGTGCTGGCCATTTCTGGCGGTGTTCGCGTGTCGCCCATGAGGTGCACAAGACCCCAAATGCCGCCCATCACCAAAAGGCCGATGGCAATGCCGATGGCAGTATTTTTCAACATGAATGAACCTCTTGAGGGGGGTGATACGGGCTAAGTTGACCAGTCATCATAGGCGCAGTGCGGTGTTGGTTCAGACCCGCTCACTGGTTGAGCACGGTGATGCTGACGCGGCGGTTTCGCGGGTCGGCCGGGTTGCCGGGCACGTTGGGGTTGGTGTCTGCCACCCCTTCAATGCGCGTGAACCGGCTGGCACTGATGCCCTGCGATTGCATGAACTGGCGCGTGGCATCGGCCCGCTCTGTCGACAAGGACCAGTTGTTGCGCATGCTCTCAGGAGGGAAGCCCGTGCTGTCGGTGTGACCCCGAATGGCCAGTTTGTTGGGCAGAGGTTTGAGCGATTTGGTCACTTCGGACATCAGGGCTGCAGCCTTGGCGCCCATTTCTGCGCCACCCGAGCCATACATAGCGAAGTCAGCCTTGTCGATCACCTCGATGCGCAGGCCTTCCTTGTCACGGGTGATGCTGACCTGGTCTTTGATCTTTTCAAACTGCTTGCTTTCGGACAGTTTTTGCTTGATGTCTTTTTCAAGCTTGTCAAAATTTTCCTTGTCCTGTTTCTGGCTAGGCGTGCCGGTACCGCTTTCCTTGCCGGGATCCTGCTCGGAGGGGCCGTCTTTATTGTTTTCTTCCTTGGACGAGCCAAAACTCTCAGCCGGGCCACCTTGAGCCTGAGGCGTCAAACGTTCGAGCATGGCCGTTTGTTTGGCCGTGAATGGAAAGCCATCGGTGTCAATGATGGACTTGCCACCGAACAAACCATTGGAGCCCGCCAACTCGCCAAACGCGATCTGGCTGTGGGACGCAGGCCGGAAGTAGTCGGCCACGCTTTTTCGCTTGTCTTCGTTGCTGGCACCCAAAAGCCACATCAACAAGAAGAAGGCCATCATGGCTGTCATCATGTCGGCCAGAGCGATCTTCCAGGCACCGCCGTGCGCACCCGCATGACCGTCGTCAGCAATGATTTTTTTGACGATGATGATGGGCCGCAAGGCCTCTGCCGCAGCGGCTTCTGCTGCTGCGATTTCTTCGGGGGTTCCCGCTGCGGCTTTGTCGGATTCAGCCATCAGGATCCTCGCATGCCGTCAAAGACTTCCGAGAAACTCGGTTGGTTGTGATGGGCAATACAGGCACGTGCCGACTCGATGACCAGGGGTTGTGGGTAGCCTTTGAGGTTGCCCACAATCATCTCGCGGATGACATCGAAGGCTTGTGCGTCTTCGTTGATGATTTGGGTCAGTCGTCCTGAGAAGGGCTCGAACATGCCGTAAGCCAAAAACACGCCCATCAGCGTGCCCACCAAGGCCGAGCCGATCAGCGCACCCAGCACGGGCGGGGGTTGGTCAATCGAGCCCATGGTTTTAACCACACCCAGCACGCAGGCCACGATACCCAGTGCGGGCAAACCGCCGGCAATGCCAGCCAGGGCACCAGGGGCCAGCAAGGCTTCGTGGTGGTGCACCTTAATGGCTTTTTTCATCAGATCGTCCAAGGCATCGGCATCCAGGTTGCCCTGCGAGATGACCATCAGGCGCAGCGGGTCACAAATCATCTGAACGATGGAATGGTCTTTGGCCAGTTTTGGGAATTCACCAAAAATCGGGCTGGAGTCCGGGTTTTCAACGTGCGATTCAAGGGCCACAACGCCTTCTTTTTTCATCACGGCTTGCAGCTTGCCCACCAGCAGCATCAAAGCCAGGTAGTCGGCTTGGTGAAAACTGGGTCCTTTGATGCATTTACCAATGCCGGCAAACGCCGCTTTGAAGACCGGGAAACTGTTGGCAACCAATGAGGCACCAATGGCGGAGCCACCGATGATCAGGAATTCGAAAGGCGCAGCCTTGATGATGGGCGCCATTTTGCCGCCGGCAATGACGTAGCCGCCAAACACCGCACCAAACACAACCGCTAAACCGATAAAGAAAAACATGCTGGCCCTTTAAAGCTAGACAATGCACCAAACGCCGATGCACCAACCCAGTGTCCATTGAAAAAAGAAATCCATCAGATTGCCCAGCAAGATGATGGGTAAACCCAAATACAGTGCCCCCCAGGCCCAACCCGATAACGTGAGACGGGCTTTCGGGATGTTATGGCCCAAGATGGTGTGGTCTTTGGGCGATGACACGCTCATTTTTTCCATAGACACCTGTATTCATCGGACACAAATGGGGTATCTTGAGTGAATTTGAAAAATTTGCCTATTATGACGATATGGATGTGAGATGGGACCTTTTGCCCCAGGCCGAATGGGAAGAATTTCATTCGTCGCATCAGGGGGCTTTGCAGCAAGCTTGGGCCTATGGTGAGGCCTTGACGGCTTTGGGGGTGACCATACGGCGGGCCATGGTCTGGGAGGAGGGCCGACTGCTGGCCATTGCCCAGTTCATGAGCAAGCGCGTGCTGGGTTACATCTCGTTGGCCTCTTGCACGCGGGGCCCAGTTTTTCGGCGCGATGTGCCTCCCGCTCATCGCGCCGAGATCTACAAACGTTTGCGGCAGTCGATGCCTTTGCCACGTCTGAGGGTGACCTTGTTCTCGCCTGACCGCACCGCCGAATTGTTGGACCCTATTGAAACGCAGGGCATGTCGCGCGTGATGACCGGTTACGCCACTGTGCTGCTGGATTTGACACTGCCCCTGGCGACTTTGAAGGCCGAGCTGGAGGGCAAATGGCGCAACCGTTTGAACAAGGTGCTCGCCAATGAGAAGCTCCGGGTTCATGTACAGCCGAGTCTTAAGCGCTGCGAATGGCTGCTGGGTCAAGAGCAGGCGCAGCGGGAGGCTAAAAAATTCCATGGCCTGCCCACCGATTTTGTGCAGGCCTATATCGCTGCTTCGGCAGAGCCTCGTCAGGCCTTTGTGGTGGCCTATGCCGAGCTGGGTAAGAGCTCTGTAGCGGGCATGCTGTTTTTGATTCATGGCCGTGTGGCCAGTTACCATATGGGATGGGCCAACGACGAGGGCCGGCAGCTCAATGCCCACAACGTCTTGTTGTGGCAAGCCATCGCGTATTTGCAGGGCCAAGGTATGGAGGTGCTCGATCTGGGCGGCGTGAACACCCACGATTTGCCAGGCATCTCGCGCTTTAAATTGGGCACTGGCGGTCGTGTCGTGACCCTTGCGGGGACTTATTTTTGAGAACAAACATGACTTTGCCAGGGTTTTCAATGCGTGCATTTTTTCGTTGTGGCTTGTGCTGTGTGGCTGTTTGGGGATGCTTGGCCCCGATCTCGTCTTGGGCCTGGACCCGCATCGGTGAAACCGCGGATGTGACGCTTTATGTGAACCGCAACTCCATTGAGCGAGACGACAACATTCGCCGGGTTTGGGAAATGCAGGACCTCAAGGCCCCTGACACCGATGGGGTGCGCTCCAGGCGCTACCTCAACGAGTACGACTGCACCTACAAAATGCACCGCGTGGGGCAGATGACCAGTTTTGCAGGCCCCAAAATGACGGGCGAGAAAGTGGCCACCGTCAATGAGATGGGCTACTGGCGAAAAATTCCGCCCAATGGGGTTTTTGTGCTCACCTACATTGCCGTGTGCATTGAGTGAAGTCCATACCCAAGCGCTATTTTCAAGAGGCGCTTCAGGGCTTTGCAGCCGGTGTGGCCGCGTTGCCGGGTGTGGCGTTGGGACTGCTTTCCCCCGGTTTGGGCGCCGCATAACGCGGGAACTGCACAGCCCGCTCGCGTGAGGCGGTGGCATTGTTCTTTTGTACGGTTTCCAGATAACGCTCTTTTTGCAGCGTCACCAAGGCTTCGACATCGCGCTTGAGGCCATCGACATTGCCCACCGCCGATTTGAGCGACTTGACTTCGTTGCCCAAGGATTGCACCGCATTGGCTTGTGTCTGCAGCTTGGCATTGATCCCCTGGACCTGACGCATCACCGAGTCGCCGGTGGCGGCGACTTGCTTGGCGGTTTCGCTGGGTACTTTTTGGACCAGGCTTTCGGATTGCTTGAGCGATGCGTCAATGCGGCCTTCGATCTGGCCTTGTGACTTGGTCAAGGCCAATTGCTGAGAGGCCAGCTCCTTCACGCTCTGGTTGACCCCTTCGAGCGACTCCATGCCCGTATTGAGTTCGACCACGCGTTTACCGACCGCGGTCAGCATGGCGTCCAGCTGGTTGATGCGGCTGACCAGCCGCACGCCCATGATCAGGAAGAAAATCAGACTGATGACCAAGACCCCGCCCGTGATGGCCAGCAGGATGCGGGCTTTTTTGTGTCCGTCTTCGGTGAGTTCCTTGAAGTCGGCCGTCGTTTGGCGCAGCTGGCTGCTGACGTTGGCGGCTGCCTCGGCCGATTGGGTGGCCAGATCCGCCGAATCCAGCACCACCTGCGCCAGCGACTGGTACTGCTGGTAGGCGCGTTGGTCCATTGTGATGCCCGCATGGTGTGGGGGCGTGGGCAGAGCGGCCGCCGCAGCAGGCGCTGCGACGGGCTCTGCTTTAGGAGTCGCTGGTTCGGGCGTGGTCAATGGCACAGCACTGGCTGCGGCTGCTGCAGCTTCCGTGGCCTCGGCTGAGGTGGTGGCTTGCGGTTCGGCGGCGGGCGTGAAAGTGTTCTCGCTCATGGTTTCTTTCCTCGGGCTTGAGAGGGTGACTTCAGTCTTTGGAGTTGTTCACCCAAAAGTGCGTTGCGTGTTCTGAGTTTGGCCAACCGGTTTTTCACCGGGCTGTCTTGTTCCCACAGGGCGGCTTCGTCCAGCACAGTAGGGGGGGGCGCGGCGAGTGGTTCTTGCGCAGGAGGGGCCTGGCGAACTTCCGGGCTGGCCACCTGGGGGCTTGTTTTCAGCCGGGCTTTGGCTCGGGGCTTGGCCGGTGTGCGTGGTGGGGGCTTGGCCACCGCAGGGGCCACAGTGGCTGCAGGCGGGGGGGGCGCTTTGGCATTGACGGAGGCTTTGGCCGCTGGCTCTTTGACGCTGGCAGGCTTGCGGCTTTTGCGCTCAGCCACATTGGAGCCCGCCTGCATCTTGACGGCGTGCGGTGATTCGTTGCGCAGGACAGTGTTCTTTTTCATCGGTTCGCTTCCATGGCTCAGGTTGGGCTTTTGAGCAGCTCTTGCAAGCCGCGCGTGGGGCGCACCCAACTTCTTGGAATGCCGGGACGCTTGGAGGCCTCATAGCCTTGGTTCAATTCACTGAAGGGGCCTGAGACGATCACGAAATGGGCCAGTTTTTCACCGGGGCGGTAGGCGGCAATGATCTGTGCGTCCTTCAGGGCAGGGTGTTTGCGCTGGATGTCCAAGACTTTTTCGTAGCTGCTGGCCGTGCCGTGCTGGAGCAGGAAGCTGCTGGCTTCGAGCTGTTTGAGCCAAGCCTGTCCTGACAGGGTGGCTTCGGGGGCTTCGGTGACGGGCTCGGGCGGTGTGACAGCCATGGGGGCTTGTGGCCTTGGCGCATCTTGGGGTATGGCCGTGGTGTCAGCTGCGGGCAAAGCTGCTGCCAATTGTGGGCTGGTGAGCGGGGCTGCCGTTATGGGTTTGGCCGATTTGATGCCAAAGGCTTCGGGTTGAATCCACAGCATCATCAAGGTGGACATGATCAGCGCAAAGGCGATGCCCAATGCCAACTTACTGTTGTGGCGCAGCCAGTTGGGGGTGTTGCGCAGACGCATGAATGCTTGCGGTATGGCGCGAATGGCCGAGGCGCCGTGCTGCTGAAAAGCGTTGATCTTGTTCTTCAGGGCGGGCACTGAGGCCTTAGGCACTTCGGTGCTGACCAAGCCGACGCTCAGGTCCGGGGCCTGAAAGGGCATGTCCAGTTCTGGTGGGCGCTGCTGGCGCTGGATGCGCTGAACCAACTGCTGAACGGCATTGAATTGCCCTTCGTGGCGAGCCAAGTCGAGTGCGGCTTGGGCCTGGTCTTCGGTGGGGGCTTCGATGTCCCAGCGCAGGATTTTTCGGCCAAACGCCGACAGCGGTGATTTTTGCGCGTTGGGGTTGCCGGACATCAACAAAATGGCCCGGATGTTGGCTCCTGGGAAATTTTGAATCAGGCGAGCGAGCAGCTGGATTTCGCTCTCCGGCAGGGTTTGGGCATCGTGCACCAACCATATTTGCGCTTGATTGGCAGTGGACGGGGCCTTGACCGCTTGGTTGAGGGACTGGCTGGCCAAGACTTCGTTGAAGCGGCCGAGTAAGGAGTCGGTGTTGGCCGGAAAGTAGACCTCGATCCGGTGGTCCGGGGCTTGTTGGCGCAGACGGGCCAGCAGCAGGTTCACATAGTGGTCGAGCAAGGCTTCGAATGGGCAATAGAGTGCCAGGCTCAGGCCTTCGTGGGCCACGGCGTTGGCGCAGCCGTCGATCCGCATGCGGTCGGCCGCGCGAAAGACGTAGTGATTCAGGGCAGCGTTTTCGGGGTGGATCTGGATGTTCATGCGCGGGCTCCCGCTTTCTCAAGTCGGCTGCCGTCCGGGTTGAACAGCATGCTCGGCGGGACTTTGACTCGGGGTTTGGCTTGCGGTGGGTTCATGGGCGATGCCGCCTCCAGGCTGAAGACGTAGGCAATGACCTGGGCCACGGCGTGATACAGGTCTTCGGGCACTTGTTGCTCGACTTCGGTCGTGAAGTAAATGGCACGGGCCAGTGGGGCCGCTTCAAACAGGTGCACGCCATGGGCTTTGGCTTCTTCTCGAATCAGGGCGGCCATGTGGTCCGAACCCTTGGCCACCATGATGGGCGCGCCATCTCCGGTGGGGTCGTACTCGAGGGCGACGGCAAAGTGTTCAGGGTTGGTGATGACCACGTCGGCATCTTTGATGCGCTGCATCATCCGGGAATTGGCCATCTCGCGCTGACGCCTGCGGATCTGGGCCTTGACCTCGGGGCTGCCTTCCATTTGTTTGTATTCGTCCTTGACCTCTTGTTTGGTCATGCGCATGCGCTTGTTGAACGAATATTTTTGATAGGGGACATCGATCAGGGCGATGACCGCCAGGCTCAAAGCGACCCACAGGGCCGATTGCATGATCATGAGGCCCGCGGCCGACAGGGCGGGCTCCAGTCCCATTTGGCCCATGCGGATCAGGTCGTCCATGTTGGACATGAGCGACCACCAGAGCACCGCCGAGACGAGGGCAAACTTGAGGACTGCTTTGCCCAATTCGACGGCTGCATGGGTGCCAAAAATGCGTTTGAGTCCGCTGATCAGGCTGAGCTTGGAGCCCTTGGGCGCGACCGCTTGCAGTGAAAACAAATAACCGCCCGTGACGCCCGAGGCCACGATGGCCGCAACAACCGTGAAGACCATGATGGGCATCACGGTGATGAAGGAGGCGAGCATCTGATCGCCGAAGTGCGCGGGCAGCAAAAGGGGTTTGTTGATGGTGGCGCGGTCAAACACAAAGCCATTGGCAAAAACCGTGGCCATGCGACTGACCAGCCAGCCACCGGTCATCAACAGCATCATGAGCGCACCGATCACGATGACCGCAGCGGGCAACTCGCTGGAGCGGGCCACTTGGCCGTCTTCCCGCGCCTTGCTCAGTTTCCTGGCTGTGGGTTCTTCGGTTTTGTCCTGTCCCGTGGCTTCAGACATTGGACACCCCCAGCACTTCGCGCACCACAGCAAAGCCCTGAACCCACAACCACTCGATGCGGGCCCCGATGCTTTCCATCGAGATGATCAGGATCAGAAAGCCCGCAATGATCATGGCGGGAAAGCCGACGGCAAAAATGTTCAGACTGGGTGCAGCCCGGGTGACCACGCCCAGTCCGATGTTGATGAACAGGAGCGAGACCATCACTGGCAAGGCCATCAGGACAGCCCCAAGAAACACCATGGAACTCCACTGCAGAACACGCCCGTAGACGTTCTGGTTGAGGATAGAGGTGCCAATGGGCAGGGAGTGGAAGGACTCGGAGATCAGGCCCAGCATGATGGCGTGGCCGCCAAAGCCGACGAAGATCAGGGTCGACATGATGATCATCAGCTGCGAGATGACCGGGACGCTGCCCATATTAGGGTCCAGCATGTTGGCCATGGACAGGCCCATGGCCGCCGCAATGCTTTGGCCGCCCACGACCATGGCAGCGACCACCACTTGCAAGATGAGGCCCATGACCGAGCCGATCATGATTTGGTTGAAGACTTCCAGAAGGCCGGGAGCGGTGGACGGATCGAGCACCGGCCAGGTGTGCAAAGGGTAGACCAACCAAGCCAGAACCAGGGCCATCAGGACGCGCAAACGCAGGTTGAAGGCGTTGACCGAAAAAATCGGTGCCGTGATCATCAGGGCCGAGATGCGCAGCATCGGCCACAGAAAGGTGTAGAACCTTTCGACGATGTCAGCGGCAAGAAAATTCATGGCGGGTCTGCCTGTACTCAGGAGAACAGGGTCGGAATGCGCTGGAAGATGCTGCGCGTGAAGTCGATCAAGGTCATGAGTTGCCAGCTGCCAAAAAGCAGCAAGGCCAGGCCCAGAGCGAACAGCTTGGGAATAAAGCTGAGTGTCGACTCGTTGATCGAGGTGGCGGCCTGAATGATGCCGATGATCAGGCCCACAGCCAAGGCAACAACCAAGAGGGGAGCACACACAAGCATCGACGTCCACAAGGCTTGTCTGGCCAGATCAATCACCATGGCGGTATCCATCTTTGTCTCCTTCAGGGCATGGCAAAGCTGGCGGCCAGTGAGCCCATGATCAGGCTCCAACCATCGACCAGCACGAACAGCATCAGTTTGAATGGCATCGAGATCATCATGGGCGAGAGCATCATCATGCCCATGGACATCAAGACGCTGGCCACGATCAAATCGATGACCACAAACGGGATGTAAATTAGGAAACCGATGGTGAAAGCGCTTTTCAACTCCGAGGTCAGAAAGGCCGGCACCAAGGTCATGAAGGGCACGTCCTGCGAGCTGGCCACGCCTTTGTTGCGGGCGATCTCCATGAACATGGCGATGTCGTCTTCACGGGTTTGCAAGAGCATGAATGCCCGGATGGGTTTTTCGGCAGCGGCCAGGGCTTTGTCAAAGGACATGCCTTGGTTCATATAGGGCAGCAGGGCGTTTTGGTAGACCTCGTTGAGCACCGGTGACATGACAAACAAAGTCAGGAACAGGGACAGGCCGACGATGACCATGTTGGGTGGCGTCTGGCCGGTACCTAGGGCTTGCCGAAGCAGCGACATGACGATCACGATGCGCACAAAAGCGGTCATCATGAGCAGCAAGGAGGGCAGCACCGACAGGGTGGTCATCAAGGCCAGCAATTGCAGCGTGATGCTGTACTGCGTGCCTTTGCCCGTGTTGGTGCTGGTGATGGCCGGCATGTCGGGGGCCGCCTGCGCCAAAATGGGCAGCAGCCCCAGCAAAACCGTGAGGATCAGGCCGATGTGAAAAGAGCGCTTCATGGGGTGTTGGTTTCGGGGCTGGTAGGGGCGGCCTGTTGGGTCTCGGGCCATGGGCTCAGTACGGTCATTTGTTGGGCGGTTACGCCCACCAAGATTTCACGCTCGTCGACTCGGATCAACATGATTTTTTGACGTGTGCCGACCGACAGGGTTTCCAGGGTCTGCAGGCGTTGCGTGTTTTTGCGAAGCAGCGAAGAGCCGTTCTGCAGCTTGCGCAAGGTCCACAGCAGCGTCAACATCAAACCGATAACAAAAACAAAGCTGAACAGGTATTGCAGCCAGTCTCCCAATGTCCATACCGAGTTCATGCCAAGACGTTCCGGGTCAGAGGTTTTCGAGTCGTTCGGAAGCCGGCACCACACGCGTCAGGCGGATGCCGTAGCGGTCATTCACCAGCACAACCTCGCCCTGGGCCACCACGGTGTTGTTCACCAGCAGGTTCAGGGGTTCGCCCGCGATGCGATCGAGCTCGACCACACTGCCTTGGGTCAGGCGCATCAGGTCGCGGATTTTGATCACGGCACGGCCCACTTCGATGGACAAGGTGACGGGGATGTTTTGCAACACATCCGAATGGATTTGGCCTTTTTCGGCAGCTTCGGGGCTGGCGTCGGCGGTGGGGGTCAGTTCGCTCATGGGCGCTCCTCAATAGGGGGGTCAGGCTTGGACGTTGGGGCTGATGGCTTGGACAATCTTGACCGCCACCTGGCTGCCCATGGCACCCACTTCAACGTCATAGACAGGCATGTCTTCAATCAGTGCTCTGGCTGATTCGGGTTTTTTGAAAGGCAAGACATCGCCCGGTTGCATGGTTTGCAGCTGCTGGAGCGACAAATGGAGCTTGCCCAGCAGGATCTGGATTTCCAGATCGGCGTCCTTGACGGCGTCGGCCAGCTGACTGCGCCAGACTTTGTCAGACTCCTCGTTACCGTCGCCGGTTTGCACTCGGCTGCGCAGCAAGTCCCGCACGGGCTTGAGTGCCACATAGGGAATCACCATGTCGATGAAGCCAGCACCTTGATTGGAGGCATCGGACTCGAAGCGGCTGAGTACCACGAGGTCGTTTTCGTCGGCAATCTGGGCGAATTGGGGGTTGATTTCCGAGCTCACGTGCTCGAAATCGATGGGGGCAACCGGTGACCAGGCCTCTTTGAATGAGCGAAAGAAAACTTGCAGGATGATCTTGATGATGCGTGTTTCGGTCGGCGTGAAAAGCCGACCCGGTGGCAATTGGCCCACGCCTCGGCCGAACCCGCCAAAGAAACTGTCCAGTGAGCTAAAGACCACGGTGGGTTCGATCACCACCATGGCATAGCCACGCAAAGGCGCCATGCGGATGATGTTCACCGACAAGGGGGCTTTGAGGTCTTTGATGTAATCGCTGAAGCGAACGATCTGGGCGCGGCTGGGGTTGATCCGGGGGCTGGTTCGCAACACCTCCAGCATGCCCAAGCGGAACATCCGGATGAATCGCTCGTTGATCATGTCCAGCGAGGAGACATTCACCCCGAGGCTGCTGTCTTCGGCCGCCAAATCGTGTTTGCGCACCTGGGCGTCCAGGTTGTAGCCGGTGTCGACGTCCAGACTGCCGTCACTGATGCCGGCAGACAAAGCGGCCAGTTCATCCGGGGACAGCAAGGGTTGATTTTCAGCCATGGTCGGGGTTTCTTTTCAAGGGCTTACAGACTTACTGAACCACAAAACTGGTGAAAAAAACCTCTTCGATGCCACCGAAATCTTCGTATTTCTGCAAGACCGCGTTCATTTCTTCGCGGATCTTGGCGGCCAGATCCTTGCGGAATTCGGGTTTGGCCAAGTCGGCTTCGGTCATCTGGCGCATCGCATCGAGTGCGACCGAGCGCAGTGCGAATTCATGCTTTTTGGCATTCTTGAATACGCGTTCGTCGTAGTGCGTCATGATGGCCAGGTTCAATTGGATCACTTTGCGGGTGTTGGTCAGGTTGGATACCAAGGGTTTTTCCAGCTCCATGTAGCTGTTTTCAAAACGCTGGAGCTCGGGTGACTCCTTGGCCTTCTTTTGAGGCGCGGCGTCGCTGGCCCCTGCCTTGCTGTCGGCGGCGCCTTCTTCCAGGTTTTTAAGGGCCAGTTCGGCAGCGGCGGTGTCTTTCTTGTCAAAGAAACCGGTCACGAACATCGTGCCCACGGCTGTGCCGACCAGCAGCAAAATGGCCACCAGCGCGATCACCACGATTTTGATCAGAGGCGATTTCTTCTTGCCTTCAACTTCGATTTCTTCGTCTGCCATGTTGATTCCTTGATTGATTGCGCGTCAAACCAGCACATCCCAGCCGTCTTCGCCCATTTTCATGGGTGAGGCGCTGACGGTGGATGCGGGTGCTGATTCTGAACCTTTCACTCCGGTATTTGTCGATTTTGACATTTGTCCGGGTGTCGACTCTCCGCCACGTTGTCGGGTTTGCCCGTCACCTACCTGCATGGAAGCAACATCCATGCCCATTTGGTTCAGGGTGTCTTTGAGTTTGCTCATGCCGTCTTGGAGAAGTTCCCGGGTCATGGCCTGGGGGGCCGTGAAAACGGCATCCAGTTGACCGCTGAGCATCCGCATCTCCACCTCAATATGGCCGAGGGTGGCCGGCCTCAGGGAGATTTTGAGGTGCCATTGGCCTTTTTCAATTTCGGACAGTATGCGCTGGCCCACCGCCTGTCCCATTTTCTCCGCCAAGTTTTGCACGTTTTCACTGCGTTGTGTCAATGCCGCGTCGGGGGCTGCTGCATTGGCCTCTGCGTTTTGCGCTTGTTGGCGGCTTGCAGCAGCGAGGTCGTGGCGGTGTGTGCCGTTGCTGGGTGCGAGTCCAGCACCCGAGGGGGCAGAGGAGCCAGCTTCGGCCATGGCTTGGCTGAGACTTTCCAGCAGTTCAGGCGTGGCTTCTTCGCTCAGGTCCAGATCGCTCAAAGCCATACCCGTCTTGGCTGCCTCTGCCTCCTTGAGGGCGGTCGCACTGAGTGTGTTGCGCAGCATCCAGACAGCTGCTGGCGCTGCCGGGGGCATCATGTGGATCTGTATATTAGAGACGTCTGACGAGCCGTCAGGTCTAGGGGCGTTGATGCGGGCTTGCTCTGTGTGCAGGCTCATGGCCCACAGGGCGGCATTGTTCAAACCACTGTTGAGCACGGGCAAGTCGGTCTTGAGCGCTGTGCCTGTTTTCATCGGATCACCGGTTGGGCTGGCGACAGATGCTGCCGCAAGAGATTCGGATAATACATCCAAAGTACTCTTATTTTCATTGGAAGAGTCGGTGCTGACCGCAATGACCATGCCGGTATGACCGCCCGGTTGCGTCTGGATGCCGAATTGGCTTGGCAGCGAGTTCGCCAAGCCGGGGGGTGTGCCCATGAGCCACTGAACCGCGGTTTCGTCGAGGCCTTGCGAGCGGGCGAAGGCTTCCAGGCTTTGCTCATCCGGGGCGGTGATTTCAGCGGTGATGACATTGAGGTGTGGTCCCAAGTGGACGGCTTTGAGTGTGTCGCTCCCGAGGACCGCCTCGAAGCCAGTCAGCATCGCTGGCCCATCGGCCAAGGCTTGCCCTGACAAATCAACGCCTGTTTCTTTGAGAGGACCCATGGCATCTGACATCACTTGGCCAAACTCGGAGGCTTCCTGACGCGTGCCAAGCTCATTTTTGAGTTCCAAAGCATTATTTGGGAGGCTGCTCGTGGCTCGGTTGGGGGTTTCTATCAGTGCGAAGGTCATCGGTATGGCGTCTTGTGAGAGGTTTGGGCGAGGTCAAACAGGTCAAACGCAGCGGCTATTTTTTGCCGCTTGCGTCTGTGATCACCTGATTGAGCAAGTTGCGCACCAGCTTTGCAGGGTGGGAGTCGGGACCATGGGTCAGGGGTGTCGGTCGGTGTGGCATGTACCTTGCTTCAAGGTGTTGAAACATTTACACCTCGACCCTCTTTTCACTCTGTCAGCAGCCACTTCCACATGACCACATTGACCCTGTCAGCCATCCGACAGAACTTTGCCCGCTACGATTTGGCTGGTTTGGGTTTGCCTGTTCTGGTCCTGTTGATCATGGCGATGTTGGTGGTGCCACTGCCGCCCTTGCTGCTGGACATCTTGTTCACCTTCAACATCATGATCAGCTTGGTGGTGATCATGATCGCGATTGGCACCCGCAAACCATTGGAGTTTTCGTCTTTCCCCTCGGTTTTGCTGTTTGCCACCATGCTGCGGCTGGCCTTGAACGTGGCCTCCACCCGCGTGGTGCTGGTCCACGGCCATGAGGGGCCTGATGCCGCAGGTAAAGTGATTGCGGCGTTCGGCGAATTCGTCATCGGTGGCAACTACGTGGTGGGTTTCATCATCTTCGTGATCTTGATGATCGTGAACTTCTTTGTGGTGACCAAGGGTGCAGGCCGCGTCTCAGAGGTCAATGCCCGCTTCACCCTGGATGCGATGCCCGGCAAGCAGATGTCGATCGATGCCGACTTGAACGCCGGTGTCATCGATCAGGAAACCGCCAAAAAGCGCCGGGAAGAATTAGCGCAGGAATCTGACTTCTTTGGCTCCATGGACGGTGCCTCCAAATTCGTGAGTGGCGATGCGATTGCGGGTCTGTTGATTTTGATCATCAACATCGTCGGCGGCTTGGCCATTGGCATTGGCCAGCACAACTTGGCCGTGGGCGAGGCGACCAAGTTGTATGTCCTGTTGACCATCGGTGATGGCCTGGTGGCCCAGATTCCTTCGCTGTTTCTGTCGCTGGCTACCGCCATCATCGTGACCCGGGTGACGACTTCCGAGTCGATGACCGAGCAGGCAGGCAGCCAATTCTCGAATGTGCCGGCCTTGTTCATTTCGGCCGGCATTTTGACCATCATGGGTTTGGTGCCAGGTATGCCTCACCTGGTTTTCCTGACGCTGGCCGCCGCCACGGCTGGAATGGCCTTCATGGTCATGCGCAAACAAATGGTGCTTGAACAAAGCGCGGCCACACCCGCATTGCCTGTGAGTGATGCGCCCAAAGAGTTGGACTGGGATGATGTCGAGCAAGTTGACTTGATCGGTTTGGAAATTGGCTACGGCTTGATCCCCTTGGTCAACGTCGAGTCTGGCGGCCAGCTGATGACGCGTGTCAAAGGCGTGCGCAAAAAGCTCTCAGCGGAATTGGGCTTTCTGGTGCAGCCTGTGCGCATCCGCGATGCGCTCAATCTGGAGCCCGACGCTTATCACATCGTTTTGAACGGCGTGGTGCGTGGCCGCGGCGAAGTCAAGGTGGGTCGCGAATTGGCGATCAACCCGGGAAAAGTTTACGGCAAAGTCGAAGGTCAGCCCACCAAAGAGCCCGCTTTTGGTCTGGAAGCTGTCTGGATCGAGCCCGCCTGGCGTGACCAGGCCCGCGCTCTGGGTTACACCGTGGTGGATCCGAGCACAGCCATCGCCACCCACATGAACAAGGTTCTGCGCGACAACGCCTCGGAATTGATGAGTCACGACGAAGCGCAGAAACTGCTGGACAAGTTGGCTGCGAAATCGCCCAAGTTGGTCGAGGAATTGGTGCCTGGTAAGTTGTCCTTGGGTGTGGTGACCCGTACGCTGCAAAATCTGCTGCAAGAGTCGGTGCCGATCCGCGACATGCGCACAGTCGTCGAAGCCCTGACTGAAGTCTGTGGCCGCACACAAGACCCTGACCAATTGACCCAGTTGGTCCGCCCCAAGCTGGGCCGCATGATCGTACAAAGCCTGACCGAGAACCGCGAGACCTTGTCGGTTCTGACCCTCGACCCTCAGCTGGAACAGTTGTTGCACAACGTCTTGCAACAAAACACCAACTCAGCCGGCATGGTGCTCGAGCCTGGTTTGGCTGAAAGCCTTTTTTCCGCACTGCGCGAGAGCGCCCGAGCCACCGAAGAGCAGGGCCTGCCCGCCGTGCTGGTGGTTTCGCCAGCCATTCGACCCTGGATGTCCAGGGCCGTGCGTTACCGAGTCAATGACCTCACGGTCCTGTCCTACAGCGAAATTCCGGATGACCAGGCTGTCAAGGTGATCAACACCGTTCAAGCCGATCCACGCAACAACCCCACTGTGACCAAAGCCTGATAAATCATGGAACTCAAACGCATCATTGCCCGAGACAGCCGTTCAGCCAACGAGAAAGCCATCCAGATGTATGGCCCCGACGTCCTGATCATCTCCAGCCAAAGGGTGGACCAGCAAACCGAACTGATCGTGGCGGTCGATGTCGGTCCTGAGCCTGTGCAGGCCGCAGCGCCCGCGCTGTCCGAGGTTAACGCCACGGCTGCTGCACAAGACGCCGCTTTTTTGGCCGACAAAGATGCGTCTTTGCCTTTTGCCCAGGTGTTTCAAAACGCAAATGCCCAAGCTGCAGCAGACCTGCAGGAAGACGAGGCCGCCGCTCTGGACTTCCAGACGGCTGAGGCCAGTTTGCGTGCGCGCAGCCTGCCTGTGCAGCCTCAGGCCATGGCCGCAGACCTGTCCCAGATGCCAACCTGGTCACCCAGCGATTCCGCCTTGCAAGAGACTGCAATCCAGGCGGCGCACTATGAAAAGCAACGTAGCCAGGAAATCGTTGAGATGCTGCGCCAGGAAATGTCGGCTTTGCGCAAGGAGTTTGCACTGTCTCGCCAAATGCAGCCTTGGCAGACCACACAAGGCTTGTCGCCCGATGTCCAGAAGCTGACCCTGGCCATGCAGGAGGTGGGCATGCCGGTGGCTTTGCGCAGTTTGCTGACCGACAGCATCCAGGGCCTGGACACGCTGGGTGAGGCTTGGCCGGTGATTGAAGGTCTTTTGACCGACGCCATCAGCCGCCCCGCGACCCAGGTGCCCGATGTGGGAATGCATGCTTTGTGCGGGCCTTCAGGTGCGGGTAAAACCTCGATGCTGGGGCGCTTGGCCCACGCAGCAGCCCAGGCACACGGTGCTGAAAAGCAGGTCATGATCAGCTATGGCGATCAGCGCCCCGGTGCGTGGTCACAAATCCAGTTGTTGGCTTCGCAAGCAGGCGCATCGTGCTTTCGTGCTGCCGACTTGGCCATGCTGCAAACCTTGCTGGACGAGTTGCAGGGCAAAACGATCTGGATTGATACCCCGGGCACCGATTTCGCGGCCCATGCACAGCAGCTGAAACAGTCCTTTTCAGTGCTTGGCATTCACGCGGTGTTGCCTGTTGATGCTACAGTGACCAGTGTGCAAAAAATCCTCCAAAATTCTGAAATTCAATGGTCATCCTTGATGTTGACCAAAGTGGATGAAGCCGCCTACCCGTGGCCTTTGATCAAGGCTCTGTGCGACCAGCCGCTGGCTGTTTCTTGCATGGCCGGGGACAGCAAGATCAATGTGCCCCCGCTGCGTTTTGGTCCCGAGCGCTTGATTGAGCTGGCGATGACGCCCCTGCAGGCGCTGCTGCCAGAGATCGCACATGTGCATGCCGCTACGAAGCCAGCCAAGGCAGCCCGCAAGCCCCGTGCTAAAAAAGAGGTGGCATTGGCCCCTGAAGTTCTACCCAAAACCCGTGCCCTCAGGTCGCGGGCTGTGACGGCCAAGTCGTCTGCCAAGGCTGTTCATGGATAAAAAAAGTTTTCCCCAAGTCATCGGTGTAGCCAGCGGCAAAGGGGGGGCCGGTAAAACCACCGTCTCCATCAATCTGGCTGTGGCTTTGGCCATGCGGGGCCACAAAGTCATGCTGTTGGACGCCGACTTGGGTATGGCCAATGCGCAAATTGCGTTGGGGGCACATGCGCCTTTTAATATCAGCCATGTGCTCAACGGCAGCAAAACCCTGCAAGAGGTGTTGATCACCACCGCTCAGGGCGTCAGGCTGGTGCCAGGGGCTTCCGGTTTGCGCGATATTGCTGCACTCGATTCGGCGCAAATCGCCAGCATGATTCATGCGTTTGACACCCTGGATGAGCCCGTGGATTATCTGGTGGTCGATGTGGCCGCCGGCATTGCCCCCGCCGTTCTCGACTTCATGGCCGCTTGCCAGCGCCGATTTGTGGTGGTGTGCGACCAGCCCTCATCGATTGCTGACGCTTACGGCTTGATCAAGGTCATGGCCACCGAGCAATCTTTGGACGAGATTTACCTGATTCCCAATATGGTGGGCAACGCCCACGAGGGTCGGCAGTTGTACCGACGTCTGAACGATGTGTGCACCCGTTTTCTGGGGGTGTCGATCCGTTACTTGAACGCCATCGAGGGCGATGAGTTGGTGTTGCAGGCTTTGCGCAAATACCAGTCGGTGCTGGATTACGCCCCCGGCAGTGCCGCAGCCAGGGATTTCCGTGCATTGGCCGAAGCAGTGACCCAATTGCCTCCTGTCCAGTCGGCCTCTGGGCGCATGCAATTTTTCATGGAGCGCATGCTCCATGTCCCCACGGGCGAGTGAGCGCATGAGCAGCAACGTCTCCCTGTACGAAGAAGTCGGCAACCGTCACGAGTCGCTGATTCTGGCGCACATGCCCATGGTCAAGCGGGTCGCCGTGCACCTGAAGGCACGTCTCCCGCCTTTCATGGAGCTGGACGAGTTGATTCAGGTGGGGATGGTGGGCTTGATTGAGGCCGCTCGCTCATTTGATCCGACCAAAGGCTTTGAGTTCGAGCATTTTGCGCTCAGCCGCGTGCGCGGAGCCATCTTGGACGAGGTGCGCAGGCAGTCTTTCTTGCCACGCTCGGCTGTGGCCTTCAACAAAAACGAGAACGAAGCCGTGCATGTTTTGGCCGCCGAGCTCGGGCGTGCGCCGACCCAAGCCGAATTGGCCTTGTACATGGGTAAGGAAATCGAGGAATTCCACAAGGAGCGGGGGCAAGCTAAGCGTTTTGAAACCTTCTCCATGGAGGTCGTCAACGATGAGGTGATGAGCATGCCGGGCGACAGCGCCATGCAGCCCGAGGTCATCGTCGAGGAGGCGGAGTTCATGGAAGCGGTGGTCCAGGCCATCGACCAGTTACCCGAGCGCGAGCGGATGGTCATGTCGCTGTATTACGTCGAAGAACTTAATTTGAAGGAGATCGGCGAGGTTTTGGGGGTCAGCGAGTCAAGGGTGAGTCAAATTCTTTCGGCAGTGGTGAAGAAATTGCGGCAAAATCTGCAAATATCATAAATTCACCAAATTCCTGATGCTCAGCATTTTCAACCGCCACAGTCCTGTCGACGATATGAAGCGAGCAGTCGCAGCCTACGAAAAGGTGATCTCACTGGAGTCAGATTCTCGTGATGCACGCAGCCTGCGCATGCGCATGGGCATGATTTGCCGTGCTCATTTGGACAAAACCTTCGTGGCTGGCGCCGAACAAACGTCAGCATGGCAAGAGTTGGCGCGGCTGGCTTTGGTGGCTGGCAAGCCGGTGCCAGAGATGCCGTCAGCGTCCAAATTCCAAAAAATTCGCGCTGGCGAATCCGATATTTATGCTTATTTGCCGGAAGAGTTCGTGACCGAGGCGTTCGCTGTGGGCTCGCGTTACCAAAAAACGGAACTGTCGGCACCCAAAGCCATCGAGGCCATGCAGGCCCTGGCCAACCAGATCAGTTATTACGAGCTGCGGCTTGAAGAGCCTTTTCAGGTCCTGGGCTTCCTGCGCGACGAGCTGGCAGCGCAAGCTGCTTTGGAGGAGGCCGAACAAGCCTTGATCCAAAATGCTTCAGCCGCTGATCCAGCCTCACCCTCTGCAGGCGGTCCATCCGCTCTTTGAATCTCATGGATGCTTTGCTCAACGCCCTCATGGCGATCGGCTTGTTGCTGATCTTGATTTTGATCATTTATCTGATTGATCGCGTCAATGCCATTGAAAAAGAGACCCGCAAGGTAATGACGTCGATCAACGAAAAGTCGGCGCTTGCGGCGACACCATTTATGGGCTTGTCCTCCAAAAAGCTGTGGGATGTCATGACCGGCAGAGCTGCTGAGGGGCTCGATGCCAACGCCATCACAGAGTTACGAAGCCAGTACCAAGTGGTGTTGTCCAAACACATGGAGGCGCTTTACCAAGAGGGCTTCAAGGACGGCCAGCGGGGCTTATCGGGTGAGCCCAAAAACACCAAACAAATTTCTACATCCAAAGGGTTGGTGGAGTCCTGGATTCCTTCGGCGCAGGCCAACGCCTTGTACCAATGTGGCCTCAACGCTTCACAAACGCCGGAGGCGGAATGGGGCCCTATTCGAGCCTCCATGGATGAAGCGGGTCAATTCTTGATGGGTAAAACCCAACTCGATGCCAGCAGCCTTTTATCTGACTGGCTGATGCCTGTCCTCAATCCTGCCGCTTCTCCCGGTGCAGCGCAGGGTCCTCAGGCTGTTTTGGCTCCAGCGGTAGAACCTGCGGGTACGCCTGGCTCCGTGGCGAGCTGAAAGATATTTGGCCGATGGGCTGGTACCGGACTCAAGTTTTCCGGGATCCCGCCGATTCCTCTGTTACTGAAGTAGTAAAGGGGTTTTTTCAATGCGTGCCTATTCCAAGTTTGCTGAAAGTTACGGTTCTGTCCAGGTCTCTACAGGTGTGGCGACGGCAGACAATGTTCAGCTGATCCAGATGCTGTTTGATGGTTTGCTGGAGAGTTTGGCGACCGCATCGGGCCACATTCAGAACAATGCCATTGAGGAAAAATCCAAAGCGCTGGCTCGTGCAGGCCGCATTGTGGTGGGTTTGCAAGGTGCGCTGGATTTTGAGCGCGGCGGCGAGTTGGCTCAAAATCTGAACGAGTTGTACGCCTACATCACGCGTCGACTGTTCCACATCAACGCCTACAACGATTTGACGGCGCTTGAAGAAGTCAAAACCCTGATCAAGGACATTTCGCAAGCTTGGCAGACACTGCCCAGCCTGTTGGCCGATACCGGTCGCAAGACACACTACGCCAACTGAAGGGGATTCCCTGTGAACGGGTTGGCCGATTGGTCTGCCCGACAGGGATCGAACCTGTGACCCACAGCTTAGAAGGCTGTTGCTCTATCCAACTGAGCTACGGGCAGAAAGTGCAAGATCTACAGAAACACAAAAGGCCCTGACGGGCCTTTGTTGTTTGTGTGTCTGTGACCAGACTATTGGCATTTTCTTGGGGTTTGAATATCAAGAAATGGTCGGAGCGGCGGGATTCGAACTCGCGACCCTCTGCTCCCAAAGCAGATGCGCTACCAGGCTGCGCTACGCTCCGACAAACGATATTCTAACCCTCAAAAACCCTGTTCTTGGCATCGCGGCCAAAAAAGTCAGCTTCCCCGTGTGATCGGCATGCCCAAATCACCGGGCAGTGCCAGTTGTTTGGCCAGTTCCAGCTTGGCCAGCGAGTTGCGGTGCACCTCGTCCGGACCGTCGGCCAAACGCAGGGTGCGCTGGTGGGCGTAGGCATAGGCCAGCGGGAAGTCTTGCGACACACCGCCACCGCCGTGGGCCTGAATCGCCCAGTCGATGATCTGGCAAGCCATGTTGGGGGCCACGATCTTGATCATGGCGATCTCGGCTTTGGCCACCTTGTTGCCGACGGTGTCCATCATGTACGCGGCTTTGAGCGTGAGCAGACGGGCCTGTTCAATCATGCAGCGCGACTCGGCGATGCGCTCTTGCCACACGGTCTGGCGAGCCACTTCACGGCCAAAGGCCACGCGCTCGTTCAGGCGCTTGCACATCAGCTCGAGGGCGCGTTCGGCGATGCCGATGGTGCGCATGCAGTGGTGGATGCGGCCAGGTCCGAGGCGGCCTTGGGCGATTTCAAAGCCACGGCCTTCGCCTAGTAAGATGTTCTCAGCCGGTACGCGCACGTCTTTGAGCAACACTTCCATGTGGCCGTGCGGTGCGTCGTCGTAACCGAACACCGACAAGGCTCGGACAACCGTGATGCCTTTGCTGTTGGCGGGCACCACGATCATGGACTGCTGCTCGTGGCGGCCTGCGTCGGGGTTGGTCTTGCCCATGACGATGTAGACCGCGCAGCGTGGGTCGCCTGCACCAGACGACCACCACTTGCGGCCGTTGATGACGTACTCGTTACCTTCGCGGCGGATCTCGCACTCAATGTTGGTGGCGTCTGACGACGCCACATCGGGCTCGGTCATCAAAAAGGCCGAGCGGATTTCGCCGCGCAGCAGGGGTTCGAGCCATTCGTCCTTGAGGCTTTCGCTGGCGTAACGCTCCAGCGTTTCCATGTTGCCGGTGTCTGGGGCTGAGCAGTTGAACACTTCTGCCGCAAAGGGCACTCGGCCCATGATCTCGCACAGAGGTGCGTATTCGAGGTTGGACAAGCCTTGCGGTGCGCGTGTCGACTTGGGCAAAAACAGGTTCCACAAACCGGCGGCCAGGGCTTTGGGCTTGAGCTCCTCAACGATTTTGGTGGGGACCCAAGCATTGCCTTTGGCGCGGTTCTCAGCGATTTCAGCGAAAAAGCGGGCCTCATTGGGGTAAATGTGCTCGTCCATGAAGGCCAGCAAGCGCGCTTGCATGTCTTTGACCTTGGGGGTGTATTGGAAATCCATGGTCTCTCTCCTGAGGGTTGGGTGGTGGTTTTGTAAAT
Source organism: Limnohabitans sp. (assembly GCA_044348785.1). GTDB lineage: Bacteria > Pseudomonadota > Gammaproteobacteria > Burkholderiales > Burkholderiaceae_C > Limnohabitans_A. The sequence goes on from JBIKSF010000003.1 coordinate 33,216, forward strand.
GTGATCAGGCTTGGCGAGCAAAACGCCAGGCCAACTCGGCCATGGGGCGGGCACCCGCACCCGAAGTTTTGGCTTGGTCGCTGGATGCGGTGCCATCTTCGACGCGTTTGGCAATGCCTTGCAAGATGGCCGCGATGCGGAACATGTTGTAGGCGAGGTAAAAGTTCCAGTCTTTTGCCAGCGCTTCAGGGGTGGTGAAGCCGGTGCGTTCGCAATAGCGGCGGATGTATTCGGCTTCGGATGGAATGCCCAAAGCAGCCAAATCAAGCCCGCCAATACCTCGGAAGGTGCCGGGACTGATGTGCCAGGCCATGCAGTGGTAACTGAAATCGGCCAGCGGGTGGCCCAGCGTGGACAGCTCCCAATCCAGAACCGCCAGCACGCGGGCCTCGGAGGGGTGGAACATCAGGTTGTCCAGCCGGTAGTCGCCGTGCACGACGCCGACCAGGGATTCATCTTTGGCGCTGTCCGGGATGCTTTTCGGCAGCCACTCGATCAGCTGGTCCATCTCTGGGATGGGCTGGGTGATGGATGCGGCGTACTGTTTGCTCCAGCGGCCGATTTGGCGCTCGATGTAGTTGCCCGGTTTGCCGTAGCTGGACAGGCCTTGTTTGGCCACATCGACCTTGTGCAACGCCGCCAGCACGCGGTTCATTTCGTCGTAAATGGCACCGCGCTCTGCAGATGTCATGCCAGGCAGGGACTGGTCCCACAGCACGCGGCCTTGCACGAACTCCATGACGTAAAAGGCGCGGCCGATGACGGATTCGTCGTCACACAGCACATGCATTTGGGCCACGGGCACATCGGTGCCGTGCAGGCCTTGCATCACGGCAAATTCGCGCTCGATGGCGTGGGCCGATGGCAGCAACTTGGCCACTGGGCCAGGCTTGGCCCGCATCACGTATTGGCGCGAGGGGGTGATGAGTTTGTAGGTGGGGTTGGACTGGCCACCCTTGAACATTTCAACGCTCAAAGGGCCTGCAAAGCCGGGGAGTTTGGCACTGAGCCAGGCTTCCAGGGCTGGGATGTCGAAGGCGTGGGAGCCCGTGACAGGCCGGGTCCCCACGAAATGGTCAAAAGCACTCATGGGTTTACCCGTCGAAAATCAAAAGCCGCTGCGGTCAGCGGCGAGAGGGTGGAAGTGGGGCGTGTCAGTGGTCTGCGTTGACGATCAGCAGCAGCGCATCGCGGTCCAGCACCACCAAGCCGCCCGGCTCGATGCGGATGATCTGCTCGCGCTCCATTTGTTTGAGTTCCTGGTTCACGCGTTGGCGGGATGCCCCCAACAGTTGCGCCAGTTCTTCCTGCGCCAGCTGCAAGCTGATACGGATCGCTTTGGCGTCCGACAAGCTCGGCACGCCGTAGCTGCGCAGCAAGTGGTTGAGTTGCTTGGCCAAGCGCGCACGCAAGGGCAGGGTGTTGAGGTCTTCCACCAAGCCGTAGAGCTGGCGAATGCGGCGCGACTGCAGGCGCAGCATGGCTTCGTAAAACTCGACGTGCTGCGACAAAATCTTCTTGAAGTCGGCCTTGGCCACGTTGAGCGTCGTCGTGTCGCCGTGTGCGTAGCAGTCGTGCGTGCGCCGATCCCCGTCGAAGATCGACACGTCGCCAAACCAGATGCCCGGCTCCACATAGGTCAAGGTGATCTGCTTGCCCGACACCGAGGTCGAGCTCACGCGCACAGCCCCCTTCGCGCAGGCGATCCACTGCTCGGGCGGGTCTCCCCGTGCCGCGAGCATGTCGCCGTCCTTGAAACGTTTGACGTAAGCGCATCGAAGTATGTCGTGACGAAGTGATGGGGAAAGGGTAGAAAACCAGCGACCACCATTGATCGCTTCTCTTTCCTCCATTGTCAGAATCGGTTCGTCCATGCTCTGTCCTTTGAGTGACTGTGAATCGTTTTTTTGTCGCCTGGGGGACCAGTCGCTTTATTCGTATTCGGGTTTTTGCTTGTTTAAAAAAGCACCGATGCCGATGCCGGCGTTGGGGTGGTGCAGGTTTTTGACAAAGTGATCGCGCTCTCGCGCCAGTTGCGCATTGAGGCTGCTGCCGTCGGCATCGCCGAGCAGCTCCTTGATGCTGGCCAGCGCGTTGGGTGCGCGGGCGTTGAGTTGTTCGCTCAGCTGCATGGCGATGTTCAGCGACTGACCTGCATCGGCCAACCGGTTGACCACGCCCAGTTGTTGCAAGCGCTCGGCCCCAATGCGCTCACCACACATCAGCAGTTCGGTGGCCAGCTGGCGCGGCACGGCGCGAGACAGGCTCCAGCTGCCGCCACCGTCGGGCGACAAAGCAATCGAGCTGTAGGCCATCACGAACACGCTGTTGCGGGCCGCGACGATCAGGTCGCAAGCCAGCGCCAATGAAAAACCGGCACCGGCCGCTGGCCCTTCGACGGCGGCGATGACCGGTTTCGGAAAGGTGCGGATGGCTTCGATCCAGTTGTGCAGGCCTTCGATGCTTTGCGCTTGGTGCTCGGGTGGCAGTTGGCGGTTGTTTTGCAGGCGTTGCAAATTGCCGCCTGCGCTGAAGATGCCGTTGGCCCCGGTGATGATGACGCTGCGGACATCGGCGCTCGATTCGGCCACGCTCAGGGCTTCGACCCCGGCGGCGTACATCTCGGGCCCGAGGGCGTTGCGAAACTCCGGGTTGCTGAGGGTCAGGATGAGGGTCTGACCTTCGCTGGTGCTGAGAAGTTGGGCGGTCATTTTTTTCTCAATCAGTTGGGAACAGAGCCAAAGATCTGTCCCCAAAGTCATTCAGATAGGGACAGAGCTAAAGATCTGTCCCGCAAAGTCATTATTCTTCGGTGTGCATCAAGGACAGGCCAATCGCACCTCGACGGCGCAACCAGGGGCTGGGGCGGTAACGCATATCGCCATAGACGGTTTGCATGTTGAACAGCACTTCGAGGATGCTGTCCGGCCCAAAGCGGTTGCCCATGGCCAAAGGCCCCAGCGGATAGGCCAGGCCCAGCGTGACCGCGGTTTCCAGGTCTTGTGGTGTGCAGATGCGCTGTTGGCAAATGTCGGACGCGATGTTCACGATGGTGGCCACCACGCGCTGGGTGACAAAGCCGCCGCTGTCGCGGATGACCGAGACGGCTTTGCCGTCGCGGGCAAACAGAGCGTGCGCCGCATCGCGCATGTCGGCGCGGGTGGCGGGGTTGGTGGCCAGGACACGGCGCTTGGTGGCGGCGTCGTTGACCAGCATGTCGATGCCCACGGTGCGCGCTGGGTCGAGGCGCTCGACCACGGCCACGGTGGTGATGTCAAAGCCCAGTGGGGCGACGATGGTCAACGCTTCAGGCGAGGGCGATGCGCCGGTTTCGACTTTGGCACCCAGGTCCTTGAGCAGTTGCAGCAGTTCCATGCGGCGCGCAGCGCGGGGTGAAACCCACACAGGCGGGATGTTGTCCACCACGGGCACGGGTGGCTCGGCGGGCACTTGGGCTGCGCCGTCCACGTATTTGTAGAAGCCTTCGCCCACTTTTTTGCCGACCACGCCTCCGGCCAAGCGTTGGGCAGTGATCACGTTGGGGCGGTAGCGCGGCTCTTCGTAATACTGGTGGTAGATCGCCTCGATCACATGGTGCGACACATCGAGCGCTGTCAAGTCAAACAACTCGAACGGGCCGAGTTTGAAGCCGACTTGATCGCGAAGGATGCGGTCGATGGTGGCGAAATCGGCGATGCCTTCGCTCACGATGCGCAGGGCTTCGGTGCTGTAGCCGCGCCCAGCGTGGTTGACGATGAAGCCAGGTGTGTCTTGTGCCTGCACGGGCGTGTGGCCCATCTGGCGGGCAAAGTCCGACAGGCGCTGGCAGACGGCTGGGTCGGTTTTGAGGCCCGCGATCACCTCCACCACCTTCATCAGGGGCACGGGGTTGAAGAAGTGGTAACCGGCAAACTGGCCGGGGCGCTTCAAAGCGGCGGCAATGGCGGTCACCGACAGCGATGAGGTGTTGGTCACCAGCACGGCGGTGGGGGCCAGCACTTTTTCCAGCTCAGTGAACAGGCTTTTCTTGATGTCGAGCTTTTCGACGATGGCTTCGACCACCAACTCGCATTCAGCCAAGTCTTGCAGTGTGGCTGCACCGAGAAGGCGGCTTTTGTGACCGGCCACGGCTTCGGCCGTCAGGCGGCCTTTTTCCTGCAACTTGTCCCATTGCTGGAAGACCGCATCGCGGGCTTTGGCGATGGCTTCGGGTTGGGTGTCATACAGCCAGACCTGGCTGCCTGCCTGGGCGGCGATTTGGGCAATGCCCCGGCCCATGGCGCCTGCGCCGATGATGGCGACTTTGGAGAATGCGAGAGTCATAAAAGAGAGGAGGTCTTAAGGAGGGGGCTCGTCAAAAACCCGCTGCGCCAAGGGCTAGGGCCGAGAGCTTGCGGACAGGCACGCAGCGGACCAACAAAGATTATCGCTTCAGTTCAGAGCCAAAACCTTGCTGGACGCTCAGCGGCGCACTTGCAGGGCGCCGGGGTTGACGATGTTGGTCGGGGTGCCTTTGATGAAATTCACCACGTTGTCGAAAGCGGCACCGAAATACAGTTCATAACTGTTCTTTTCGACATATCCGATGTGCGGCGTACAGATGCAATTTTCCAAGCGGAGCAAGGCCGAGCCTTGCAAGATTGGCTCGGACTCGAAGACATCGATGGCTGCCAAGCCTGGCCGACCCCGGTTCAAGGCGCTGATCAAGGCGTTGGGCTCGATCAACTCGGCGCGGGAGGTGTTCACGAACAAGGCTGTGGGTTTCATACGGCCCAAGTCTTCACCGGTGACCATGCCCTGGGTGGCTTCGTTGAAGCGCAAATGGATCGACACCACATCGGACTCTTCAAAAAATGCCACCCTGCTGCTGGCAGCGCGCAGGCCATGCTGGACGGCCAGGGTGCGGGATTCGTTGCTTCCCCAAACCACGACGTCCATGCCAAATGCTTTGCCGTACCCCGCGACCAGCTGACCAATTTGGCCATAACCCCAAATGCCGAGCGTCTTGCCGCGCAGCACGGTGCCCAGTCCAAAATTGGCGGGCATGGAGCCGGCTTTCAGGCCCGACTGCTGCCAGGCACCGTGTTTGAGGTTGCCAATGTATTGAGGCAGACGACGTGCCGCAGCCATGATCAAAGCCCAGGTCAGCTCAGCTGGCGCTATCGGAGAGCCGACACCTTCGGCCACGGCCACCCCGCGCTCCGTGCAGGCGGCCAAATCAATGTGCCCACCCACGCGGCCTGTTTGGGCAATCAGCTTCAAGCGGGGCAATTTCTCGATCACAGCCCGGGTCAGATGGGTGCGTTCACGGATCAGCACGATGATGTCTGCGTCTTTCAAACGCACAGACAACTGCCCAATGCCTTTGACAGTGTTGGTGTAGACCTTGGCCGGGAAGTTTTCGAGTTTGACTGCGCAGTCGAGCTTGCGCACTGCATCTTGGTAGTCGTCAAGGATCACAATGTTCATCCCTCCATTGTGCCCTGACGAGGCGACCTGTTCAGGTCAGCGGGGTGGCATTTGGGATCAAATTCGGGCTTGAGCGGCCTCAAGCGCTGCCAGGCGGTCCAGTTCGGCGCAGACATCGGCCATCCGCCCCGAAATCACCATGCGACCGGCACCCTTGACCCGTTGATCGCTTTCGGTCACCCGCAAGACACGCAGGGCAGGCGAAGCCACAGCCTGAATGCGCTGCGGCTGAGGCGCTGTTCGAGCTGCAAGAGGTCCGCAAGAGGGCTGGCGTGTGGCCCAGTCGGGCCGCAAATAGGCTTTCCCGCGCTGGGATGGAGCCGCAACAGGGGCTACACGGTGGAGACGGGAGAGGCCTTGAAAAAGACCCGAAAAAGCAAGCAGAGCGATTCCCATGTGAAACCTTTCAAAAGCATGGAGGTTGGACACAGGCAGGATTGCTGAAGGAGCCTGTTGCATCAGGGCTGACAGAACCATGCCGTCAGCGCCCGCCACCTGGTGCAACAAGCAGTTTCTTTACATCAAAAGGGTGTTGCGGATCAGGCCCACGGCCAAGCCTTCGATGTCGAATGGTTCTTCGGGGTTGACCACAATGGTCGGGTAGTCGGGGTTTTCGGGCAAGAGCTCGATGCCACCGCTTGTTTTGCGCAGTCGCTTGACAGTGACTTCATCGCCCAGCCGAGCCACCACAATCTGGCCGTTGCGCACTTCTTTGGTGGATTTCACGGCCAGCAGGTCACCGTCCATGATGCCCGCGTCGCGCATGGACATGCCGCGAACGCGCAGCAGGTAGTCGGGTTGCTCGGTAAACAAGCTGCTTTCGATCTGATAGGTTCGGTCCACATGCTCTTGAGCCAAAATGGGCGACCCAGCAGCCACACGACCGACCAGAGGCAAACTCAATTGACCCAAGCCGGGCAGGGTGAGGCTGAACAGATCGGAGGGCGCGCGCAAAGTGTTGCGGTTGCTGCCTTTGAGGCGAATGCCGCGTGAAGTGCCACTGACCAGCTCGATGGCGCCTTTGCGGGCCAAGGCCTTAAGGTGTTCTTCTGCCGCATTGGCCGACTTGAAGCCCAGCACGCTGGCGATTTCGGCACGCGTGGGGGGGGCACCGGTGTTGGCGATGGTGTTCTGGATCAGTTCCAGAATTTCCTGCTGCCGGGCGGTGAGTTTGGGGCTGTCGGTCATGTCGGTCTCCTTGGGGGACTGGTTGGACTGTTGTTCTATCCAGTGACTGTATTTTTAACCAGTTTTTGAGGCTGTGCAAGTGGTTGACGCAAAAAAAATTCAGAAAGTTGTGGTTTTGGGCACAGGCGGCACCATTGCCGGCACGGCTGTGAGCGCCACAGATCACACGGCTTACACAGCCGGACAGCTTGGGGTACAGCATCTGCTGGACGCAGTGCCAGCCTTGGGTGAAGTGATGCAGGGCGATTTGCTGGTGTGCGAGCAAGTGGCCCAGCTGGACAGCAAGGACATGGACCACGCCACTTGGCAGGCCCTCGCGCAGGGTTGTCTCCATTGGCTCGCGCAGGCTGACGTGCAAGGCATCGTGATCACGCATGGCACCGACACGCTTGAAGAAACCGCTTGGCTCTTGCAAATGCTGCTGCACACCCATAAACCCGTGGTGCTGACTTGTGCGATGCGGCCTGCGACCGCCCTCGCGCCCGACGGTCCGCAAAATTTGCTGGATGCGATGGCCGTGGTGCGCGACCCGATGGCGCGGGGTGTGCTGGCCGTTTGTGCTGGCCGTATCCACAGTGCCCGTGACGTTCAAAAAGTCCACCCTTACCGTTTGGACGCTTTCAGCTCGGGTGAGGCTGGCCCGCTTGGCTGGGTGGAGCAAGGCAGCGTGCGCTGGACCGACCCGGGCAGTTGGCCTGTGGCGCATGCCCATGCCCCCATGGCCTTGCAAATGCCAGCTGCCGATTGGCCCTGGGTCGAGGTGTTGTTCAGCCATGCCGGTGCCGATGCCCGTCAGGTGCATGCCTTGGTGGCCGCTGGTGTGAAGGGTCTTGTGGTGGCGGGCACGGGCAATGGCACGGTGCACCACAGCCTGTCGACCGCGCTGGCGCAAGCGCAGGCTCAAGGCGTCGTTGTTCGCCTGACCACCCGCTGCGCCGAAGGTCAGATCGTGGGTCAACCCGTTTTGCAGATGGCACCGAAAGGGCTCAATGCCTACAAGGCTCGGGTGAGTTTGATGCTCGATTTGATGGGCCAGGGCTGATCTGACCCTGAAAGCACAAAGCCCCGCAGGGCGAGGCTTTGTGGGGGTGGCTGAACTGAAGAATCAGCTGGCCAACGCCTCGAATGCTCGGGATGTGATGTCTTCCACACTGCCCGTACCGCTGATGGCGCGGTATTTGGGCGCGGCGGCGGGTTCTTGTTGGGCCCAACCGGAGTAGTAGTCCACCAAGGGGCGGGTTTGGGCGCTGTAAACGTCCAGACGCTTTTTGACGGTTTCTTCCTGGTCGTCAGCGCGTTGCACCAAGGGTTCGCCGGTCACGTCGTCCACGCCTGCCACTTTGGGTGGGTTGAACTTGACGTGGTAGGTGCGGCCCGAGGCAGGGTGCGAGCGGCGGCCGCTCATGCGGTCGATGATCGCGTCAAAGGGCACGTCGATTTCGAGCACATAGTCGAGCTTGACGCCGGCAGCCTTCATGGCATCGGCTTGGGGGATGGTGCGGGGAAAGCCGTCAAACAAGAAGCCGTTGGCGCAGTCGGCTTGGGCGATTCGTTCCTTGACCAAATTGATGATCAGGTCGTCGCTGACCAGACCGCCCGATTCCATGACGGCTTTGGCTTGCAGGCCCAGTGGGGTGCCTGCCTTGACGGCAGCGCGCAGCATGTCGCCGGTGGAGATTTGGGGGATGTTGTATTTCTGGCAAATGAAAGTGGCTTGTGTGCCTTTGCCGGCGCCGGGTGCGCCCAACAGAATCAGTCTCATGGGAATGTCCTTATCGTTTGAAATTGTTTTGGCGTGTCGGGTTCCATGACCGATGCCAGATTGTTTTTGAGAATATCACGCCAGCCTCAAAGTTGGCTTACGGCATCAACCCCGGTGTCCCGTTCAGCGGATCAGGCTGCGCACACGCGCCAGGTCGTCGGGGGTGTCGACGCCAGGGCCGGGTGCCTCCTTTGTCACATGGACTGCGATGCGGTGGCCATGCCACAGGACCCGCAGCTGCTCCAGCGACTCCATGGTTTCAAGGGGGGCGGGCTTCAAGGTCGGAAAGAGTGACAAAAAACCAGCCCGGTAACCATAAATACCAATGTGGCGCAGCGGCGCAGGTTTGGGCAGGGCCTTGAAACCCGAATCCAACTGGCCATCTCGCCACCAAGGAATGGGGGCTCTGCTGAAATAAAGCGCCATCTGGCGGGCATCCATGACCACTTTGACCACGTTGGGGTTGGTGAATTCCTCCAGCGAGCCGATCTCGTGGGCGGCTGTGCTCATGCTGGCGTCGGGCCGCTCGCGCAGCACGCGGGCCACCTCGTTGATGAGTGCGGGTGGGATCAGGGGTTCGTCGCCCTGCACATTGACCACAACCGCATCGTCGGGCAACCCCAGCAATTGGCAGGCTTCGGCCAGCCGGTCGCTGCCACTGAGGTGGTCTTGGCGCGTCAACAAGGCCTTCACGCCGTGCGCCTGACACGCGGCCACGATGCGTTCGTCATCGGCAGCGACGACGACCTGGCTCGCCTGCGACTGAAGCGCCCGCTGCGCCACGCGCACGACCATCGGCAATCCGCCAATGTCGGCCAAGGGTTTGTCGGGCAGGCGGCTGGACGCCATGCGGGCAGGAATCACCACGGTGAAGACCCGTGGCACTTGAACATCGTTCATGGGCAGGTGTTAAAGCGCCGGCCGCAGGGCGGCCAGTTGGTCAATTTCTTCGTCACTCAGCGCGCGGGCTTCGTTTTCCAGCAGGATGGGAATGCCCTTGCGTACCGGGTAAGCCAAGCGGGCGCTGCGCGAGAGCAGCTCCTGACGTTCGCGGTCAAAGTTGAGCGGGCCTTTGGTGACCGGGCAAACCAGCAGTTCAAGCAATTTGGTGTCCATGCCGCCAATGATAACGGGACCCCGGACTGGCGGATGGCCTCAGATTGACTGCAAGGTGCTGTTAGGGTGGTCAGCGCTGCAAAAGGTCATTGAGGCGCGCATCCAAGGCCGCCCAGAAACCGTTTTCGGGCGTGAGCACCAAAGGAACGGCCAACGCACCCGGTTCGTGCGGCCAGAGTTTGGCCGCGTCTTTTTCGGTGCACAGCCAAGTGAGGTCTGGGCGCGCTTGCCAGTCCTGGTAATCATGGTGATCGGGCAGGGCGGTGGTGGTGGCGAGGCTCAGGCCCGATTGGCGCAGCATCTGAAAAAAAGCTTCTGGTCGCGCCAGCCCGGCCACTGCATGCAATGGCCGCTGGCTCAGTTCGGTCAGTGCTATGCGCTGGCCCGTCGCGGTGATGGCGTGGTCTGCCAGTCGGCGTGTGGCCAAGTATTGCGGTGTCAGCGGGTCGCCTGCACCACTTGCCCAGGGGCTTGGCCCTGTGTGCAGCACCCAATCGACCCGGCGTGGCCAGGCCTCGCGCAGGGGACCTGCTGGCAACAACCAGCCGTTGCCCGTGCCGCGTTCGTCCATCACGCAAATCTCGAGGTCGCGCGCCAAGGCCAGGTGCTGCAAGCCATCGTCACAAATCAGCACTTGCACCTGCGGGTGCGCGTGAAGCAAACCCAGTGCCGCATCGGCCCGGGCATTGGCCACCCACACGGGTAAGCCAGTGGCTTGGTGAATCAGCAACGGTTCGTCGCCCACATCCAGCGGGTGGCTATTGAGCGTCACGGCGCGGGCGTCGCGGGTTTTGCGCCCATGGCCGCGTGAGATCACCCCGACCTGCAATCCCTTTGAGTTCAAGTGCTTGGCCAAGGCAATGGTCACGGGCGTTTTGCCTGCACCGCCCGCCACCACATTGCCCACCACAATGACCAAGGCGGGGACACGTCGGGTTTTGAACAGGCCCTCAGCGTAGGCCCTGCGTCGCAGCACCATCAGGGCGCCATACATAGCCGCCACTGGGCGCAATGCCCAAGCGATCGGGCCACGACTTTGCCACACTCGCGGAAGCGCTTGGTGCAAAAACTTGGACAAGCCCATGCCGATCAAGAACCCGGCACTTCGGCCGATTGGGCCGCGAAGGTGATTTTTGACAAGCCGCTGCGGCGTGCTGCCTCCATGGCATGGATGACGCTTTGGTGCGAGGCGGAGGCGTCGGCACTGATGATCAGCATCGCGTCCTTGTCGGCCAGGGGGGTGAGTACCGCCACCAAGGCGCCCACCGAGCTGGCACCGACAGGTGATTTGTTGATGGCGTACTGCCCTTGCGAGGTGATGGTCAGTACGATTTGGCGGGGCCGCTGGTTGGATGCGTTGGCATCGGCCACCGGCAAATTCAGCTGAATTTCGGTCAGGCGCGACCATGTGGTGGTGAGCATCAAAAAGATCAGCACCACCAAAAGCACATCAATGAACGGGATCAGGTTGATCTCCGGCTCGGGCGTGGTCCGTGAGGTTTTGAAGTTCACAAGCAACTTTCAGGTGCTGGCACGGCTGAGGTGCCTGGCAAAGTGCTCTGCTGCCACTTCCATGGCCAGCACATGGCGGTCCACCACCGTGCGAAAGTAGCGCCAAAACATCAAGGCCGGAATGGCCACGATCAGACCAAAAGCCGTGTTGTAAAGCGCAACCGAAATGCCGTGAGCCAACAAGGCCGGCTGGTTGTTGGCGGCCGTGTGGGCGCCAAAAATCTCGATCATGCCAACCACCGTACCCAGCAAGCCCAGCAGGGGTGCTGCCGAGGCGATGGTGGCCAGCGCCGGCAAGTAGCGCTCCAGCCCTTGGGCCGCCAAGCGTCCCGCCATTTGCATGTGGGCCTGGATGTCCTCGATCGTCGCTTGCGGGTTGGCTTGCAAGCAGCGCAGCCCGCTGGCCAACACCGGACCCATGGTCCCAGCCTTGTCCAATGTCTGGATCATCTCGGGTAGGGGCACACCGCGTTGTGTGGCTTCAATGGTTTGCGTCAGGATATTGGCGGGCATGACCTTGGTGTCTTGCAGCTGCAAGGTGCGCTCCAGAATCAGGGCCAAAGCCAGAACGGAACACAAAATCAGGGGCCAGATGGGCCATCCGGCGGCTTGTATGATGGACAGCAAGAAAAGTCCTTCCCGGTTTTTTCGGTACCAAATCGGTTGATTATCGGCGAATGGCCTTGCCTTGCGGCGGCGCGTTCATTTCTGTGGATAACTTTGTGAAGAACTTTGACAATTTCGATTTTCAGCATACTCCGGTACATAGAAATTTTTGAAAATTTGACCGGTGATTTTTAAAATACCTCATGAAATCAAAGACTTGCAATATTTATCAGCTGTCGCCTGCCTGGGCAGCGCCCCAAGCAGCTACAAGCCTGGCTTGTGGAGTACTTGACCGCAACAGTGCTGGGGTTGCCGCCTGAAATGCCTTTGCAACGCCGATAAAACCTCAATCCAATGCCCTTGAATGACGATCTGAAGCCCCGTGCGTGGACAGTTTCTGCGCTGTGCCGCGCCATGGCTGACACGCTCGATGCCCAGTTCAATCCAGTCACGGTGCGCGGCGAGATTTCGGGCTTCTCGCGGGCAGCCAGCGGTCATTGCTATTTTTCCATCAAGGACGACACGGGCCAGATCCGCTGCGCCATGTTTCGGCGCGCAGCCAGTTTGATGGACTTTGCCCCGCGCGATGGCGAACTGGTCGAAGTTCGGGGGCGTTTGGGCGTGTACGAAGCCCGGGGCGACCTGCAGCTGATCGTTGAATCCATTGAGCGTGCAGGGCAGGGCGCGCTGTTTGAGCAGTTTTTACGCCTCAAGGCCAAGCTCGAAGCCGAGGGCCTGTTCGACCCTGCGCACAAACGCGTTTTGCCCACGCAGCCCCGCGCCATTGGCGTGTTGACTTCTCTGGGCGCAGCCGCCTGGCACGACGTGATGACCGCCTTGCAGCGGCGCGTGCCGCACATCCCGGTGGTGATGGCGCCGGCCTTGGTGCAGGGCGCTGGTGCTGCGGCCACGCTGGTGCAGGCTTTGCAAAACATCTATGCCCTCACGGCCGAAGACAACCCGCTGTGTCCGCCCGTGGATGTGATCTTGTTGGTGCGCGGTGGCGGCTCGATGGAAGACCTGTGGTCGTTCAACGACGAAAACCTGGCCCGCTTGATTGCACAAAGTCCGGTGCCGCTGATTTGCGGCGTGGGCCACGAGACGGATTTCACCATCGCCGATTTAGTGGCCGATGTGCGTGCCCCAACGCCCACGGCGGCGGCCGAGATGGCCGCGACCGACCGGGGTGTGGGCCTTGAAGCCCTGTCGGTTCTGGAGCACCGCCTGAGTCGGGGCTTGATTCGTCAGCAAGACCGCCAAGCGCAACGCTTGGATGCTGTGGCAGCCCGGTTGGGCGTGGGTTTGGTCCGTCAGCAAGAGCGCCAGAGCCAACGCCTGAACGCCATTGCGACCCGATTGAGCCGTCCCCAAGCCTTGCTGGGCCAGCACAAGCAGTGGCTGGAACGCTTGGCCGCTCGTTTGCAAACGGGTGTGCGAAGTCAATTCATGGAGCAGGGCCACCAGCTGGAGCGGCTGAGCGACCGTTTGAGTTTCAACCGGGCTCAACAGGTGCCGCAACGCGCACAACGTCTGGAGCGGGCTGCTTTGCGTTTGTCTTCGGTGGACCCGCACCGGGTGTTGGAGCGTGGCTATGCTTGGCTGAGCGACGACAAAGGCCAGGCCCTGACCCATGCCGACCAGTTTCAACCCGGTCAGAACGTTCAGGCCACTTTGTCCGATGGCCTGGTGCCTTTGGTCGTGAAAGTCTGAGACGCCAGCGCGTTCGGGCGGGGTGGGGCCGGGGCGACGATTTCTGGTACCCCAGTATGAGGAGCCCCGGCCCCACCCTGTCCGAACGCACCGCTAACACGGCAGTGACCCTGAATACGGTAAGGGGCATCGCGCTCCCCTAAAATGCGTCTAAGATTTTTTTAACCCGCAACGACAAAAGGACCCCTCATGGAACACACTTTGCCCGCACTGCCTTACGCGATCGACGCTTTGGCCCCTCACTACAGCCAGGAAACCCTGGAGTTTCACCACGGCAAGCACCACAACGCTTACGTTGTGAACTTGAATAACCTGCAAAAAGGCACTGAATTCGAGAGCATGTCCCTCG
>JBIKSF010000046.1:0-15876 GCA_044348785.1 Limnohabitans sp.
CGCCGTTGACCGAGTGAACCGAGAAATGCAAAGTGGCCTGTCCTTTTTGGCCACCGTCGGTTCCGTTTCTCCCTTCGTCGGTCTGTTTGGCACCGTGTGGGGCATCTACCACGCGCTGTCGGCCATTGGTATTTCCGGCCAGGCCTCCATCGACAAGGTGGCGGGCCCCGTGGGTGAGGCCTTGATCATGACCGCCATCGGCTTGGCCGTTGCCGTTCCTGCCGTGTTGGGCTACAACTGGTTGGTCAATCGCAACAAAGGTGTGATGGAGGACGTGCGCAGCTTCGGCAACGACTTGAATGCCGTGCTTGTGGCTTCCACCTCCGCCAAAAGCTAATACATTGCAGACCGAACTCACAAGGATGGCGCTATGTCGATGAACGTAGGAAGTCCAGACGGAGATGACGGGGCAGTGATCTCAACCATCAACACCACGCCCCTTGTGGACGTGATGCTGGTCATGCTCATCATCTTTCTGATCACCATACCCGTGGTCACTACATCCATTCCGGTTTCTTTGCCCAAGGAACGGGTGGAGATTCGGCAATCCAAGCCAGAAAACATCATCATTTCAGTGGACACCTTGGGTGGCATCTACTGGTATGACCAGAAAGTGGCCAACGTGGAAGCACTGGTGGACAAGTTGAAGAAAGTGTCCACCGTCACCCCACAGCCCGAAGTGCAAATTCGCGGTGATATGGCGTCACGTTACGAAGGCGTTGGCAAGATCTTGTACGCATGCCAGCGTGCCGGAATTGTCAAAGTGGCCTTCATCACTGAACCACCACCTCTGGGAGGCTAAGCATGGCCATGAACATAAGATCCGGTTCTGGCGCTGGCGATCCAGAAGTGATGATGGACATCAACACGACGCCATTGATTGACGTGATGCTGGTGCTGCTGGTGATGCTGATCATCACCATTCCGATTCAGTTGCACTCGGTCAACCTGGATATGCCAGTAGGCACACCACCGAGCAGCAGCATCAAGCCTGAAAAAATCCAGATCGACATTGATGAAAACAGTGTGGTTTATTGGCAAGGTCAGGCGGTGTCCGCAGAGGAGCTGGAGGCCAAAATGGCATCCATTGGTCAATTAGCGTCACAGCCCGAGGTGCATATCCGGCCGAACAAGGCTTCGCAATATGCCGTCTTTGCCAATGTCCTGTCCACGTCCAAACGCAAGGGACTGACCAAGATGGCGGTGATTGGAAGTGAGCAATTTATCCAATGACTACACGCTCTAGTTTGCATCCGGTCTACAAATCGAAGGACGCTTCGCGACGCTACAAAGGCATCGCGATTGTGGTCGCACTGCACATTTTGATTGGCTGGGCCATCGTATCGGGCACGGCCAAGAACGCGCTGGTGGCTTTGAAAAAGCCACTCGAAGCGGTCGTGATCCAGGAAGTCATCATTCCACCGCCCCCGCCACCACCACCGCCGAAGCCAATCAAACCGCAAGAGGTGCCCAAGGTCGAAGCGCCACCGCCTCCGTTTGTGCCTCCGCCTGACGTAGCGCCCCCGACAACCTTGACTGCACCAGTGGTTCAATCCGTGGCAACACCACCGCCAACGCCTGCAGTGATTGCCCCGCCACCGGCGCCCCCGCCATCACCCAAGCCGGCCCCCAATCGAGCGGATATCAGAGTCGCCTGCCCGACTCAAGTTCAACCGGAAATGCCGCGAAGGGCGATTCAAAATGGCATTGGAGGGGTTGTCAGAGCACAAGTGCTGATCAAAGACGGTGCAGTCAAGGAGGTGACGATTCTGTCTGGGCCTAGCCTGTTTCACGCAGCAGTCAAAGCGGCGATGCTGCAATACAAGTGCACAGCCGAATCCGGAGAAATCACCGCGACCCAGGAGTTTGTGTTCAAGAATGAGTGATGGAGCGCAGATCTTGCGTTGAGTTTCAGCAGGCAGCCCCTGACGCAGGCCAATGCCATTTGGCTTGCGGTTCGGGCACCACTGTGCTTTAGGCTGAAAGTGGACCACCACCAGGCGCGAATTGCCGTCGATCGCCGACCCAAAGCGTTATTTGTCTTGAAAGAGATGAAGTCGGCTTCGCGCAAAAAAAGGGTCGATCACCAAGGACCGTTTCTATACGATCTTGGACCGTCTATCTTCTGATGACCTTGAATAAATCAATCAAAACGTCGCGATAAAAAGAGCAAAAAATATCGCAACAAGCAAACAGGCAATCACGAAGGCAAA
This sequence comes from Limnohabitans sp., assembly GCA_044348785.1. Classification (GTDB taxonomy): domain Bacteria; phylum Pseudomonadota; class Gammaproteobacteria; order Burkholderiales; family Burkholderiaceae_C; genus Limnohabitans_A. Next base: position 2,214 of record JBIKSF010000046.1, read on the forward strand.
CCAGGGGCTAACAGGTTCATCCTGATTGACATCAACCTCCTCGGAAACGATCACACTGCGCTCAATCATTGGATACCTCTGTAAAAAGTGAACATACTTAAGTAATGGTCAATCGATTCAGATGCTATGCAATGCGAGATTTTAAAATTATGCGTACCTGCTGGTCAATATGCTGAGTAGCCACAATCTACCCGATGCATTTGCCAAGCGCAGAAGGATGTAATGCTTTTCGCCTGAGTCAACTTTGAGGTTGATCGAAGTTCCGCCAACACCATCACGATCTGATTCGATCAGATGCTGGCCGGGTGGTAATGACAGTGCCAAATACTTGTAGCCATGCATCTGTGGCATATCAACGCCAGCTACTTTCAGATTGTAGCGGCTCACCACTGCACCGAAGTTGGTGTCCATGAAAATATAGACCAAGGCCTGTGATGGACCGATTTTTGGCTCGTTGGCAAAAATCGGGGACATTAAAAACGTCAGAAGCAGTGCGGTAAGTGCTTTGATCGAATATTTGGAAAAAATCATAGTTTGAGCAGTTTTTACTTTCCAACTGACACAGTTAGGGCGCAGCCAGCGCAATAAAAACATGATTCTATTTTCATTGTCGTGACTCAAGCGTCATGCAGCATGCCGTCATGCACCTCCAAGGCTCCGCTGCGTTCCAGTTCGGCCAGCATCATGTCAAGCCAAGTGTGCACATCGTGGCCTAGGCCAAATCGGCGGTGCAGGTCGTTCATGTAGGGCACTTGCAGGGCCCATTCGCTGAATTCGGTTTTGGAAATGCGCCCCCATTCGAGCAGTTTGAACTTGAGCAGGACTTTGGTGCCGTAACGGGCGTGGCGTTCAGGGTTTTGCGCAAAGCTTTCGAGTTTGCTGCGGGCCAGTGCCAATGCAGGCGCGACTTCTGTGAACACGGCGCCATGACCTGGGATGACGATGGCCGGTTGAAGCCGCTCGATCAGGTCAAGGGTCTGGCCCACTTCATCAAACGCGTCAATGCCCACCAATTCGGGGAACACCACGCCAAAACCGTTTTGCCACAGGGCATCAGCCGACATCAGCAAGCGGTGTTCAGGCGCAAACAAAATGACCGAGTGGGGATCGTGGCCGGGGGCGGCGTGGACCTCCCAAGTCATGTTCCCCCAGTGGTGGCTGTCGCCAGGCTGGAGAAGGCCGGAAAAACCGAAGGGGGGACAGTTTTGGCCTGTGGGCTTGTAGCTGAGCGCGTCTTCGCGCCAAGCTTGAATATCCGGTGCCAAGCCCGGCGGTATCCAGGTTTTCAAGCCGGGGTAACGGTTTTGCAAGGCCTGGTTCCCACCGCAGTGATCACTGTGCAGGTGCGTGTTGGCCAGCTGGTCCAGAGGGCGGCCCTGCAGCGCTTGCGCCACCAAGGCCAGTGTTTGGGCCTGGTGGGTCACATAGCCGCTGTCCACCAAGGTGGCGCTGTTTTCGTCGCACAGCAGTACGTTGTTGGCCGACAGCCAGCCGCGCTCGAATACGGTCACGCCTGCAGGGAGGATGGAGGGGGAGTTCATGCTGACTGGCGTGGGCGCTTCATTTGTGGTTGCGTAATTCCCGCCGCAGGATCTTGCCAACGTTGGATTTGGGCAGTTCATCGCGGAATTCGATGTACTTGGGCCGCTTGTATCCGGTGAGGTTCTCTTGGCAGAAGCGCGAGACGGACTCTTCGGTCAACATGGGGTCGTTGCGCACCACAAACACCTTGATGGTTTCACCCTGCATCGTGTCTGCGACGCCCACCACAGCGCACTCGACCACGCCGGGACAGGTCGATATGACGTTTTCCAGCTCGCTCGGGAACACGTTGAATCCGCTCACAATGATCATGTCTTTCTTGCGGTCGACGATCCGTGTAAAACCTTCGTTGTCCATGATGCCAACGTCGCCTGTGCGCATGAAGCCATCGGCAGTGAAGGTCTTGGCATTTTCTTCGGGCTGGTTGAAATAGCCTGTCATCACGTTGGGTCCGCGGATGCAAATTTCGCCTGAACTGCCCACGGGCAGGTTGTTGCCCGCATCGTCCTTGATGGCAATGTCGATGCCAGGTAAGGGCAGGCCGATGTTTCCGCTGAAATGGGTTTGCGTGACCGGGTTATTGGTGCCGATGGCGCAGGTCTCGCTCATGCCCCAACCTTCGATCATGGCGCTGCCTGTGGCCGCTTGCCAATGCTTGGCGGTGCCTTCAGAGGCCGCCATGCCGCCAGCTTGGGTGAGTTTGAGTGATGAAAAGTCGATGGTCTTGAACATCGGGTGTTGCATCAAGGCATTGAAGAGGGTGTTCACCCCAGGCAACATGTGGAAGGGGCGCTGCTTGAGCACTTCAATGAACTTGGCAAAGTCCCGTGGGTTGGGGACCAGTGTCATATGCGAGCCTTGGCGGATGGCCAGCAGGCACAGCGTCAGCGCGAAGATGTGGTACAGCGGCAAGGCGGCGATGCTGTTGACCTTGCGCAGGTCGCCAATGCTGGCCAGTGCCGGCGAGAACCAGCCCTCTGCCTGCAAGATAGCGGCGACGATGTTGCGGTGCGTCAGCACGGCACCTTTGGACAAACCCGTGGTGCCGCCGGTGTACTGCAAAAACGCGGTGTCATCCAAGGTTTGGGGTGTTGGCTTCAGGTTCAGTTGGCGGCCTTGTGCAATGGCTTTTTTGAACGGTGTGACGGTTCGTCCGCTTGTCAGCGGCAACTCGAACTCAGGCACCATTTTGGCCAAATGGCGAACGGCAAAAGTCATCCAGCGCCCATACCAGGGCCCCAGCAAGTCGCCAATGGAGGCCACCACCACATGTTGCACTTGGGTGTGTTCAATCACATCCTGCAATGTGGCGGCAAAGTTTTCCAAAATGACAATGGTGGTGGCGCCGGAGTCCTTGAGTTGGTGCTGCAGCTCGCGCGCGGTGTACAAGGGGTTCACGTTCACACACGCATAGCCTGCACGCAGAACGGCGGCCATGGTCACGGCAAACTGGGGCAAATTGGGCAGCATGATGGCCACACGGCTGCCAGCAGGCAGGCCCTTGGCTTGCAGCCAGGCCCCCAAGGCTTTGGAGAGTTCATCCAGCTCCTTGTAGCTCATCCATCGGCCCATGCAGACCGAAAAAGGGCTGTTGCCGTGCTCCCTAAATGCCCGCTCTAGCAAGTCCGTCAAACTGCTGTATTGCTGGGGGTCGATGTCGTGCGGGACGCCGGGGGGGTAATTTTTCAGCCAAATACGTTCCATCGTTTTGTCTCCTTGATGCCCTGATTGTGGCCAACTGTGTCGGCGAGTGTGATCGGGCAATTCCCCAGTGGGGCCTGTATAGGTCTCACACGCGACAAATGCCATAGTCAAACACAGCGGCTGACAAGGTCGGGGCATTGGGTGCAAAATAAGGGCAAACCCTTAATTCAAATGAACTCAGAACTCAACATTCTCCCTGGATTCTGGCGGCAACTTTGGCGGCGCTGGGTTTCGGCTTTGGCCTTGCGCGGGTGGATTCCGATTCGCTCCATGTCTGCGCGGCACAAACCGCGCATCCTGAAGCATTTGCTGGCTTTGAAGCCCGAGGACCGGTATTTGCGCTTCGGGTACTCGGCCACAGATGAGCAAATTGCGCGCTACGTGACGGGCTTGAACTTTGAGCGAGACGAGATTTTTGGGGTGTTCAACCGTCGGCTTGAGTTGGTAGCCATGGCCCATTTGGCCTTTTCGATCGACCCGCAATGGGCCACTTGCGCCGAGTTTGGGGTGTCGGTGGCGTCCCATCAGCGGGGCAATGGTTTGGGCGTCCGCCTTTTTAACCATGCCGTGATGCATGCCCGCAACGAGGGGGTGAGCATGATCTTCATCCACGCTTTGAGTGAAAACGTGGCCATGCTCAAGATCGCCCGCCATGCCGGAGCCACAGTCCAGCGGGATGGCAGCGAAAGCGAGGCCTATCTGTCATTGCCCGAGGCGACGCTGGACAGCCAGCTCAGCGGAATGATGCAAGAGCAGATGGCCGAGTTGGACTACCAGCTCAAAATGCAGGCACACCAATTTCGTGCGTGGCTGGCTACAGTGCAAGAGATCCGTCAAGGGGTGCGCGATGCACGTCACACTTCACACAAGCCTTGATTTGGCGGTTTGTCATCTGAATCCGCTATCCTAGAGGCTTGCCAACAACCGCATGTCCTGCATTTCCTGACTGTGTCCGACCCTCACCCTGCGCGTTCGGTTGAACGTGAAGACAAGCGCAGTTTTCTGCAAAAGCTCGCCGAATTCATCCATCCCGGCCCCGACTCGACCGACGAGTTGATCGAAACCTTGGCCGAGGCCGAGGACAACCACATCATCAATGCCGAGAGCCGCCTCATGCTTGAAGGCGTCATCCGCATGGCTGACATGACCGCTGGCGATGTGATGGTGGCCGCACCTCGGATGGATTTGTTGAACATCGAAGACCCGTTTGACCGCTTGTTGCACCAAGTGATCGAGACAGCACACTCGCGTTTTCCCGTCTACGAAGGGGAAACTGAAAACATCATTGGCATTTTGCTGGCCAAGGACTTGCTTAAGCTGCAACGGGCGCCCGAATTGAACATCCGAGCCCTGCTGCGCCCGGCAGTTTTTGTGCCCGAAAGCAAGGGGCTGAACGATTTGTTGCGCCAATTCCGGGACAACCGCAACCATCTGGCCATCGTCATCGATGAGTTTGGCCGCACCGCGGGTTTGATCACCATCGAGGACGTGTTGGAGCAGATCGTCGGCGAAATCGAGGACGAATTCGACATCGCCGACGACGAGGGGGATATTTTTGGCTTGCCCGACCGCAGCTTCCGCGTCAGTGGCGACACTTCCCTAGAGCGCGTGAGTGAAGCCTTTGGCGTGGACCTGCAAGAGGCCCGTGAAGATGCCGAAGGCCCGGACTTTGACACCATTGGGGGGTTGATTGCCCACGAAATGGGCCACGTGCCGCGACGAGGCGAAAAATACATTTTGGCTGGCCTGCAGTTTGTGGTCTTGCACACCCGTGCTGGCGCTGTGCGTTGGTTCAAGGTATCGCCGGTGGCTGCCATGGTCGCCCCAGAGTCAAAGGCATGAATTTCCGCCCTGAGCGAGCACGCGGCCTGTCAACCGTGTGGCCCGCTTTGGCCGGTTTAGCGCAGGCGGCGTCGATCGCCATGCCCGGCAGCGGCCACGCACATGGCTGGTTGCAGATTTTGAGCTTGGCCGTGCTGGCCGCTGGCTTGGCCGACGTTGCCCGTCACTCATATTTGTCACGTTCCGCACACCGACAAGTCGCTTGGTCGGGTGGTGTGTTCGCCACAGCTTGGCTGGCTGGCAGCTTTTGGTGGCTGTATGTGTCCATGCACGATGTTGGAGGCTTGCCTGCACCTTTGGCGGTGGTTGCGGTGCTGGCTTTGGCGGCCGCTTTGGCGCTGTATTACGCCGCCGCATGTGCTGCGTGGGTGGTTTTGGCGCGCGGGCTGTTGGCGCAGCGTCCGGGAGCGATCAGTGTTGTGTTTGCCGCCCTGTGGACTTTGGCCGAGCTCATGCGCGGGCGCTGGTTGACCGGTTTCCCCTGGGGCGCGGGCGGTTATGCGCACGTCGATGGTGTGCTTTCGGTTTGGGCACCTTGGGTGGGGGTGTACGGTATGGGCGCTTTGGCCGCTTGGTTGGCCATGCGCTTGGCGCTGTCGGGGTGGCGGCTACGCGCGCTCAAACCCTTGTTGGGTTTGGGGGTGGTGACTTTGGGGCTGCAGCTTTGGGGGCCCAGTTTCACCACCACCGCAGGGGTGGGGCAGGTGGCTTTGCTGCAGGCCAATATCTCTCAAAATGCCAAATTTGATGCGGCCAGCGGCATCCGGGATGCGCTGCAGTGGTACGACGCACAGCTGCGCGCCAACCAGCTGCCCTTGGTGGTGGCCCCAGAAACCGCGATTCCTTTGTTGCCGCGACATTTGCCTGAGGGCTATGAGGCAGGCTTAAGACAGCATTTCGCGCGGTCAGCTCGGTCGATGGCTCTGGTGGGGATGCCTTTGGGCGGTGTGACCGAGGGGTACACCAATTCGGTGGTGGCGTTGCAACCTGCCGGTTTGCCGGATTACCGCTATGACAAGTCCCATCTGGTGCCGTTTGGTGAGTTCGTGCCCCCTGGTTTTGTCTGGTTCGTGCGCATGATGAACATCCCTCTGGGCGATTTCCGCTCAGGTGGATGGGGGCAGCCTTCTGTGGCTTGGCAGGGCCAGCGACTGGCCCCCAACGTTTGCTATGAAGACCTGTTTGGCGAAGAGCTGGCCCAGCGCTTCAAAGATCCCGCGACGGCTCCCACCGCCTTGGTGAATGTGAGCAACATCGCCTGGTTTGGCGACACATTGGCGGTGGACCAGCACTTGAACATCTCGCGGCTGCGGGCCATGGAACTGGGTCGTCCCATGCTGCGCGCCACCAACACCGGGGCCACCGCGATCATCGACCACACCGGTCGGGTGACCGATCAGATGCCACGCTTTACCCGGGGCAGTCTGAAGGGGACTTTTGAAGGGCGTCATGGCCTCACGCCCTTTGCCCGCTGGGCCGGAACCTGGGGTTTAGGGCCGCTGTGGGCGCTGTGCTGTGCGGTGGTGGCTTGGGCTTTTTGGAAGCGGCAAAGGCCGTAAAATCAAGGGTTCGCGCAAAACTTGCGCCCATCCCTAACCCCGGCCAGCTCGCTGCTGGCTTTGCTTTGGCCATGTTGACCTTCCAGCAAATCATTCTCAAATTGCAGCAGTACTGGGACGCCCAGGGCTGTGCCTTGCTCCAGCCCTACGACATGGAAGTCGGCGCGGGCACCAGCCACACCGCCACGTTTTTGCGCGCCATTGGCCCTGAGCCTTGGAAAGCCGCTTACGTGCAACCCAGCCGACGCCCGAAAGACGGCCGCTACGGCGAGAACCCCAACCGCCTGCAGCACTACTACCAATACCAGGTGGTCTTGAAGCCAGCGCCCAGCAACATCCTGGAGTTGTATTTGGGCTCGCTCGAAGCGCTGGGCTTTGACCTGAAGAAAAACGACATCCGATTCGTTGAGGACGATTGGGAAAACCCGACGCTGGGCGCTTGGGGCCTGGGCTGGGAAGTTTGGCTCAATGGCATGGAAGTCACGCAGTTCACCTACTTCCAGCAAGTGGGCGGCATCGACTGCAAGCCGATCACCGGCGAGATCACCTATGGCCTGGAGCGCCTGGCCATGTATTTGCAGGGCGTGGACAACGTCTACAACCTGAAGTGGACCGACACCTTGAGCTATGGCGATGTTTACCACCAAAATGAGGTGGAGCAGTCGACCTACAACTTCGAGCATTCGGATGTTGAATTCCTTCTTGGCAACAAAGAAAAAGGATTTCTTGGTGCGTTTGATAGTTATGAAAAGCAAGCTAAGTATTTGATTGAGCAGCAGCTCGCGCTGCCCGCCTACGAGCAGGTGCTCAAAGCCGCCCACACCTTCAACCTGCTGGACGCGCGTGGCGCGATCAGCGTGACCGAGCGCGCCGCCTACATCGGCCGCATCCGCAACCTGGCCCGCAGCGTGGCGCAGAGTTATTACGAGAGCCGCGAACGTCTGGACTTCCCGATGGCCCCGCGTGAATGGGTTGCGCAAATGCCCAAGAAAGCCGCCTGAGGATCACGACATGACGACACAAAATTTGCTGGTGGAATTGTTTGTGGAAGAGCTGCCGCCCAAGGCGCTCAACAAGTTGGGTGCGGCGTTCTCGAACGTGCTGGCCGAACAACTCAAGGCCCAGGGCCTGGCTGCTGTTGATTCAGTGGTGACGGCTTTTGCCTCGCCTCGCCGCTTGGCTGCGCATTTGACCGGTGTGCTGGCGCAAGGTGCTGACAAGGCCGTACAACAAAAGCTCATGCCCGTGGCTGTGGGCCTGGACGCGGCGGGTAACGCCACACCTGCACTGCTCAAAAAACTGCAAGCGCTGGGTGCTGACGTGAGCGACCCAGCCGCTGCCGTGGCCGCGCTCAAGCGCGCGCCCGATGGCAAAGCGGAAGCCCTGTTTTACGACAGCATCGTCAAAGGCGCATCCCTGCAAGCGGGCCTGCAAAAGGCGCTGGAAGAAGCGCTGGCCAAGCTGCCGATTCCCAAAGTCATGCAGTACCAGCTGGAGACCGACTGTGAGTTGCCCGGCTGGAGCAGCGTGAATTTTGTGCGCCCCGCGCACAGCCTCATTGCTCTGCACGGCAGCACCGTCGTGCCCGTCAAAGCGCTGGGCCTGACCGCAGGCAACAGCACCCAAGGCCACCGCTTTGAGGCCAAGGCCTCGCCTGTGGTGTTGCCGCATGCTGACCAGTACGACGAAGTGCTCAAACGCGATGGCTCGGTCATCGCCAGCTTCGCTGAGCGCCGCGCCGAGATCGTGCGCCAGCTGAACACTGCTGCGGCCAAAGTGGGCAACGGTGCCCGTCCGATCGAAGACGAAGCCCTGCTGGACGAAGTGACCGCGCTGGTCGAACGCCCCAATGTGCTGACCTGCCAGTTCGAGACCGAATTCCTGGGGGTGCCTCAGGAATGCTTGATCCTCACGATGAAGGCCAACCAGAAATACTTCCCTTTGGTTGATGCATCGGGCAAGCTGACGAATCGGTTCTTGGTCGTGAGCAACATCACCCCCGACGACGCTTCCTTGGTGATCGGTGGCAACGAGCGCGTGGTGCGCCCACGCTTGGCCGATGCCAAATTCTTCTTTGACCAAGACCGCAAAAAGACACTCGAATCGCGCGTTGAAGGTCTGTCCAAAGTGGTTTATCACAACAAGCTGGGCACCCAAGGCGAGCGCATGGCGCGTGTCTGCGCCATCGCCAAAGCCATTGGTCAGCAAGTGGGCGGCGATCTTCTGGCCAAGCAAGCCGAGCAAGCTGCCCGTTTGGCCAAGACCGATTTGCTGACCGATATGGTGGGCGAGTTCCCTGAGCTGCAAGGCATCATGGGCGGCTACTACGCCCGTCACGATGGTTTGAGCAGCGATGTATCCGAGGCCATTGAAGACCACTACAAGCCGCGCTTTGCGGGCGACGAGTTGCCGCGCAACAACGTCGGCCTGGTGGTGGCGCTGGCCGACAAGCTCGAAACACTGGTGGGCATGTTCGGCATTGGCAACGTGCCCACGGGCGACAAAGACCCGTTTGCGCTGCGTCGCCATGCACTGGGCGTGATCCGCATGTTGCTTGAACGTCTGCCCAATGAGAACATCGATGCGTTGCTGAAAACGGCTTTTGAAAGCTTTGAGCACGCGGCAATTTCTACGGAGCTTGCGAGTCAATCGGCTGTGGCGGGCTTTGTAACGGCGTTCAATTTGGAAACGCCGGCGCTGGTCGCCAATTTCATCTACGACCGCTTGTCCGGTAGCCTGCGCGAGCAGGGCTTCAGTGCGCAAGAGGTGGATGCTGTCATGGCCTTGCGCCCCGCCCGTCTGGGCCAGGTCAGCCAGTTCCTGTCGGCTGTGCGCGCCTTTGCCGCTTTGCCCGAAGCGCCCGCTTTGGCAGCCGCCAACAAACGCATTGGCAACATCCTCAAGAAAGCCGGAGAGGTGGACGCCCACGTCAACCCCGCGCTGTTGCAAGAGGAGGCTGAGAAAAACCTCTACGCCGTCATGCAAAAGCTGGTTCCGGAGTCTGAGGCGCAGTTCAAGGCCGGTGACTACACCGCCAGCTTGCAAACCCTGGCCGCGCTGCGCGCCCCGGTCGATGCGTTCTTTGACGATGTGATGGTCAACGCCGAAGAAATGGACCTGCGCCTGAACCGCCAGGGCCTGCTCAAGTCCTTGCATGTGGCCATGAACCGCGTGGCCGATTTGTCGCGTCTGGCGGCTTGATCGGCCGACCCGATTCTGATCCCCCCACCGAGCGATCATGAACACCCACTTGAAACTCGTCATCCTTGACCGCGACGGCACCATCAACCGCACGGGTGACGAGTTCGTCAAATCGCCGGACGACTGGCAGCCCCTGCCTGGAGCGCTGGAGGCGATCAGCCGCTTGAACCATGCGGGATTTCATGTGGTGCTGGCGACCAATGAGTCGGGTTTGGGCCGGGGCCTGTTTGACATGGCTGCCTTCAATGCCGTGCACAGCCACCTGATCAAAAAATTGGCGGCCGTGGGCGGGCGCATCGATGCCTTTTTCTATTGCCCGCATGCGGCCGATGAAGGCTGTGGTTGCCGCAAACCTTGGCCGGGTCTTTTTTCGCAAATTGCCGAACGCTATGGCGTGGACCTGAACGGTGTGCCCTGCATTGGCAACAGTCTGAGCGACATGCAGGTGGCCGAAGTGGTGGGCTGCGTGCCGCACATGGTGCTGAGCGGGCGGCACCCCGAATGGCTGGGGCAAGCCTTGCCACCGGGTTTTCCGGTCGGCACACTGGTTCATGCCGATCTGGCCGCCTGTGTCGATCATTTACTGGGCTCTGAATCGGGCTCGCGCCTACCTTTGACTACGACGCCAACATGAATTTCATCCGCTCTCTGGTCCATGTGTTGTGGATGGCCATTACCGTCATCCCTTGGGCCTTGTTTGTGGTGCTGATCTCTTATTTCGTCAGCAGCACACGCCTGTACTGGATTTGCGCGGGCTGGTTACGCCTGGCGGTGAACAGCGGCACCTGGATTTTGGGCATCGAAAACCGCATCCAGGGCATGGAGAACCTGCCCACAGGCACCAAAGACCCAGCGGTGTTGTTGGTCAAGCACCAGTCGACCTGGGAGACCTTTGTGATGCCAGCGATCATGCCGCACCCACTGGCCTATGTGTTCAAAAAAGAGCTGCTGCATGTCCCGTTCTTTGGCTGGGCCATGGGGCGTCTGGACATGATCCACATCGACCGCAAGCAGCGCTCGCGCGCCTTTGCCAAGGTGGTGCAACAGGGTCGCCGCCTGATGGAAGAGGGTGTGTGGGTCATCATGTTCCCTGAAGGCACACGCATTCCGCGTGGCCAAAAGGGCGAGTACAAAAGCGGCGGTGCTCGCCTGGCCATTGCTGCCGGTGTGCCGGTGATTCCGATTGCCGTGACCTCGGCGCGTTGCTGGCCTACACGGGCCTTCGTCAAAAAGCCCGGCGTGGTGGACATCTCGATTGGCCGCGCCATTCCGAGCGAAGGCCGCAGTGCCGACGAGTTGATGCAAGAGGTCGAGAACTGGATCGAATCTGAAATGCACCGCCTTGACCCCGAGGCTTACCCCGCTGCCTCCGGGCAATGAGCAAGGCTGGGCGAAGCATGCGCGCGCCTTTGCAGTTTGTGCTGGACTTTTTCACTGGGGGTGACCCGGTGCAGCCCAAACCCGTACCGCCAGCTCCACCTACACCTGTACCCACAGCTTTGGTCCCGTCGGCACCACAAGCCCCATCTGAAACACAAGCTCCGTCTGCAGCGCCATCCCCGCATGCCCCATCCGCACAGAGCACAGGGGTTGAAGCAGGGCACATGCCCCAGGTACAAGCCAGCCCTTGGGGCTTCACCCACCCCGCCGCCAACCGCCATGCGCAGTTGCAGGGCGTCACGGTGTCTTACCGTTTTGAGCGTTCGCGCCGCAAGAGCATTGGTTTTTTGGTGGGGGCCGATGGTTTGGTGGTGCGTTCGCCCAACTGGGTGACGATGCGCGAGGTGGATGCCGCAGTGCAGGAAAAAGGGGCCTGGATTGTGGCCAAGTTGCAGCAATTCAAAGAGCGGCAGACTGAGCAGTTTCAAAAAGCCATCGAGTGGCGGCACGGGGCCGAGGTGCCGTATTTGGGCCGCACGGTGCAGCTGTGTGTGCTTGAGCGCGGTGTGGGGCGCGTGCTTGGACAAGACTTGGCACCCGAGCAGGTGCTGCCCGTGACGGTGCCACCGGGTGCCAGCGTGACCCAAGTGCGTGATGCCGCGCAGGTGTGGTTGAAAAAACAAGCCAAGGCCTTGTTTGAACAGCGTCTGCAGCACTTCGCACCGCAGTTGGGTGTGCGCTGGCAAAAGCTCAGCCTGTCGAGTGCCAGCACGCGCTGGGGCAGTGCGCGCACCGATGGACACATTCGGCTGAACTGGCGACTGATCCACTTGCCCATCAGCCAAATCGACTATGTGGTGGTGCACGAGTTAGCCCACTTGCGAGAGATGAACCACAGCCCCCGATTTTGGGAGACCGTGGGCGAGGTCATGCCCGACTACGCCCAACGCCGCAAAGCCTTGCGCCAGGCCCCAGTGGACCTCAAAGAAGACTGACGCAGGGCTGCCAAGCTGACCATGCGGCCAGGCTTGTCTCGGTTTCATTTCTTTCGTCTGTCATCCCGGCCTTGAGCCGGGATCCATTGCATGCAGCAGGTGTATGCATAGGGCCGCGGAGCGCAATGGATCCCGGGTCTTCGCCCGGGATGACAAAGCTTCATGGCTACTTCAAGGAAGAGGGCAGTACGGGCCTGCAATCAGGCCGAATGGGTGCTGAACCGGATCACGCCATCGGCCCCGCGTTCGCGGCGCATCTGGCCGGACAGCAACAACAGGTTCAGGTGGGCCACGGCTTCGCCCAAGGCGAAGGTGGTTTGGTGAACGTCCAGAGGGCGTTTGAACAGCACGGGCAGCAGTTCGTGGGCGCAGTGCGCTTGCACTTTGCAGGCGCTCAGCAGTTCGGCCAGACGCTCTTGGTGGTGGGTTTGCAATTGCGCGATGCGCGTAGCTGCCCCCTGGAAAGGGCTGCCGTGCGAGGGCAGCACCAAGGTGGTGTCCGGCAGGTGCGCCATTTTTTCAAGCGAGTCGAGGAACCACCGCAGTGGGTTGCCATCGGGCTCCATCGCGTACACGCTGACGTTGGTGGAAATGGAGGGCAGCAGCATGTCGCCGCTGATCAGCAGTTGATCCTGTGCATCGTGCAAAGCCATGTGTTCGGGCGAGTGGCCAAAGCCGCTGATGCATTGCCAAACGCGCTCGCCAATGCGCACGCGCGCGCCGTCCATCAAGCGCACATAGGCGTTGGGGATTTTCGGCACCATGCTGGGGTAATAGCCGACTCGGGCCTGCACTTGTGCCAGTTCGTCGGGTTGGCTCCAGCCATGCGCTTTGAAAAAAGCCACCGTGGGTGCGCCGCCAAAATTGGACAGCCCGCTGCAAGCGAGCAGCGCCGACTGGTATTCGCTGGTGCTCATCCACAAAGGCGCTTGCCAGCGTTCGCACAGCCAATGGGCCAGGCCCATGTGGTCGGGGTGCATGTGCGTGACCAGCACGCGCAGGATCGGCAAGCCTTGCAGTGTCTGCGTTTCGATCTGCTGCCAGGCCTCTCGGGTGGCGGGGTTGTCGATGCCGCAGTCCACCGCCGTCCAGCCCTCTTGCATCACGCCGGATTGGGTGGGGCGGGGCAGGCGGTCGCGCAGCAGCCAAAGGTTGATGTGGTTGAGGGCGAAGGGCAAACCCATGCGCAACCAGAACACGCCTGGCGCCACTTCGGTGACCGTGCCGGACGGCGGCAGGTGCTCACCCAGCGGGTAGATCAGAGGCAGCATGGCCGTGCGCGACTCGGGGGCGGGCTTGGCTTCGGGCAAATCGGGCATGCGTGGGGTGGTTTGGGTTAGCATTCGGGAAATTGACGTTGACGTTAACGTCAAAGATGACAATGCATTCTAGGGTTCGGTGGCGCAGCCGCCTGTCCCGGTTGCGTAAGCAAGGTGAGAA
>JBIKSF010000137.1:0-4433 GCA_044348785.1 Limnohabitans sp.
TCCCGCGTGGTCTATGTGCCCACCCCGGTCTACCGCAGCTATCCGCCGGTTTACACCGGTGTCAACTTGGGCTGGGGATGGAGCGGCGGACACCGACACGGCCACTGGCGCTGAAAGCGCTGCCCGGTATGACCACCGGTCAGACTCCGAACGGTCTGGCCTAAAATGCAGGCTTGATTTGACACAAAGGGCGTTTCAAGACGCCCTTTTCCATAGACGCGGGCCTTGCCCGCCCCAGGAAACATACCCATGACCACCGAAAAAATCGACGGCGTCTCCGTCAACACCCAAGCCAATGTTTACTTTGACGGCAAATGCGTCAGCCACGGCCTGACCCTGGCCGACGGCACCAAACTGTCGGTGGGCGTGATCTTGCCCGCCACCCTGACCTTCAACACCGGCGCACCTGAAATCATGGAATGCGTGGGCGGCTCTTGCGAATACAAGCTCGATGGCAGCAACGAATGGGTCAAGTCCAGCGCAGGCGAAGAATTCAGCATTCCCGGCAATTCCAAGTTCGAAATCCGCGTGACCGAGGCCTACCACTACATTTGCCACTTCGGTTGATCCGAGTTCTGATCGAAACCCCATGAGCACCATCCTGCAAAACCTGCCCAAAGGGCAAAAAGTCGGTATCGCCTTCTCGGGCGGCCTGGACACCTCCGCCGCCCTGCTGTGGATGAAGCAAAAGGGCGCGCTGCCCTACGCCTACACCGCCAACCTGGGCCAGCCTGACGAAGCCGATTACAACGAAATTCCCCGCAAAGCGATGGAATACGGCGCAGAAAAAGCCCGTCTGGTCGACTGCCGCACCCAACTGGCCTACGAAGGCATTGCCGCCATTCAAAGTGGCGCTTTCCACATCTCCACCGGTGGCATCACCTACTTCAACACAACGCCTCTTGGCCGCGCTGTCACCGGCACCATGCTGGTCGCCGCCATGAAGGAAGACGACGTCAACATCTGGGGCGACGGCAGCACCTTCAAGGGCAACGACATCGAGCGCTTTTATCGCTACGGACTGCTCACCAACCCGAGCCTGAAAATCTACAAGCCCTGGCTTGACCAGCTGTTCATCGACGAGCTGGGCGGCCGCGCCGAGATGAGCGCCTTCATGACCGCCAACGGCTTTGGCTACAAGATGAGCGCCGAAAAGGCCTACTCCACCGACAGCAACATGCTGGGCGCGACCCACGAAGCCAAAGACCTGGAAAGCCTGCAAAGCGGCATGAAGATCGTCAACCCCATCATGGGCGTGGCGTTCTGGAAGCCCGAAGTGGAGGTGAAAGCCGAAGAAGTGAGCGTGCGCTTTGAAGAAGGCATGCCCGTGGCCCTGAACGGTGTGGAATACGCCGACCCGGTTGAGCTGTTCCTCAAAGCCAACGAAATCGGTGGCCGCCACGGTCTGGGCATGAGCGACCAGATCGAAAACCGCATCATCGAAGCCAAGAGCCGCGGCATCTACGAAGCCCCGGGCATGGCCTTGCTGCACATCGCTTACGAGCGCTTGGTCACCGGCATCCACAACGAAGACACCATCGAGCAGTACCGCATCAACGGCCTGCGTTTGGGCCGTTTGTTGTACCAAGGCCGCTGGTTCGACCCACAAGCCATCATGCTGCGCGAAACCGCCCAGCGCTGGGTGGCCCGCGCCGTGACCGGCACCGTGACGCTGGAACTGCGCCGTGGCAATGACTACAGCATCCTGAACACCGAGTCGGCCAACCTGACTTATGCCCCTGAGCGTTTGTCGATGGAAAAAGTGGAAGACGCGCCGTTCAGCCCTCTGGACCGCATCGGCCAGCTGACCATGCGCAACCTCGACATCGTGGACACCCGCGCCAAACTGGGCATCTATGCCCACACCGGTTTGTTGTCGGTGGGCGAAGGTCCACACATCTACAAGCTGGATGGCAGCGGCAAGAAGTGATTTTTGCTGTCCCAATGAAAAACGGCCTTCGGGCCGTTTTTTGTTGTTTGCTGGGTTTTGCTTTGTTGGTGTTTTCCGCCTTGGCACGGGTGCCTACCGGCTCGCCTCATAACTCGCTTCGCTCGCCAAATCGGCGAGTCCGGCAGACACCCGCACCAAGGCTGCACCTGTTGCAACACTAGCGAATATTGAGGGTTTCAACGACCTAGCGCTGGGTTTTGGCCTGAGCGGATCGGCCGATTTGGCGAGCGAAGCGAGTTATGAGGCAGACCGCTCAGGCCAAAACCCAGTGCGGAAAAAGCCACAAACAAAAAACATCAAATCACGACCGGCTCCGGCTCCAGCCGAATCCCAAACCGCTCGTACACGCTGGTCTGAATGGCCTTGGCCAATGTCATCACCTCGCCTCCCGTGCAAGGGTTCTCGCGTCCACCCCGGTTGACCAGCACCAGCGCCTGCTTTTCGTAGACCCCGGCATGGCCCACGGTCTTGCCTTTCCAGCCGCAGGCATCGATCAGCCAGCCCGCCGCCAGCTTGATAGAGCCGTCGGGCATGGGGTAGTGCACCACCTTGGGGTCACGGGCAATGATGTCAGCGCACTGCTCGGGGGTGACGGTGGGGTTCTTGAAGAAACTGCCCGCGTTGCCGATCACAACCGGGTCGGGCAGTTTGGCGCGGCGAATGGCCACGACCCAGTCAAAAATCTGCCGGGCATCGGGGTTGTGGATGCCCGTCTCGACCATCTTGCGCTCAAGATCCAGGTAGCCCAACTCGGGTTTCCAGCGCTTGGGCAGCGCAAAGCGCACCCGCAAAATCACCGCCCTGCCCGCCAGGCCCAATCCATCCGGGCCGCCAGAGCCGACGGAGGCGTGTTTGAACACCGAGTCTCGGTAGCTGAAGCCGCATTGCGCCGCGTTCAAGCTGAACAGCTCGCCCGTGAACAGGTCCATCGCGTCGAGCGAATCAAAGCGGTCTTGCAACTCCACGCCGTAGGCGCCGATGTTTTGTACAGGCGATGCGCCCACGGTCCCGGGGATGAGCGCCATGTTTTCCAGGCCGGGGTAGCCGTGGTCCAGCGTCCAGGCCACCAGGTCGTGCCAGTCCACACCTGCGCCCGCTTCAACCACCCAGTGTTTGTCCGTTTCTGACGCCAAACGGATGCCCGGCACCTCGACCTTGAGCACCAGCGCCTTCACGTCACCCGTCAAAACGATGTTGCTGCCGCCGCCAAGCACTTGCCGGGGCAAAGTGGCCAAAGCGGGGTCGGCCAGCACCGCCAAAAGGTCGGCTTCGGAGCGCACCCGCACCAAAGCCTGGGCTTTGGCGGCGATGCCGAACGTGTTGTACGGCTGCAGGGGGACATTTTTCTCCAGGTTCATGGGAGAATTGTCGCATTCTCAACCTCGGATATTTCCTGCCATGCCCTCGTTTGATACCGTTTGCGAACCCAATATGGCCGAAGTGCGCAATGCCGTTGACACTTCTGCCAAAGAAATCGGCACCCGCTTTGACTTCAAAGGCACATCGGCCAAGATCGAGCTCAAAGACAAAGAGATCACGATGTTCGGCGATGCCGAGTTTCAACTGACACAAGTCGAAGACATCCTGCGCAACAAACTCACCAAGCGCAGTGTGGACGTGCGCTTTTTGGACATTGGCAAAGTCGAGAAAATCGGCGGCGATAAGGTCAAGCAAGTGATCAAGGTGAAAAACGGCATCGAGACCGAAGATGCCAAGAAAATCACCAAACTCATCAAAGAAAGCAAGATCAAGGTTCAAGCCTCGATCCAAGGTGATGCGGTGCGTGTGACCGGTGCCAAGCGCGACGACCTGCAAGAAGCCATGGCGCTGCTGCGCAAAGACATGACCGAGTTGCCGCTGTCCTTCGACAACTTCCGCGATTGATCAGGGCGCTGGGTCGTCCAAAAAACCACCCGAGCGCAGCGTGACCACCAAGGTGTCACGCCAGCCGCCCGGTTGTTCGGGCTGAATGGGCGTGGTTTCGTGGATTACACGGGTATCGTCCAGCAGCAACACGGACCAAGGCTCGGTTAAGGTGAAGCGCTGGCCGCGCGGGCTGTCCATGTCAAACACCCGCGTCTCGCCGCCCTTGATGCCATGGCGGCCAATCAGAAACACCGCCACCCAATTCACGCCATCGCGGTGCGCGCCCTCGGGCGTGGGCCGGCCAATGCCATCGGTCGTGTCAATACGGAACTGGTGGGCTTCGGTGAACCAGGTCTGATCGCCCTGCGCTTTGGAAGCCACGCGGGCCAGCCAGCACAACAATTGCGACCAAGCCGCTTGCTGCACCACTTTGCTGGCCATGGGCTCGAACCAACGCTGCATCCCGCCGTGCAAGGCGTTGTACGACAGGGGCTGCCAATGGGCACGGTGCGGCGTGGCTTGGGCCAGATTGCCTGTGACCTCAAAACTGGCGTGACGCCGACGGCGGTATCGCCCCCCGTCCTTGAGGTACTGGTCAGGTGGCAAATCGTTCCAG
>JBIKSF010000004.1:0-46685 GCA_044348785.1 Limnohabitans sp.
AACGAATACGCCTTGCTGGTGCGCACTTTGCAGCAGCAAAAAATCACACCCAAGGCCATTTATTCGGTGCTGGGCGGCGCTGCTTCGAGCTACAAGTTCGTCAAGGAGTTTCCAGATGCTGCCAACGGCATCATCGACTGCAACCACTGGTTCAACCCCAAGGACAAGCGTTCGGCCGAGTTGCGCAAGCGCGTGGAAGCACAGGGCCAGTTCTTCAGCTACGAAGTGTTCATGACCTACACCGCCATGATGTTGTTGGCCGATGCGATCGAGCGTGCCAAGTCGCCCGACCGCGCCGCCATCATCGACGCGCTGGCGTCCAGCAAGTTTACCAATCACATCATGCCCTACGGCGCGACCAATTTTGTCAACGGTCAAAACATGGGCGCACAGCCTTTGATGACCCAGGTCCACAAAGGCGACATCAAGGTGATCGTGCCGCGCGATTACCGTGAAATTGATCCGATTTTCCCGCTCAAGGGCTGAGCTGCGCTGACCTGAAAGACCCCGATGCTGGACTTCAACATCCTGTTTCCCTCTGTGCTCAACGGCATCACCACCGGTGCCGTGTATGCGCTGATCGCGCTGGGCCTCACGCTCATTTATGGCGTGCTGCACATCATCAATTTCGCGCACGGCGCGTCTTTGATGGTGGCGCTGTATGGCGTGTACATGTTGAAGCAACACTTCGGGGTCGATCCCTACATGGCCCTGCCCATCATGGTGCCCGCCATGTTTGTGCTGGGCTATGCGCTGCAGCGCGGAGTCATCAACCGCGCCAGCCACGGTAAGGATGAAAACATCCTGCTGGTCACGCTGGGCATTTCCATCGTGCTCGAAAATTTGGCGCTCTTGTTCTTCAAGTCCGACACCCGCACTATCGAAACCGCCTACACCTTGACGACGGTTGAGATCGGGCCCGCCTTCATCGCGCTGCCCAAGCTGGTGTCCTTTGCCGGGGCCTTGGTGGTGTCGGCTGTTTTGTTGCTCATCGTGCAAAAAACCGATTTGGGCCGTGCTATTCGTGCGGTGTCCAAAGAAAAGCAAGGCGCACGTTTGATGGGCATCGATGTGGACCATGTGTACGCCATGTGTTTTGGTTTGGGCCTGGCCAGTCTGGGCGCTGCGGCCTGCTTTTTGATGCCGGCTTATTACGTGAACCCGCAGGTGGGCAACGGCTTTGTGCTGGTGGCCTTCACCATCGTGGTTCTGGGCGGCATGGGCAGTTTTGCCGGGGCCTTGCTCGGTGGTTTGCTCATTGGTGTGGTCGAGTCGCTGGGTGGTTTGCTGCTGGGTGAGTCGTTGGGCCAAGTGGGTATTTTTGTGATTTTCATTGCGGTGCTTTTGCTCAGGCCGCAAGGATTTTTTGGAGCGAAGGCATGAAAGACTTTCGCAACATCGCGCTGTTTGTGGTGCTGGTGGGGGCGGTGCCCTTGTTCACCGATTCGGGCGTGATGCTCAACTTCGTCATGACGTCTTTGTACGCGTGTCTGTTGTCGCAGGCGTGGAACGTGCTGGGTGGTTTTGGCGGACAGTTTTCTTTTGGCCATGCCCTGTTTTTTGGCACGGGCGCTTATGTTCAGGCCATTGCGCAAATGCAGTGGGGCCTGAGCCCCTGGGTGGCATTGCCACTGGCCATGGCTTTTGCAGCGGGCGTGGGCGCTTTTGTGGGTGCGGCCTCGTTCCGCTATGGCCTCAAGGGTTCTTACTTTGCCCTAGTCACGCTGGCCTTTGCCGAGGTGTTCCGCATTTTGGCCACCTCGGTGCCCTTCACCGGTGCGGGTGTGGGCCTGATGCTGCCGCTCAAAGAGTCGGCCGCCAACATGCAGTTTGGCAGCCGCGCCGGTTTCATTTGGCTCATGCTGGGCCTGGTCACGCTGGCGCTGTGCATCACCGCTTGGTTGCGCCACTCGCGCTTTGGCGCCTACTTGCAGGCTGTGCGCGACAACGAAGACGCGGCCCGCGCCATTGGCGTGAACCCCTTCAGTGTCAAGCTGATTGCCACCGTGTTGTCGGGCGGCCTGATGGGCGCAGGCGGTGCGTTTTATGTGCAGGTGTTCCAGTACATCGACCCGGGCATTGCCTTTGGGGCGCACACTTCAGTGGAGGCCTTGGTGGGCGCGATTGTGGGCGGCATGGGCACGCTGTGGGGCCCGCTCTTGGGCGCGGTGAGCCTGCACATCCTGGCCGATGTCACGCGCAATTTGTTTGGCCAGCTGCCGGGCATCAACATGGTCATTTATGGCGTGGTGCTGATCGTGATCGTGATGTTCTTGCCGCGCGGCATCGCGGGGCTGGGCACCATCACGCCGCTGCAATGGTTGCGCGGCCAAAAGTCTGACGGAGACAAATCATGAACACGCTGCTGCAGATCGAGGGCGTGGGCAAGTCCTTTGGCGGCTTGAAAGCCGTGCAAAACGTGAGCCTGTCGGTGACCGAAGGCCGTTTGAGCGCCTTGATTGGCCCCAACGGCGCGGGCAAGACCACCTTGTTCGCGCTCATGTCGGGCTTTTTGACGCCCGACACGGGCCGTGTGGTGTATGCGGGCCAGGACATCACCGGCCAGCCTCCGCACCTGAACGCCCGCATGGGCCTGACGCGCACTTTCCAGATCGTGCAGCCTTTTGCCGCGCAGACCGTGCGTGAAAATATCGCGGTGGGGGCGCACCTGCATTTGCCGCGCCGAGCGCAGGCGCTGGAATTTGCCGAATCGGTGGCAAGCCAAGTGGGCTTGACGCCCCAACTCGACAAGCTGGCCAGCGACCTGACGGTGGCCGGTCGCAAGCGCCTGGAGCTGGCCCGTGCACTGGCCACACGCCCGCGTTTGCTGCTGCTGGACGAAGTGCTGGCAGGCCTGAACCCACAAGAAATTGCCGAGATGATCCCGGTGGTGCAAGGCATTGCCCAAAGCGGCGTGACGGTGCTGATGATCGAACACGTCATGCAAGCGGTGATGAGCCTGGCGCAAGAGGTCTGGGTGCTGGCGCAAGGTCAGCTGATTGCCCAAGGCACACCCGCCGAAGTGACCAACAACAAAGCCGTGGTGGAGGCCTATCTGGGCCACGGCACGGCCGAGCGCTTGCAAAAGAACGTCGCCCAAGCCAAAACAGTTCAGGAGGCACAGGCATGAGCGCTTTGTTGAATGTGCAGGGCCTCAAGTCCGGCTACGGCGTGGTCGAGGTCTTGCGTGGTGTGGACCTGCAGGTCATGCCGGGTGAGTTGGTGGCGCTGCTCGGCAGCAACGGCGCAGGAAAGACCACCCTCAACCTCACGCTCAGCGGCCTGGTGGCCGCGCGTGGGGGCCAAGTGGGTTTTGACGGACAGGACATCACGGGCCTGCACTCGCGCCAGGTGGTCATGCAGGGTTTGATTCAGGTGCCCGAAGGCCGCAAGGTCTTTCCCAACCTGAGCGTGCACGAGAACCTGGAGCTGGGCGCCTTCACCCGCGGCCGCGAGCGCAAGCAGCAAAACCTGGACAAGGTTTACGACACTTTCCCACGACTGAAAGAGCGTGTGGCCCAGTTGGCTGGCACTTTGAGCGGTGGTGAGCAACAGATGCTGGCCATTGGCCGGGGCCTGATGGCCGAGCCGCGTTTGCTGATTCTGGACGAACCCTCGCTGGGTTTGTCGCCACTGTTGGTGGAAGAGATGTTTGGCCTGATCTCGCAGCTGCGCAGCAGCGGCTTGGCCATCTTGTTGGTGGAGCAAAACGTGGGCCAGTCGCTGGACATCGCCGACCGTGCTTATGTGATGGAAAACGGTCAGATCCGTTTTTCCGGCACACCCGCCGACTTGCTGGCCAGTGACACGCTCAGGCAAGCCTATTTGGGCATGTGAACGCCCTCGGGTTGCCTTGGCTCATGGGCACAGGGACCCGATTGAATTTTTGACATGGAGGACAGCCACATGACACCCACAAACCCATTGCACCGCTCTTCTGCAACACGCCGCGCTCTGCTCTTGAGTGCCGCTTGGGCCTGTGCGGCCACCTCCGGCTGGGCCCAGGCCCAAACCCAGCCGCCCATCAAGATTTTGGTGGGCGCCCCCGCAGGCGGCACCACCGACACCATGGCCCGTACCTTGGCCACGGTGCTGGGCACCCAGTTGGGCCGCACCGTGGTGGTCGAAAACAAACCCGGTGCGGGCGGCAACCTGGCGGCTGACGCCGTGGCCAAGGCCGCGCCAGATGGCAACACCCTGCTCATGAGCTTCACCAGCCACGCCATCAACGCCTCGCTCTACCCCCGCTTGCCTTTTGACCCAGTGAAAGACTTCACGCCACTGACCATGGTCTCGACCTCGCCGTCGATCCTGGTGGCGCACCCCAAGGTGGCGGCCAACAACGTCAAGGAATTGATCACGCTGGCCAAGTCCAAACCTGGGCAGCTCAACTTTGCGATTGGTGCATTGGGCTCGTCCCTGCACATGGCTGGTGACGCCTTCAAGATGCAGTCGGGCGTGTACATCGTCAACATCCCTTACCGGGGCACGGCCCCTGCGGTGCAGGACGTGCTGTCCGGGCAAGTCGAGTTGATGTTCGCCGCCATTGGCAACGTGCAAACACACATCAAGGCGGGCAAGCTCAAGGCCCTGGGCGTGACCAGCGCCAAGCGCCTGCCCTCATTTCCGGATGTGCCTGCCATTGGCGAGAGCTTGCCCGGTTACGAGTCGAGTGCCTGGTTTGGTTTGTTTGGCCCGGGGCGCATGAGCCCTGAACTGAGCAAGCGCCTGGCCGATGCGGCCCGCGCGGCGGTGTTGTCGCCTGATGTCAAGCGCCGCATCGAAAGCGAAGGGGCCACGGCGGTGGGCAACAGCCCAGAAGAGTTCGCCCGTTTTGTGGACAGCGAGATCGTGCGCTGGCGTGCGGTGGTGCAGTACGCCGGAGCCAAGCCCGAATGAACACAAGCCCTTTACGGCCACAAACCCTGGCCCAAAAGCTGATCGCCCGTGCCGCTGGCCGCAACCATGTGGCCGTGGGTGAGGTGGTCACCTGCAACGTGGACCTGGCCATGTTCCACGACTCGTCTGGCCCGCGCCGCTTGAAGCCCATGCTTGACGAGTTGGGGGCCGAGATTTGGGACAAAAACAAAGTGGTGCTGGTGCTGGACCACTATGTGCCCGCACAAGACGCGGACGCGCAGCAGATCGTACAGATCGCACGCGACACGGCCAAACAATGGAAGTTGCCGCATGTGATCGACAGCGAGGGCATTTGCCATGTGGTGCTGCCCGAGCGGGGCCACTTGAAGCCCGGTATGTTTTGTGTGGGCGGCGACTCGCATTCGCCCACGGGGGGAGCTTTTGGCTGCTACATGTTCGGCATCGGTGCGACCGAAATGTTGGGTGTGTGTGTGACCGGCCAGATTTGGGTGCAGGTGCCGCGCACCTTGCGCATGCACTGGTCGGGCCGGCTGCAACATGGCGTGTCGGCCAAAGACATGATGCTGCACATGGTCGGGCGCTTTGGCATGAATGGCGGGCAATACCAGGCGGTGGAGTTTGCAGGGCCTGCGGTGCAGGCACTGTCCATGGCCGAACGCATGACGCTGTCGAACATGAGCGCCGAGATGGGCGCGCAGGCGGGCCTGATCGCCGCCGATGAGACCACCTTGCAGTATCTGCGCGGCATTGGCGTGGCCCCTGAGCATTTGGCTGGGGCCGAGCAATGGTGCACAGACGAAGACGCCGAGTACGAACAGCAAGACTTTGACGCCAACACCCTCAGCCCCCAGGTGGCCGCGCCGCACAGCCCAGCCAACACACGGGATGTGGCCGAGTTTGCCGACGTGCTGCCAAACATTGCCTACATCGGCGCCTGCACCGGTGCCAAGCTAGAAGACCTTCGCGCTGCCGCTTCGGTGCTCAAGGGCCAGCGCGTGGCCGCAGGTGTGCAGCTCATGGTGGCACCCGCCAGCGCCCGTGAACAAGCCCAGGCCACACAAGAAGGCGTGATGCAAACCTTGCTGGACGCCGGGGCCACGGTGCTGCCCAACAGTTGCGGCGCGTGTGCGGGCTACGGTGCGACTTTCCCCGAAGGCTCCACCGTGATTTCGACCACCGCCCGCAACTTCAAAGGCCGCATGGGCCCGGCCAGCGTGAACGTGTATTTGGCCTCGCCCTACACCGTGGCGGCCTCGGCTTTGCGCGGGCGCATCAGCGATGCACGCGAGGTGCTGGCATGACACAGCGCGCATTTGACAACGCACGGGTGTGGCGGCTCGGTGCCGACGTGGACACCGATGCCCTGGCCCCCGGCGCTTACATGAAGCACGGCCTGGAAGTGATCGGCTGGCATTGCCTGGAGGCTGTGCGCACGGACTTCGCATCCGGTGTGCGCGAGGGCGATGTGATCGTGGCCGGGGCCAATTTTGGCATTGGGTCATCGCGCGAACAGGCTGCCGGTGTGCTGCGTCACCTGGGCCTGGCGGCGGTGATTGCACCGTCTTACAGCGGCCTGTATTTCCGCAATGCCTTCAACCTGGGCCTGCTGCTCTTGACCTGCCCAGAAGCCGACAAGATCGAAGAGGGCGAGCGTGTGGGGGTGATGTTTGAAGGCGATACACCGCTGGTGATTCGCGCGAACGGCCAGCGCTTGGCTTGTGCCCCGATTCCTGAATTTTTGATGGACATGGTCGATGCAGGGGGCTTGCTGCCTCTGCTCAAACAACGAAAGCCTGCATGAACCCGACTGAACGTGTAATTGAACCGGTGATGGACCCCGTGACATTGGCCGTGCTGCGCGGCCGCTTGGAACAGATTGCCGACGAGATGGACGCGACGCTTTACCGCAGTGCCTTCAACCCGATCATTGCCGAGGCGCATGACGCTTGCCACGGCCTGTACGACGCCATCACTGGCGACACCCTGATCCAGGGCAAGTCGGGCTTGCCGGTGTTTGTGGGCGCCATGGCTTTTGCCGTGCGGGCGGCCATGCGTGTGGCGGCTGAGCGCGGCGGCATGCAGCCGGGTGATGTGTGGTTGTTCAACGACCCCTACGAGGGCGGCACCCATGCCAACGACTTCAAGCTGGTCAAGCCCTGCTTTCGCAGCGGGCAGCTGTATTGCTTTTTGGCGTCGGCTGCGCACTGGCACGATGTCGGTGGTGCGGTGCCGGGCAACTACAACCCGGCGGCGACCGAGTGCTGGCAAGAAGCGGTGCAGATTCCGCCGGTGCGCATCTTGCGCGCTGGTGTGCTCGACGACGACGTGTTGGCCATCTTGCGTGCCAACACGCGCTTGCCCGACAGCCTGTGGGGCGACCTGAACGGCCAGCTGGCCGCGCTCGAATTGGGCGCACGCCGCTTGGATGGTTTGCTCGACGAATACGGCGACGCCAAAGTGGCACAGGCCCTGGTGGAGTTGCGCACGCGCGCCGTGCGCCTGATGCGCTCGCACATCGGCAGTCTGCCCGATGGCCGCTACAGCTTTGAAGACGTGCTCGACAACGACGGCGTGAAAGACGAGTTGCTAACGATTGCGCTCGACATGACGGTGGCTGGCGATCGGCTGACGCTGGACTTTTCGCGCACCTCGGCGCAGTGCGCCGGGCCGGTGAACATCTCCCGTGCCACAGCCGTGGCGGCTTGTTATGTGGCTTTGAAGCATGTGTTCCCAGACGTGCCCGCCAACGCGGGTGTGCTCGACGCGGTGGACTTCATCATCCCCGATGGTCTGGTGATCAGCGCTGCGCGGCCCCGTCCTGTGGGGGGCTACACCGAAACCATCTTGCGCATGATCGATGTGATCTTCAGCGCCACGGCCCTGGCCGATCCCAAGCGTGCTGTGGCCCATGCCTACGGCACCATCAACGCCTTGTCGATTGCCGGGCACCGCACCGATGACAAACGCAAAGGCCAGCGCTGGGTGATGTTCAGCTTTTTCGGCGGCGGGCACGGCGGCCATTCGGATGGCGATGGCCTGTCGCACGGCAACGCGCCGATCTCCACGGCCACGATCCCGCCCATGGAGATTCTGGAAGCGGCTTACCCGGTGCGCTTCACGCAATGGGCCTTGCGGCCCGGCTCGGGCGGCGATGGCCAGCACAGGGGCGGCTTGGGCGCGATTTACGAGATCGAATTGCTCGAAGACAGCGCTGAGGCTTTCATCTTTGGCGAGCGCGGCAAGTCGGCTCCCAAAGGGATTCACGGTGGACAACCCGCTTTGCCCAACGTGTTTGAGTACTGCCAAAACGGCGAGTGGAAGACCCCACCCATGGTCTCCAAGATGCTGGGCATCCATTTGAAAAAAGGCGACCGCGTGCGCCTGCAAACACCTGGTGGTGGCGGCTGGGGCACTCCCGCTGAGCGCACAGAAAAAGACCGCACCAATGACGCGGCACTCGGTTACACCAAGGAACAAGCATGAGCGAGCAGTCTGTGAATCAACCGCATTGGGTGGTCGGCGTGGACGTGGGCGGGACGTTTACCGACCTGTTTGTGTTGGATGAAAAAACCGGCCAGGCCCGCATCGTGAAAGTGCCCTCGACCCGGGGCGAAGAAGCCCGGGGCTTCATGAACGGCATCGCCAAAGTGACCGGGGTCACGGGTGCCGAAGGCGCCAAAGACATCGCCACCATCGTGCACGGCACCACCGTGGGCACCAACGCCTTGCTGGAACGCAAGATCGCCCGCACCGGCATCATCACCACACGCGGTTTTCGCGATGTGCTGGAGATGCGCCGCCGCGACCGCCCGCAAACCTGGGGCCTGCGCGGCAGCTACACGCCGGTGGTGCCGCGTGCCTGGCGTCTGGAAGTCGACGAGCGCGTGCTGGCCGATGGTCAACTGCATACGCCCGTGAATCTGGATCAGGTGCGCGAGCAAGCCCGCGCCCTGCTGGCCGAAGGCTGCGAGGCCGTGTGTGTGTTCTTTGTGCACGCCTATGCCAACCCCGGCAACGAACAAGCCGCCGTGGCCGCTGTGCGCGCGATCTGGCCCAACAGCTATGTGACAGCGGCCAGCGAAGTGCAGCCCGAGATCCGCGAGTTCGAGCGCTGCTCTACCGCCACGCTCAACGCCGCTTTGCAGCCTGTGGTGGGCAGCTATTTGCAGCGGCTGGACGGCGACTTGCGCGCCCAAGGCTTTGGCGGCGAACTCTTGATCGTGCAAAGCAACGGCGGCGTGATGTCGCGCCAGACTGCTTGCGACGTGCCGGTGCGCACCGCGCTGTCGGGCCCGGCTGCGGGTGTGATGGCTTGCGCCGAAATCGCCCGCGCTTCGGGCTTTGAGAACGTCATCACCGGTGACATTGGCGGCACTTCGTTTGACGTGTCGCTGGTGGCCGGTGGCGAGGCGGCGCTGGCCGCGCAAACGTCCATCGAATTTGGCCTGGTGGTGCGCTCGCCCATGATCCAGATCGAAACCATCGGAGCCGGGGGCGGCTCGATTGCCTCGGTCGATGCGGGCGGCATGCTGCAAGTCGGCCCCGAGTCGGCCGGCAGCATTCCCGGTCCGGCCTGTTATGGACGCGGCAACACCCGACCCACCTTGACCGACGCCAACGTGCTCTTGGGCCGCATCGCGGCCGACCGGCCTTTGGGTGGCGGCTTGTTGCAGGCGCTGAATGCCGGTTTGTCTGAGCAAGCCATCACCCAGCATGTGGCCGAGCCTTTGGGCTTGACGGCCTTGGCGGCAGCCGAGGCAATCTTGACGGTGGCCAATGCCCGCATGGCCGGCGCGATCCGTGTGGTGTCCATTGAGCGCGGGCACGATCCGCGCCAGTTTGCCTACATGCCCTTTGGCGGTGGTGGCGGCTTGCATGTGTGCGCCATGATGCGTGAGGTGGGCGTGACCACCGGCATCGTGCCGCGTTACCCGGGCGTGACTTCGGCGCTGGGCTGCGTGATGGCCGACATGCGCCACGACGCGGTGCAGACCTTGAACGTGGCTTTGGCCGACGTGGCCTGGCCTGCTTTGCTGGAACGCGTGGATGGCCTGGCCGAGGCCTGCCAGGTGCGCCTGGATTCTGCCGGTGTGAATTTTGTGCGGGTGGACGAAGTCATCAGCTTTGACATGCTCTACATGGGCCAGACCCATACCCTGCAAGTGCCCCTCAAGCGCGAAGCTTTGAACGCAGCAGGATTGCTGGCCGCGTTTGAAGCGGCTTACCAACACGCCTTTGGCCGTGTGCTGCAAGGCCCGGTGATCCGCGTGATGAACCTGCGTTATGCCCGCATCGGGCGGCGTCCCAAGTTCGACTTGGCGGTGCTGGCGCCGCAAGGCGAAGGCCGCACTGCCCCGGTGGGCGAGCAGCAGGTCTACCACCAAGGCCAGTGGTGGACTGCGCAGCGCTACGAGCGCCTGAGCCTGCCCGTGGGCACCGTGGTGCAAGGCCCCGCGATTTTGGAGCAGCCTGACACCACGGTGTGGCTGGAGCCCGGCTTTGAAGGCCGGGTCGATAAATTGGGCAACTTGTTGGTGGAGCGCACAGCATGAACTTGAAAAACGCCAAACTGGGCATGGTCATCGTCGACCTGCAAAACGATTTTTTGGCACCCGACGGCGCTTATGCCCGGGGCAACACCCTGAGTGCAGAGGCGGTGAAGCTGCCCGAGCGCATGGCCCCGGTGGCGCGTGCCATCAAAGCCCATGGCGGCTTGGTCACGGCCAGCCTGTTCACACTCTGGCCCGATGCGCAGGGCGAGCCCATGATCTCGGCGCACCTGAAAGAGCGCCGCCCGTTTTTACGCAAGGGCGATTTCGCGCCGGGCAGCCGAGGCCAAGCCAATGTAGACCTGCTCGCACCGCTGGTCGATGTGTCGGTGTTCAAGGTCGCTTATTCGGCCTTTTTCAACACGCAACTCGACTGGGTGCTCAAAAAATCGGGAATCGACACCTTGGTGGTGTGCGGCATCGTGACCAACGGTGGCGTGGCCAGCACGGTGCGCGACGCCCATGTGCGCGACTACCACGCGATTGTCTTGTCGGACGGTTGCGCCGCCTTCAGCGAAGCCGCGCACCAGGCGGCGTTGGCCGACATGGCTTCGGTGGGCGATGTGATGGACAGCGCCACGTTTTTGAAGCAACTGGGCTGAGACCATGAGCGCGTCTCTGCCGCAAGTTCTGCCTGAGAGCGAGTTGCAAGCCGAGGACCACACACCGGTGGTCATCGTGGGCGCTGGCGCTTGTGGCCTCACGGCCGCGTTGGCCTTGCACCGCTTGGGCGTGGAGTGTGTGGTGCTGGAGCGCGATGCGTTTGCTGCAGGCTCCACCGCCTTGTCGTCGGGCTTCATTCCGGCACCTGGCACGCAAGCGCAACAGGCCCAGGGAATCACCGACAGCTTGGGCGCTTTTGCCGCCGACATTCAAGCCAAGGCCCACGGTCAGGCCGCGCCGCATTTGGTGCAAGCCTATGCCCAATACATCGGCCCCGCCATGGACGCGCTGGCGAATCACCACGGCCTGCCTTGGCAGGTGCTGGACAACTTTTTGTACCCCGGCCACAGCGCCCACCGCATGCATGCCGTGCCCGAAAAAACTGGCGCAGGTTTGATGAACCGCCTGCAAGCGGCAGCCGATACGGCAGGCGTGGTGGTGCTCACACAAGCGCAAGTGACCGAGCTGTGGGCCGACGACGCTCAGCGCATGCACGGTGTGGGTTTTGTGCGGCCCGATGGCCAGACCGAGCGCATACGCTGCGATGCAGTGATCTTGGCTTGCAACGGTTTTGGTGGGGCTGCGGCAATGGTGAAAGAGATGCTGCCCGAGATGGCCGAGGCCACTTATGCGGGTCATGTGGGCAACGACGGCAGCGCCATCGCCTGGGGCAAACAACTGGGCGCACGCCTGGCCGACTTGGGCGCTTACCAAGGCCACGGTTCTTGGGCCGTGCCGCAAGGCGCTTTGATTTCGTGGGCGCTGATGGTGGAAGGTGGTGTGCAGATCAACGCCCAAGGTCAGCGCTTTCACGATGAAACCCAGGGCTATTCCGAAGCGGCGGTGCATGTGCTGGCGCAGCCGGGTGGCGTGGCCTGGAACGTGTTCGACGATGCACTGCTGAATTTTGCGCAAGATTTTCCAGACTTTGTGGCGGCGCAAGGCGCGGGCGCAGTGCAGCACGCGGGCGATGTGGCTGCACTGGCGCAACTGATTGGTTGTCCAACCGAAACCTTGCAAGCCACCTTGAACGCGGTGCAGCCGGGCACCGATCCGGCAACGGGCCGAACTTTCCAACGCGCTTTGCAAGCCCCTTTCCATGCCATCAAAGTCACCGGTGCCTTGTTCCATACCCAAGGCGGTCTGGACATCGATGCACAGACTCGCGTGCTGCGCCAAGACGGCACGCCCTTGCCCAATCTGCTGGCCGCAGGCGGTGCTGCGCGGGGCGTGTCGGGTCAAGCGGTGTGGGGCTATTTGTCGGGCAACGGTTTGCTCAGCGCCATCGCGGGCGGGCACATTGCGGCTCACACCGCGCAACAACTTTTGAAGGACACGCCATGAGCTCGCACACCACTTTGGCCCAACGCCTCCAAAAACCGAAGGCCCTATTGGCTCCCGGTGTGTACGACGCACTCACCGCATTGGTGGCCCAACAGGCTGGTTTTGAGGCGCTCTATTTGTCGGGTGCATCGATTGCCTACACCCGTCTGGGCCGTTCTGACATCGGCCTGACCACCGCCACCGAAGTGGCGCAGACCTTGGCGCACATCACCGACCGGGTGAGCATTCCCGTGATCGTGGACGCCGACACCGGCTTTGGCAACGCGCTCAACACCCAGCGCACCGTGCGTGATTTTGAGCGCGCCGGAGCTGCGATGATCCAGATCGAAGACCAGACTTTCCCCAAGCGCTGCGGCCATCTCGACGGCAAAGGCGTGGTGCCGGTGGCCGAGATGCAGGGCAAGCTGCGCGCGGCGTTGGACGCCCGTCACGACCAAAACACCTTGATTTTGGCGCGCACCGACGCGGTGGCCGTGGAAGGTTTGGACGCCGCACTGGAGCGGGCCGAGCGTTACCTGGAATGCGGGGTGGATGCCTTGTTCATCGAAGCCCTGCGCTCTGACGAGCAGATGAACCGCGCCTGCGCGCAGTTCGCCAAGCGCGTGCCACTGCTGGCCAACATGGTCGAAGGCGGCAAAACGCCGGTGCAAAGCGCAGCCGAGTTGGGTGAGCGCGGTTTCAAGATCGTGATCTTCCCAGGCGGCACGGCGCGTGCCGTGCTGCACACGCTGCAAGGGTATTACGCGAGCTTGCACACGCACCAGACCACACGGCCTTGGCAAGACCACATGTTGGACTTCGATGGCCTGAACGCCGTCATTGAAACGCCTCAATTGCTCGCGCTGGGGCAGCGCTACGAAAGCGGTGAAAAGTCATGACGCCCCACATCGTTTTGCGCGGCCTGCGAGTGGGCGACATCGGTTGGGTGGCGCACCGTCAAGGCATTTTGTACGCCCAAGAATACGGCTGGGATGCCACCTTCGAGGCCCTGGTGGCCGAGATTGCCGCGCACTACGTCAAGAACCTGAACCCCGCCAAAGAAAACGCTTGGATCGCCGAGTGCGAAGGCCGGGTGGTGGGTTCGGTGTTTGTGGTTAAAGTCTCGGACACGGAAGCCAAGCTGCGCTTGCTCTATGTGGAGCCCGAGATGCGCGGCACGGGTCTCGGTCGACGCCTGACGCAGGAATGCATCGCTTTTGCCAAAGTTCGGGGCTACCAAAAACTGACTTTGTGGACCAATGACCTCCTGCATGCAGCACGCCGCATCTACCAAACCGCCGGTTTTGTGTTGGTGTCTGAAGAAAAGCACCATTCGTTTGGACACGATCTGGTGGGGCAGTATTGGGCGCTGGACCTGAACCCTTAACGACTGGAGACTTCGATGACATTCCCTTCACTTCGCCATGGCCGGGCCTGCTTGGCTGCTTTGACGGCCTTCGTGCTCATGGGCGCTGTGCAAGCCCAGACCGCTGCGCCTTATCCTTCGCAGCCCATCAAAATCATCGTGCCATTCACGCCCGGCACTGGCATGGACACGATTGCCCGTGCCGTGGCACCTCGCCTGAGTGAGCGCCTGGGCCAACCGGTGGTGGTGCAAAACCAAGCGGGTGCTAGCGGCAACATTGGCTCGGATGCGGTGGCCAAGTCAGCCCCCGATGGCCACACCTTGTTGATCACGGCCAACACCATGTTGATGGCCACACAAATGAGCGCCAAGAGCAGCTACAACCCGGTCACCGACTTTGCGCCCATTGGCATGACGGCCTACGGCACCTTGATGCTGGTGGCCCATCCCAAAACCGGTGTGAAGTCCGCCAGTGACTTGGTGCGCATGGCCAAGGCCCAGCCGGGCCGCTTGAACTTTGGTTCGCCCGGTGTGGGCACGCCCCACCACATGGCCATGGAGTTGTTCAAACTCGAGACCGACACCTTCATGCTGCATGTACCTTATCGAGGCACGGCGGGTTACACACAAGATTTGTTGGCGGGTGAAGTTCAAGCTGGATTTTTGCCAGTGCATGTGGCCGCCGGGTTTGTCAAAAGCGGTCGCTTGGTGGCGCTGGCGGTGGGCAGCCAAAAACGGCATCCCGTAGCCCAGGATGTGCCCACTTTTGCCGAAGTCGGCATCCAGCGCATTGATGTGGACCTTTGGTACGCGTTTTATGCGCCCAGCAAAACCCCTGCTGCGGTGGTGACCCGCTTGAACACCGAAATTTCGGCCATCATCCGCCAAAACGATGTCAAGGAACTGCTGGCCCGAGCCGGCATGGATGCCAGCACCTCCACCCCGGCCGAGTTGGGCACCTTGGTGGCCAAAGACTACCCGCGTTGGGGTCATGTGATTCGTTCCAAACAAATTTCAGCCGATTGAAGGGCTTGGATTCAAGGGTGCATATGACACAAAGAACAGCAGACATCGCCATCGTGGGCGGTGGCATTGGTGGCTTGGCTTTGGCGCTGCACTTGCACCACCGCGGTGTGGTGTGCGATGTGTTCGAGGCCGTCCCCCAAATCAACGAGATCGGGGTGGGTATCACCGTATTGCCTCACGCCATGCGCGAGTTGGCCGCATTGGGTTTGGCCGAATCGGTAGAAGCCTCAGGCATTGAAAACTATGAAAGCGTGTTCTACAACCGCTATGGCCAGTTCATTTACAGCGAACTGCGAGGTCGTCATGCCGGTTATTCGCTGCCCGAGGTGGGCATTCACCGGGGCAAGCTGCACAAAATTTTGTGGGACGCGGCGGTGCAACGTTTGGGTTCTGAGCGGGTGCACACGGGGCACCGTTTTGCCAGCCTGCATCAGGACGAAACGGGTGTGACGCTTTTGTTCACCGATGCGCAGGGTCAATCCTTGCCAGCGGTGCGCAGTGGCGTGGTGGTGGCTGCAGATGGTGTCAACTCGGCGGTGCGCCGGGTGTTCTACCCGAATGAGAAAGTGGCATTCAATGGCATCAACACCTGGCGCGGCGTCACGCGGTACAAGCCGATCCTGACGGGCAAAAGCTATATGCGGGTCGGTTCGATCGATACCGGCAAGATGGTGATTTACCCGATTGCCGACAACATCGACGGGCAAGGCACCCAGCTGATCAACTGGGTGGCTGAAATCGGCTTGCAAAACGAAAGCCCCAATGACTGGAACCGTCAGGGTCGACTCGAAGATGTCTTGCCCTTGTTCAAGGACTGGACGTTTGATTGGCTGAATGTGCCCGAGTTGATCGCCAAGGCCGATTCGATTTTGGAATACCCGATGGTGGACAAGGATCCTGTTGCGCAATGGACGTTTGGGCGCGTCACCTTGCTGGGCGATGCGGCCCACCCCATGTACCCGCGTGGCTCCAATGGTTCGGCGCAAGCCTTGGTGGATGCACGCACTTTGTCCGATGAGTTGTCCAGCACCACGGTGGGCATTGACCGTGTGCAAGCGCTGCACCGCTATGAGGATGTCCGCCGGCCGGCGACCACCAAGGTGGTGTTGACCAACCGCAGCACACCGCCGGACTTCATCAACATCAAGGTGGACGAGTTGACACAAGGAAAACCGTTTCGCCACATCGATGACGTGATCAGCCAAGCGGAGTTGCGGCAGATATCGGATGATTACAAAAAAATCGCCGGTTTTTCTTTGGATGCCATGACCACCAAAGGCTGAAAATTCGGTGCCTAGAGGTTGTTTGGGCACCAACCCATTTCAAGCCAATGCGCGTAGCCTGGCTTGAAGTCCCACGCGGTGTGCTGCACAGGCGTTCCCTCCGGTAAAACCTGTACGGTCAGGTGGTCCAGGCATGGACTGATGGCCCCCATGCGGTGCAGCCAAGCTTGGGCCTGTGGGCTTTCCATGGCCATCGGCGCAAAACCTGGCTGGGGTGGCGGCAGCCCACCACTGGGTGAGCAACGGCCCGACATGCGGTCGTGCACGCTTCCCCACGCAGCAGATCGCATCTGTTGCTTCAGTTGTCCCAATTGCCGCTCGACGCTGTGCACGTCTTGACCAGTGAAACGCAACTGCCCCAACACATTGTCAAACCAAAAAAAAGCGTTGGGCAGGCTTTGTGTGCAGCGGCTCAGCGCAGCCAAGCCATCGCCGGTGTGCAGTTTCAGAGCGGTACCGCTTTGTTGCAAGGCTCTCCCATGACGCCAGCGAAACAAAGGCGCAGCAAAAGGATCGATGTCCCAAGCATGCACTTCCTTGAATTGGGTCAGCCATGCGGTGGGCAGCATCCAACCTGCACTCGCACCGATCAACACAAGTTGATTCCGCGGCATGGTTTGAGCCAGCAGCCACGCTTCAATTTGCGCAGCAGCAGGTGCCCAGCGTTCTTGTGAACGCCAGGCGCGCCAATGCCAGTGCCAACCACCCGTGAGGTTCACGGCCGTCCTCAGGCTTTGTTCAAGCGTTCGTTTTGCGGAAACATGAACTTCTTGGCGTCCGCGTCCATCTCGGCCTTGAAGGTGTATTTCGTTTTGAAGGCTTCGGCACGTTGGGCCGCAGGGCGGGCGTTGACCAGATCGAGCACGCGTTTGATGTGGGGGTATTGTGTCCAGGTGGCTTCGCCCGTGCCCAGCACATAAGGCAGCATGCGAGCCCAGCCCCAAAGGGCCATGTCCACCACGCTGTAATGTTCGCCCAGCATGTAGGTGTTCTGTGCCAAATGCTTTTCCAGCACGGTCCAATGGCGGTGTGCTTCAAAGTCATAGCGATTTAACGCGTATTCTTTGGGCTCGGGAGCGGCGTGGCGAAAGTGCACCGACTGGCCAGAAAACGGGCCGATGCCACTGGCGATGAAGAGCAACCAAGACAGAGCTGCACCACGCTCCTTGCTCTGTGCGATGTTGGGTATGAATTTTTGCTCACGGTCGGCCAGATACAGCAAGATGGCATTGCTGTCGAACACGGTCACGTCGCCATCGGTGATGGCGGGCACTTTGGCGTTGGGATTCACCGCCAAGAAGGCGGGTGCAAATTGCTCGCCCTTGCGCGTGTCCACCGGCACGGCCTCAAATGGCAGGCCCAACTCTTCGAGCAGCAGGGCGATCTTCATGGGGTTGGGTGCAGCGTTGAAGAAAAATTTCAGCATGGGAGGACTCCATTAAAAAGAGCGTGAAGGTCAAGAAATTCAGGCCAAGGGCCAGACCACTGCGAGTGTGACTCAGGCCGGGCTGACATGGCGTGACGGGCCAGTCATTTGGGTGACTCTGTGATGGGTTCCTTGTCGTTGCCGTGACTCATGGCGTTGTGCTGGCCGCAGCCTTGAATTGTGCCGCTTGACCCAAGCGGCATTCACCATCAGGGTCATCTTGGGTGCATCGTTGTTCAACGAGGCATGTTTCTAGGCCGTAGTCACAATCCTGGATCAGCCCGTGGCTTTAGCCCCCAAAATACATGCTGACTTGCCCCAAATCTCCAAAGTCGGCCCATGCACTGTCACCGTGCTCCAACTCCAGCGGGACCATGCAAGTGCCTGTGGTCACCACATGCCCTTTTTGAAGGGTGATGCCCAGACTCGACAGTTGGTTCGCCAGCCAAGTTAAGGCGGTGCGCGGGTCTCCCAGGACCCATGCGCCTGATCCTGTGCGGCTGTATCGAATATGTTCACCTCGCAGCACTTGGGCCTGCACTTCATGCTGGCTCAAGTCGCTGTTACGCCACAGCTCGGGTGCGGGTGGGCCCAAGACGAAATGGCGTGCGCAGGCATTGTCGGCCAGCAATTGGGCTTCTCCAGCTTGGGTAAAAGGCTCAAGCCGCGAGTCCGGCACTTCAATGGCTGGGTGCAGCGTGGCCACGGCGGCCATCACTTGTTCCAAACTGAAAGGGGTTGATTGTGGTGTCAGGTCTTGCCCCATGGTGAACGCAAATTCAGGCTCGGCCACCCGCATGCGATTGCCTTTGGAGGGCACGCTAGCGCCGCTTGAGAACACTTGGCCCGACAGCAAGCGCCCTGCCAGAGGGC
Source organism: Limnohabitans sp. (assembly GCA_044348785.1). Taxonomy (GTDB): domain Bacteria; phylum Pseudomonadota; class Gammaproteobacteria; order Burkholderiales; family Burkholderiaceae_C; genus Limnohabitans_A. The sequence goes on from JBIKSF010000004.1 coordinate 18,391, forward strand.
TGCTGACGTTGATGTGGGCTTGTCCATTGCTACTGGTGGCTGCGATCTTCCAGCCCACCACGGTGCGATCGGATACGAAGGGCAGTTGCGCCTGAACCGCGTAGCCTTGGGCGGTGGTCAACGGTCTGCATGCTTCGGGCAGGGCTTTCAGGACCTGATCCTTTTGCCAAGCCGCCCAAATCATTTGGGCTGCTTGGTGGATGGACGATGTGTCAAGGGTATTGGGGATGGTCATGTGCCGATTGTTGCTCTGACTTGCGATGATCAGGCTAAATTTTGTGTATAATTTTTGGCTTGAAGACTTCGGTCAACTGCTTTCGGACAAGTTGTTCCAAAGCGTAGCGTTATTCGGAGATATAGCTCAGTTGGTTAGAGCGCAGCATTCATAATGCTGATGTCGGTGGTTCAAGTCCACCTATCTCCACCAAATTTAAAGCCCACAGTTTTGCGACTGTGGGCTTTTTGGTTTTTGGCGTTCAGGCGAAAACGTCGACGGATTCCCCCAAGCCATTCCACCCCATTTTCCTGCGCTGACTGCTCAAGCGGCTGTTTTTGCCTGCTTTGGTGCTTTTGTCTGAAGAAGACACCCGGCCTTGCCCGGCCACGGCCTCAGGGGCCATGCGCTTTTCGACGCGGTCGATCTGGGTCACTTCGGGAGCCATGGGGCGAAGTGTTTGGCCGATCGAGATGGGGGCGATGCGCATGGAAAACTTTCAGAGTGCTTGATGGATACATCGGCACGAGAGTCTGAAAGTGAAGCGCAAAGCGTGATAAGTCGTGTGGGCTCAGCCCATGAAAAAGCCCGCCATTCAGGCACGGCGGGCCGGGTTGTTCTGGGTGCACCTTTTTAACCGTTCACAAAGTGGGGTGCGCGTTTGTTCAAAAACGCATCCATGCCTTCCTTTTGGTCCGCCGTGGCAAACAAGCCGTGGAAAAGGCGTCGTTCGAACATCACGCCGTCGCTCAGACCGCTTTCGAATGCGCGGTTGACACTTTCTTTGGCGGCCATGGTGGCCAGTTGGCCGTAGCCACAGATCATCAGGGCTGCGCCCAGTGTTTCGTCCATCAGTTTGTCCAGCGGCACCACGCGGCTGACCAGACCGCCGCGTTCGGCTTCCGCCGCGTCCATCATGCGACCGGTGAGCACCAAATCCATGGCTTTGGACTTGCCCATGGCACGCGGCAGGCGCTGCGTGCCGCCTGCGCCGGGGATGATGCCGATCTTGATTTCGGGTTGACCGAACTTGGCGTTGTCAGCGGCGATGATGAAGTCGCACATCATGGCCAGCTCGCAGCCGCCGCCCAGCGCAAAGCCGCTCACGGCGGCGATCACGGGTTTGCGGATGCTGCGTATGGTTTCCCAGTTGCGGGTGATGAAATCGTTTTTGTAGACCTCATGAAAGTTGAATTTGGCCATGGCCGAGATGTCAGCGCCTGCGGCAAAGGCTTTTTCGCTGCCGGTGATGACCATGCAGCCAATGGCTTCGTCTGCGTCAAAGGCCTTGAGGGCGGCGCCCAGTTCGTCCATCAATTCACCGTTCAAGGCGTTCAGCGCTTTGGGGCGGTTGAGGGTGATGATGCCCACTTTGCCGCCTTCGGTGCGGACTTCGATGTTTTCGTAGCTCAAGAACTTCTCCAGAAAGATAAGGATTGACCACTTCACTATAACCAAAGGGGCTGAGTTCAGGCTGTCATGTTAGGCGCTGACCTACGGGAAAACATTAACCAACCGATCGGTCGGTTAATGGTACATTCACGCATCCAGGAGATACGATATGACGGAATCGACCGAATCGGTGTTGTACGAAGTGCGAGGCGCTGTGGCGCTGGTCACCCTCAACCGCCCGCAGGCCCTCAACAGTTTTACCCGTGAAATGCACCAGTCCTTGTGGCGCGCATTCGATCAGGCCGAGGCCAACCCCGCTGTTCGAGCCTTGGTTTTGACCGGTGCAGGGCGCGGGTTTTGTGCCGGTCTTGATTTGTCAGAACTCGATTTCACGCCCGGACCTGGTTTGTTGGAGAGGGCAGACCCCGGTCCAGTGATCAACGACGCCTTCAACCCCACCACGCGCCGGTTGCAGACGCTTCGCATGCCCGTCATTTGCGCTGTCAATGGCGTGGCCGCTGGCGCTGGCGCTTCGGTGGCCATGGCTTGCGACATCGCGATCGCCGCACCTACCGCCAGCTTTGTGCAGGCGTTCAGCAAAATTGGCCTGATCCCGGACGCGGGTGGCAGTTGGTTGCTGGTCGAGCGCCTGGGCCTGCCCCGCGCCATGGCGCTGGCCATGACAGGTGACAAGCTGAGCGCCGACAAAGCCAAAGAATGGGGTTTGATTTGGGATGTGGCCGACGACTGCGTGGCAGCAGCCCTGACGCTGGCCGACAAGTTGGCCGTTATGCCCACCAAGGCGCTGGTCGCCACACGCCACCTTCTGCGCGACGCTGGCACCCGTTCACTGGACGCGCACTTGAATGTGGAGCGCGACACGCAGTCGGCGTTGGGCAAAACGCACGATTACATGGAAGGCGTGAATGCCTTTTTGCAAAAACGTGCTCCCCAATTTAAAGGCGAATGATGAGCGACCCCCAAGCACTGGCCCACAAAGTGGGCGAGACCATGTTCGCCGTCGACGTGGCCTCCAAAGACACCATGGGCATGGAATTGCTGGCCTGCGAGCCTGGTCGCGCCGTGATGCGCATGACCGTGAAAGCGCTGCACCTGAACGGTCACCAAATTTGCCATGGCGGCTTCATCTTTACCTTGGCCGATTCGACCTTTGCCTTTGCCTGCAACAGTTACAACAAGAACGCGGTTGCAGCGGGCTGCAGCATCGAGTTTTTGAAGCCCGGCAAGTTGGGCGACGTGCTGACTTGCGAAGGCATTGAGCAGACCCTGAGCGGGCGCCATGGCATCTACGACATGAAAGTCACGAACCAGAACGGTGAAGTGATCGCCATGTTCCGTGGCAAAAGCGCTCAGATCCCGGGCACTGTCATCCCTGAATAAATTAATGAATTGGGGGACAGGTTTTCAGCCCTGTCCCTCGCTGATCAAATGGAGATTTGAATGAGTCAAAAAGCCTTCCCCCTGGAGCCGATTGAAAAGGCCAGCATCGACGAAATGCGCAGTTTGCAGCTCAAGCGCCTACAGCAAACCCTGCAGCACGCCTATGCCAACTCGCCCGTGTACCGTGCCAAGTTCGACGCGGCAGGCGTACACCCTGACGACTGCAAGAGCCTCGCTGACATCTCCAAGTTCCCGTTCACCACCAAGTCGGACTTGCGCGACAGCTATCCCTTTGGCATGTTTGCCGTGCCACGCGAAAACTGCGCCCGCATCCACGCGTCCAGCGGCACCACTGGCAAACCTACCGTGGTGGGCTACACCCTCAAAGACATCGACACCTGGTCCACCGTGGTGGCCCGCAGTATCCGCGCAGGCGGTGCCAAGCCTGGCGATATGGTGCACATCAGTTACGGCTACGGCCTGTTCACCGGCGGCATGGGCGCGCATTATGGCGCCGAAAAGCTGGGCCTCACGGTGGTGCCTTTTGGCGGCGGTCAGACCGAGCGCCAGGTGCAGCTGATCCAGGACTTCAAGTCCAACATCATCATGGTCACGCCCAGCTACATGCTGGCGATTGCCGACGAGTTCGAGCGCTTGGGGCTGGACCCTAAAACTTCGTCACTGCGCATCGGCATCTTCGGGGCCGAGCCTTGGACCAACGACATGCGTGCCGCCATCGAAAAACGCATGGCCATCGACGCGGTGGATATTTACGGTTTGTCTGAAGTGATGGGACCCGGCGTGGCCAGCGAGTGCATCGAAACCAAAGACGGCCCGACCATCTGGGAGGACCACTTTTACCCAGAGATCATTGACCCTGAAACCGGCGAGCCCGTGGCCGATGGCGAAATGGGCGAGCTGGTGTTCACAAGCCTCACCAAAGAAGCGCTGCCCATCATCCGCTACCGCACCCGCGACCTCACACGCCTGTTACCGGGCACGGCCCGTCCGAGCATGCGCCGCATGGAAAAAATCACCGGCCGCAGCGACGACATGATGATCATCCGCGGCGTGAACGTGTTCCCCAGCCAGATCGAAGAGCTGATTTTGAAGCGTGCCGAGCTGGCCCCGCACTACCAGTGCGTTCTGACCCGCGAAGGCCCGATGGATGACCTCAAAGTGCTGATCGAAACGAAGCCCGGTGTGTCGCCCGACAGCATCGAAGCCCGTGCAGCGGCCAAGCAGCTGCAGCACGAGATCAAGGTCTTCATTGGCTCGAGCGTGGCGATCGAGCTCAAGGCCGAGGGCGGCGTGGAGCGCAGCCAAGGCAAAGCCAAACGTGTGGTGGATTTGCGCGGCAAGTGAATGTCCGCATGACTGAGTGCCCATGGGCATTTGATTGTGGAAGCCAGGCTATGTGAGAGCGAGTCCCTACTCGCGAATGCCCGCCTGTGCCAGGGCAAGTATTCGGCCGCAGTGGTGGCCTCCCACAAGGCAAGAAGCTGGTTAGCTCTTAGGCCGCAGGCCAGCCTGCTTTGCGGTCGGCGCTCAGGCCCAATTTCCAGCCACTGGCCTGCTCTGGCACTTTCAACGGTAAACGCAGCAAGCGTTTGTCGCGCGAAACGAGCGCCACCAGTTGGCGCTCCTTGCCCAAGAGCGAGGGTAGTTCGTCGAGCTTGCTCAGACGCCAGCTGCCGCCTTGGCCTTTGGCCCCCACCTCCAGCCCCAGCCATTCGTCGCCAGCAGCCAAGCCTGCGGTTTCGGCCGCGCTGCCGCGCAGCACGCATTTGATTTGCACGCTGCCACCGACTTCGAGCACCCGCAGGCCCAGTCGTTGGGGCATCGTGGCGATGTCGGCTTCGATGGTGATACCCTGTGCCGTCAGCAAGTCGCGCAGCGGCAACTCTTGTGTGCTGTGCACCCAGGTGTTGATCTCAGCTTGCCAGCTGCGGTCCGTCAGACTCTGCAGCGCATCCAGCAGGTCTTGTTCGCGCATCGGGCCGCCTTTGCAGCGCTTCCAGAGACCACGCATCACCTTGTCCAGCGCCTGGTTTTCTTGGCGCAATTGCAGGTCCAGGCAAAGCGCAACGAGTGAGCCCTTGGTGTAATAGCTCACCGTGGCATTGAGGGTGTTTTCGTCCTGACGGTAGTACTTGACCCAGGCGTCGAAGCTGGACTGCGCCACGCTTTGCACATGGCGGCCCGGCGTTTGCTGCACCTGCGCGATAGTCTTGCCCAGCAGTTCGATGTAAGTGGCGTCGTCTATCAGTCCTGCGCGGCGTAGCAAGATGTCGTCGTAATAGCTGGTGAAGCCTTCAAAGAACCAGAGCAGCTGCGTGTAGTTCTCCTGGCTGTAGTCGTAGCGGGCGAAGGCATCGGGGCGCAGCTGCTTGACGTTCCAGGTGTGAAAGTACTCGTGGCTGATCAGGCCCAGCAGCGTGGTGTAGCCCTCGGGCTTGCGCGGACTGGCGGACAGGCTGTTGTGGCGCGGCAAATCATTGCGCTTGCAAATCAACGCGGTGCTGTTGCGGTGCTCCAGCCCGCCATAGCCGTCGTGCACGGCGTTGAGCATGAACAGGTAGTTGCGGTGCGGCGTTTTTTTGCCCGCCGCCTTGCCCGTCACCCTGCCCGCTATCTTGTCCGACCCATGCCAAAACTGAATGGCGGCTTCGCAAATTTTTTGCGTATCGGCCAGCAGGCGGTCACCGTCAAAGGAGGGCAAAGCCCCCGCCACCACAAAGCGGTGCGGCACGCCGCAGGCATTGAAGCTGCCGCTCCAGAACGCGCCCAGCTCCACCGGGCAGTCCACCAGCTCGTCGTAGTTGGCGGCTTGGTAAAGGCCAAATCCTTTTTTGTCGGTTTTGAGCGGCGTGAGCCCTGTGGCGGCCTGCCAAGCGGGCTGGCTTTTGACGGGGGGCAGTTGCAATTGGTGTGGCGCCTGTTCTTGTCCGTGCACCCGCAGGCACAGGCTGGTGCCATTGAAGAAGCCGCGTTGGCTGTCCAGCCAGGCGGTGCGAACCGAGTTGTCAAAGGCATAGACCTCGTAGATCAGCACCAGGGGCTGATCACTCTTGCAGGCGATGGTCCAGCTGCACTTGTCTTGCTGCTGGGTGGGCAGGTTGCGTCGGCCTTGTTTGGCGCTCAGGTTTTGCAAATTTTTGGAAAACTCGCGCACCATATAACTGCCCGGAATCCACACCGGAAGCGACACGGTTTGCTGCGCTGCGGGTTGCGCAATCGTCAAAGTGACCTTGAACAGATGCGCATGCAGGTCGGCGGCTTCAACGGTGTAGTGGATGGCGGTCATGGGTGTTTCTTCAGGTAGCGCCTGCCGCTAAAAAGCAGCTCAGGCTGGCCACGATGGTCAGTTGTAAACGCATGGGCAACCAAGGTGCCAAGCCCGCGGCGGGCCAAGTGCGGCGGTCCATCACATAGCAGCCGATCAGCACAAAGCCCAGCAGGGGCAAACCCGCGAAGGCGGGCATCATCACGCCCACCCAGGCCAGCAGCGAGGGCACCACGCCCCAGGTGAAGTGGATGCGCGGCGCGTTGGGGCTGATCAAAGCGTTGCGAAAGCCCACACCCCAATGGATGCCACCCAAAAACGACACGATCACCGCGCCATAGCTTTGCATGGACAGGGCCACGTAGGGGTGCAGATCGGGGCCGACCAGCCACAGGCACAGGGCTAAAAACACAAAAGGGATCAGCCCGGCGTAGCCCAAGCGTCGGATCAGTCGCCAGGTCGGGTCTTCGTTCATGGGGGTGTGGTGGGGTGTCGTCATTTGATCTCGGCGAGCATTTTTTCAACTTGGGCCATTGGCACGGCGCCGGGCACGCGGGAGCCATCGGCAAACAAGAGCAAAGGTGTGCCGGTGATGCGGTTTTTCTGGCCAAACGCCACGACCGAGTCAATGGCCGAGGCGTCGCAATTGGCCGTGGGCGGGGTGGTGCCGTTGATCATCCAGTCGTTCCAGGTTTTGGCCTTGTCTTTGGCGCACCAGATGTTTTTGGACTTGGTCTTGGAGTCTTCACCCAACACGGGGTAGAGGAAATGGTGAATGGTCACGTTGTCCAGCTTTTGCAGGTCTTTTTCAAAGCGTTTGCAGTAGCCGCAGTTGGGGTCCGCGAACACGGCCAGCTTGCGTTTGCCATCGCCGCGCACCTGAGTGAAGGCAGTTTTCAGGGGCAGTTGTTCAAAGGGAATGGCCGAGAGTTTGTCCATACGCTCTTCAGTCAGGTTGCGCTTTTGTTTCACGTCGATGAGCGCGCCCTGGATCAGGAAGTTGCCCGTGGCATCGCTGTACATCACCTCGTTGCCCATGCGGATTTCAAACAAGCCGCTCATCGGGGTTTTGCTCACCTCGTCAATTTTGGGCAAGTTGGGCAGGCGCTCGCTCAGGTTTTTGCGGATGGCTGCTTCTTGCGCCATCACGCTGCCCAGCGACAAGGCGGCCAAGATCAGGGCCAGTTTAGACAGAGAGAACTTCATGGCAGAGGCTTTCAGAATCAAAAAAGAGAAGGACAAATCAGCGTGTGACCTTGGCAGGGCTTGGTGGTGTGCTTTGGCCCATGGCGCGTTGTGTCATCCAGTGTTTGAGGGGGCCGCTGCGGTCAAAGCCGCTCATGCCCCAGTTGCGCAGGTTTTGCCAGACAGGGCCAGGTTGAGCAAACAGGCGCTGCAGGCCATCGGTGACCAGGCCCATGGCCTGCACATCGGCTTGACGTGCGCGTTCGTAGCGGCGCAGCAATTTGAGGTCGTACAGCGGCCGCCAAAATTCCTTGGCGCGGATCACGCGCACCAGTTCTGCCGCATCGGCCAGGCCTACGTTCAGGCCTTGGCCAGCGAGCGGGTGCAGGGAGTGGGCCGCATCGCCCGCCAGAGCAAAGGCTTGTTTGTTTTGTCCCGGCATGGGGCCGATCCAGCGCTCGGCACGGGCCAGTTGCAGCGGCCACACGGCACGCTCGGCCGACAGCTGCATGCCGCCCAGGGCGTGGCCGCAGGCTTGGGCCAGCGCGGCAGCAAAGTCTTCAGGCGGCATGGCCATCAATTCTTGCGCCCGCAGCGGGTGCACCGACCAGACCAGCGCGACTTCGCGCCCGCCTTCGCCCCCCAAGGGCAGCAGGGCCAGCACTTCGGCTTGCGGCTGCGCCAGGCCGGGCGCTTGGCTCCAGCCAAACCATTGCCGGGCGATGCCCTCGTGCGCTCGCTCGCACTGCAGGCGGGTGGCCAGGGCGTGTTGCGCGTAATGCGTGATGTCAAAGCCCACACCCAGCTCGGCTCGGGTCTGGCTGGCGCGGCCTTCACACACCACCGTGAGCGGCGCAGACACCGGGGCCTGCACCACTTGAATCTGGGGCTGAAACTGCACGGCCTGGCCCAGCAGCGCTTGTAGCACAGGCACATCCACCATCCAGTTGAGTGCACCCACACCCTGATCGAGGGCACCAAAATTGAGTTGGCCGCCATCGTCGCCCCAGACTTGCATCTGGTGCACGGGCGTGATGGCGGGGGCCTCGGGCCAGCAGCGCAGGTCTTGCAACAAGGCTTTGGCCGCGCCGTTGAGCGAATAGGCGCGCACGTCGGGGGCCGTGTTGGGCTGGGGTGATTCGACCAAGGCCACGTTCAGCCGTTCGCGGGCCAGCAGCAAGGCCAAAGTGCGTCCAACAATGCCAGCGCCACGGATGCAAATATCGGGAGGGTTAGCCATGGCCTGCATTGTAGGTGTCAGCTTCTTCGCACTGGGCAGGCACGGAGCCTGAAGACCTGGTGTGTCATGGGGAAGTCGTCCTGCAGCGTTGGGGCCGGTTGCCCAGTGAGCATCAGGATGTAGCCCGACTTCAGCGCGATCGAGCTGTCGTTCAAGCCACACATCCGCCCTTTTCGCCCTAGCAACAGTTGCCGCTCAAGCCCGAGCCTTAATTTTGACGTTACAAATTGCTATTTTGTTTTTTGAATAATTTTTTATCATAAAGTTAAAGTTTTAAATGGAGTTTGATATGAGTTGTGTGGGGAGAACGGTACTGTTGTTGAGTTGTGTTGGACTGATTTCATGTAGCGCGGTCCCCGTCGTCACCCATCAAACCCAACCCACGGGGGCCACGCCCCAAGCCATCCACGGCAGCACGACGAAGTCATTGGTCTGTGTCGTACACCCAGGCGATCAAAGCAACGGAAGAGAAAGATACACCGGTAGTGGCGCTGAAATTGGCCAACGCATCGAGAGGTCCGTTCAGCAGGCTGGGTGGCAGACGGTCGCGATCAACGCCGTCGCAGGTCCGTCTGCTGCAGAGTGCACGCGTCGCGGTGGCACCCATTTGCTGGAGACCCGTGTTACGCACTACGAAGACAACTTGACAGGTTGGTCGGGCAATCCAGACCGGATCGAACTTCAATTGCGCCTGAGCCCTGCATCTCAACCCGCACAAGCTAGGCAGGTCAGCTTCGAGGCCAGGTCCAATTTGGTGGCCAGCGCTTTCGTGGAGTGGGGCAATGCCAAACCGGTCAGTCTTTTGAAGGGCGATTTTGACCATTTGGTGAGCAGCCTCTTGCGTGATGCTCGCTGATTCAGCGTTTGTGGCGGTCGGCACATCCTGGTTGCACTGAATGGGCGTCCCCTTGATGTTGATCGGCGGGCCCCTCCGGACTTGACTTGCGCGCATTGGTTTCCCGTTTGAGCTTGTGACAAGGCATTGACGTCGCTTGCAGGCTGCATGACCGGGGGCGCTGATAAGTACAATCACCCGTATATACCCCAGGACAAAACTCGGACATTCAACGCGCATCGGGCGCGTTTTTTAACCGTACACCCTGCGTTTTGACCACCACTTATATGCGTCGGGCATCTAGACCGCGCCGGTGTTGGGCTTGACGGTGCAACTGGGGCCTTGATTCATAAGGACTTTTTCCATGAGCCTCAAATGCGGCATCGTGGGTTTGCCCAACGTCGGCAAATCCACCCTTTTCAACGCCTTGACCAAAGCCGGCATCGCCGCTGAAAACTACCCTTTCTGCACCATCGAGCCCAACACCGGCGTGGTCGAGGTGCCCGATCCGCGCTTGCAGCAGTTGTCTGAAATCGTAGAGCCTGAGCGCATCGTGCCCGCCATTGTGGAGTTTGTGGACATCGCCGGTCTGGTTGCCGGTGCCAGCACGGGCGAGGGCTTGGGCAACAAGTTCTTGGCCCACATCCGCGAAACCGACGCCATCGTCAACGTGGTGCGTTGCTTTGAAGATGACAACGTGATCCACGTGGCCAACAAGGTCGACCCGATCGCCGACATCGAGGTCATCCAGACCGAGCTGTGCCTGGCCGACTTGGCCGCAGTTGAAAAAGCCATTCACCGCGTGAGCAAAATCGCCCGCTCGGGCGACAAAGAAGCCGTCAAGCAAATGGCGATCCTGGAGAAGTGCCAGGCCGCCTTGAACGACACTCAGCCGGTGCGCACCATCGACTTCAGCAAAGAAGAGCGCATCGAACTCAAGCAGTTCTTCTTCATCACCGCCAAGCCCGCCATGTTCGTGGCCAACGTGTCGGAAGACGGCTTCGAGAACAACCCTTTCCTGGACCGCCTCAAGGCCTTTGCTGCCAAGCAAAACGCGCCCGTGGTGGCCATTTGCGCCAAGATCGAAGCCGAGTTGTCCGAAATGGACGACGCGGACCGTCTGGAGTTCTTGAAGGAAATCGGTCAGGACGAGCCAGGTCTCAACCGCCTGATCCGCTCGGCTTACGGCTTGCTGGGTCTGCAAACCTACTTCACCGCTGGCGTGAAAGAAGTGCGCGCCTGGACCATCCGCGTGGGCGACACCGGCCCTCAAGCCGCAGGCGTGATCCACACCGACTTCGAAAAAGGCTACATCCGCGCCCAGACCATCGCGTTTGACGACTACATCACCTTCAAGGGTGAGCAAGGCGCCAAAGACGCGGGCAAGATGCGCGCCGAAGGCAAGGACTACGTCGTGAAAGATGGCGATGTGATGAACTTTTTGTTCAGTTCCTGAGCCAGCAAAGCCTGCACAAAAAACCGCGCCGAGGCGCGGTTTTTTTGTGGGTCCATGGGTCTGGTCAGCGCTTGGATGCCAAAAATTGCAGTACCTCGCCCACACTTCGGGCTGGGTCTTCCTCTTGCGGTACATGACCCAGACCTTCGAACACCACGTATTGGCTGTTCGCAATGTCTTGGTGAAAACGTTGCCCTGAGGGTTCGGTGATGAGTTTGTCCTGCGCGCCCCACAAAATCAGCGTGGGCAGCCCGATGGTCTTGATCAGTTCGAAAGCCTGAGCATCGTTTTCGCGCAGTTTCATCCGCTGGGTGAGGCTTTCGCGGTTGCCTGCGCGCAATGTCAATTCGTAATAGCGGTCCACCAGTTCTGGCGTGACCTTGTCTGGGTTGGCATACACATTGCGGACGCTGGCCTCTATCATGCGCCGGGGCAAGAGTCGGCTCATCACAGGCTTGAGCCAATCGATTTGTGCGAGTCGAAATCCCAACGGTACCGAGGTCGATTGCAAGGGGTATCCGGCGGCATCCACCAGTACCAAGCGGGTGACGCGATCGGGGTGCTGCACGGCTGTGCGCCAGGCAATGCCACCGCCCAGCGAGTTGCCCGCTAAGACGGCTTGGCGAACCCCCAGTTCGTCCATCAGGGCGACAATGAAGTCTGCGTAGCGTGCCATCCGGTAGTCGCCATCGGGAGCGGGGCCGGTGAGACCGAATCCAGGCAGGTCCATGCGGATGACGCGGCGTTGGCCCTTGATTGCGTCCGCCCAGCCATCCCATGTGTGCAGACTGGCCGAGGTGCCATGAATCAGCAAGACAGGCTCGGGGTCGTCCCGGGGGCCCTCGTCGCGCAGGTGCACCTGCATCCCTTGCAGTTCGACGAACCTTGAGGGCTCAGCGGCCCAACGTGTTTTCAAGGTGTCTACAGGCCGATCGGGTGCCCAGGCCAGGCCGATCCCGCCCGCCACGATCAGCAACAACAAGAGGCCTGTCAAAAGGATTTTGGTCATTTTCATGAAGATGGAAACAGCCAGATCAAAGCACCCGTCATGAACAGGTAGCGCCCGAACTTGCCAATGGCCATGTAAAGGGCGCAGGACCAAAAAGGCATTTTCAGCCAGCCCGCTACCGCACAAATGGGGTCGCCCACAATAGGCAGCCAGGACAATAAACACGCTTTAGGCCCTAGCTTTTCAAGCCATTTGAGGGCCTGTATATGGGTGCTGGATTGTTTCAAGCGGTCCACAGCTTGGTGCGCTCCCCAGCCCATCCACCAGCTGAACATGCCGCCCAAGGTGTTGCCTGCTGTGGCCACCACAATGGCTTGCCAAAACAAATCAGGATTGAGTTTGACCAAGCCAAAGACGGCGGGCTCTGAGCCCATGGGCAACAAGGTCGCTGACACGAAAGCCACCACAAAGACCGTGCTCAGACCGTGTTGAGGCAAGGTCAGCCATTGCAGCAATTGATTGAGCCAAAGTTCCATACGGTCAGTTTAGCCTCTGCCCGTCCAAGCATGAAAACAGCTGACATGGACGCCATCTTGCTTAGCACATTTCTTTGTCAGTTGCTGAAATATTAAGCAATTACAATCGTTTCTCCTTTTTAGGCTCCCCCACCAAATTCCGACCACCAGTCATGCAGATTGGCACCTACCTATTGCCGAACAACTTGTTTGTCGCCCCCATGGCGGGGGTGACGGACCGGCCGTTTCGCCAGCTGTGCAGGCAGTTCGGGGCGGGCTATGCTGTGAGCGAAATGGTGACCTCACGGCCTGATTTGTGGGCTTCACTCAAAACCTCGCGCCGCGCCAACCACGACGGCGAGCCCGGCCCGATCGCGGTGCAGATCGCGGGTACCGAGGCGCAAATGATGGCTGACGCTGCGCGCTACAACATCGATCGGGGCGCACAGATCATCGACATCAACATGGGCTGTCCGGCTAAAAAAGTCTGCAACAAATGGGCCGGCTCGGCCCTGATGCAAGACGAGCCGCTGGCGCTGGACATCATTTCTGCCGTGGTCGAGGCAGCCTTGCCCCACGGCGTGCCCGTCACGCTCAAGATGCGCACCGGTTGGTGCGACGCCGAAAAGAACGCCCTTAGCCTGGCCCTTGCGGCTGAGCGCGCTGGGGTGCAGATGATCACCGTGCACGGACGCACCCGCGAGCAAGGCTACAAAGGCCTGGCCGAATACGACACCGTGGCAGCCGTCAAGGCCGCCTTGCGCATTCCGGTGGTCGCCAATGGCGATGTGGATTCACCCGAAAAAGCCCGCGATGTGCTGAAGTTCACCGGCGCCGATGCCGTGATGATCGGCCGTGCTGCCCAGGGCAGCCCCTGGATCTTCCGCGAGATCGGCCACTTTCTGGGTACGGGCGAACACCTGGCTCCGCCGCTGGTGGCCGAAGTGCGCCGCGCACTGCTGGAACACCTGCAAGACCACTATGGCCTTTATGGCGAATACACCGGAGTGCGCTCGGCCCGCAAACATATCGGCTGGTATGTGCGCACGCTGCCCGGTGGCGACGCCTTTCGCGAACACATGAACACTTTGGAAACTGCAGCAGGGCAATTGGCCGCTGTGGCCGCTTATTTGGACGGCATGGCCGATCAGATGGAGCGTCTGCCCCAACGCCAAGCCCTGCGCCCCGAGGCCTGCACCGATTTAGAGACAACGCCATGAGCGAACCCCAATCCATTGAAAATTGCATCCGGGACAACCTGGACATTTACTTCCGCGACCTGGACGGTACCGATCCCACAGGTCTTTACGACATGCTGGTCAAGCTGGTCGAAAAGCCGCTGCTTGACGTGGTGATGACCCAGTCCGGGCAGAACCAGTCGCGCGCGGCCGAATGGTTGGGCCTGAACCGCAATACCTTGCGCAAGAAACTGCTCGAACACGATTTGTTGAAATGAGCCTATATAGGCTTGGCGTTGCCAAGCCCCGCTGAATACCTGCCGGAACCCTTTATCCCGGCCCCGCCATGAATACCTCTGAATTTTGAAGAAAGTCCCCATGAGAGCCCTCATCTCCGTCTCTGACAAAACCGGCATCGTTGACCTGGCCAAAGCACTGCACGCCCTGGGCGTGGGCCTGATCTCTACCGGCGGCACCGCCAAACTGCTGGCCGAGCAAGGCCTGCCCGTGACCGAAGTGGCCGAAGTCACTGGTTTCCCCGAAATGCTGGACGGCCGCGTCAAAACACTGCACCCCAAGGTGCACGGCGGCCTGCTGGCCCGCCGCGACACGCCCGAGCACATGGCGGCTTTGCAGGCGCATGGCATAGCCACCATCGATTTGTTGATCGTCAACCTTTACCCCTTTGAAGCCACCGTGGCCAAGCCCGGTTGCTCGCTGGCCGACGCGATCGAGAACATCGACATCGGCGGCCCCGCCATGGTGCGCAGCGCGGCTAAAAACTGGAAAGACGTGGGCATCGTGACCGACGCCAGCCAATACGCTGAAGTGATTGCAGAGTTGAAAGCCAACGGCAAGTTGACCGACAAACTGCGCTTTTCCCTATCGATGGCTGCGTTCAACCGCATCAGCCAATACGACGGCGCGATCAGCAACTACTTGTCGAGTGTGAACTTTGAAGCCGAGAAGCTGAGCGAAGACTACGTGCCCGAGCGGGCCCAGTTCTCAGGCCAATTCAACGAGCAATACGTGAAAGTGCAAGACCTGCGCTACGGTGAAAACAGCCACCAGCAAGCCGCTTGGTACCGCGACTTGGCCCCTGCAGCCGGATCGCTGGCCACTGGCGTACAGCTGCAAGGCAAAGAGCTGAGCTACAACAACATTGCCGACGCCGATGCCGCTTGGGAATGTGTGAAGAGTTTCGAGACCACCGCGTGTGTCATCGTCAAACACGCCAACCCCTGCGGCGTGGCCGTGGGTGCGAACCCGCTCGAGGCGTACAGCAAGGCTTTCCAAACCGATCCCACCAGCGCGTTCGGCGGCATCATCGCTTTCAACCGACCTGTGGACAAAGTCGCTGCCGAAGCAGTGAGCAAGCAATTCGTCGAAGTGCTCATGGCCCCCGACTTCAGCGCCGAAGCACTCGACGTGTTCAAGAGCAAAGTCAATGTGCGCTTGATGAAAATCGCGCTCCCCGCGAACTATGGCGACGTGCGCAACGCTTTGGAAACCAAGCGCGTCGGCTCAGGCCTGTTGCTGCAAAGCGCCGACAACCACGAGTTGGCTTTGGCCGAAATGAAAATAGTCACCGTCAAACAACCCACCCCTGAAGAACTGCATGATTTGCTGTTCGCCTGGAAAGTGGCCAAGTTCGTCAAATCCAACGCCATTGTGTTCTGCAAAAACGGCATGACCATGGGCGTGGGCGCAGGCCAAATGAGCCGCCTCGATTCAGCCCGTATTGCCAGCATCAAGGCCGAAGCGGCCAAGCTCAGCCTGCAGGGCACCGTGGTCGCCAGCGACGCCTTCTTCCCCTTCCGTGACGGCCTCGACGTGGTGGTGGACGCAGGTGCGACCTGTGTGGCCCAGCCCGGCGGCTCCATGCGTGACCAAGAAGTCATCGATGCGGCCAACGAGCATGGCGTGGCGATGGTGTTCACGGGTGTACGGCACTTTCGTCATTGATCGGACTATTTTGAACTTTGACCAACTCGGCCTGACCCCCGCGCTTTTGCGCGCAGTGGGTGACATGGGCTTGTACGCCCCCACCCCCATCCAAGCCGAGGCGATTCCCGCTGCCTTGAAGTCCGCCGATGTGTGGGCCACTGCGCCCACCGGCTCGGGCAAGACGCTGGCTTTTGCGCTGCCGCTGTTGCAGCACCTGCTGGCCTCGCCCAGGCAGACCAACTTTCGCCGCCCTGTGCGCACGCTGGTGCTGGTCCCCACGCGCGAGTTGGCGGTTCAGGTGGGCGATGTGTTGGCCAACTTGGCCTACAAGCTGCCGCAGTCGCTCAAGGTGAACACGGTCTTTGGCGGCGTTTCGGTCAACCCGCAAATGATGGCGCTGCGCGGTGGGGCCGACATCGTGGTGGCCACACCTGGCCGTTTGCTCGACTTGATCGATCAGAACGCTTTGCGCCTGGCCGATGTGCAGCACTTGGTGCTGGATGAAGCGGACCGCCTGCTGGATTTGGGTTTTGCCGACGAGCTGCAACGCGTGCTGGCGCTGCTGCCTGCCAAGCGCCAAACCTTGTTGTTCTCGGCCACCTTCGCTCCTGAAGTGGAGGCGCTGGCCGCCAATTTGCTGCGCGATCCGGTGCGCATCACGGTGGAGGCCTTTGAAGGCCACAAACCTGACATCACGCAACGCGCCATCCGCGTGGACGAGAAAAGCCGCACTGCCTTGCTGCGCCACCTGATCACCGAAAACGGCTGGAAGCAGGTTCTGGTGTTTGTGGCCACGCGCTACGCCTGCGAGCATGTGGCGAACAAGCTCTACAAGGCCGGTGTGTTCGCCACGCCTTTCCATGGCGAGATGAGCCAAGGCGCACGCCAGGAAGTCTTGAGCGAATTCAAGGCGGGCCGTTGGGACGTGGTGGTGACCACCGACTTGGCATCACGCGGCATCGACATCGCCATGCTGCCCGTGGTGGTCAACTACGACCTGCCGCGCTCAGCCACCGACTACACCCACCGCATTGGCCGCACCGGCAGGGCGGGGGCGCATGGCGACGCTGTGAGCTTTGTCACGGCTGCAGCGCTTGCGCATTGGCAGCTGATCCAGAAGCGCGAAAGCCTGGAACTCGCTTTGGAGCAAGTGCCAGGCTTTGAGCAAACCGAAACCCCACCACCGCCATCACCCGGCAATGGGGGCGTCAAAGGTTCCCGCTTGAGCAAGAAAGACAAGTTGCGTGCAGCTGCAGCAGCAGCTGATTTGGCAAAGTAAGCGCAACTGCAGCACGCCTGATCGGGCAAAAGCCCACTCGGATCAGGATCAGCCTTGTTGGAGATCGTCGAAGTGGTCTTCGCCACCATCCTGGTTTTGCGTCTTGAGCACACGCACACCGTGCTTGCTCAAAATCTCCACGTACACCGAGGCAGCGCCTGACTTGGCTGCGCCGTCTACCGCTTCGATCACGCCGCTCACCCGCACCACCTCGGCGGTGTCAGCAGTCAGGCCCACTTTGCAGTCAAAGTCCCAAAAGTCCACACCTTTGGGCACGTCGCGATTGCGTTCGCGCTTGAAGTACTTGCGGATCTCGTGCTTGACGGCTTCCAGCACGCGGTCTGGGTGCTTGCCTTCGGCTTGCAGGGGAAAATTCTTTTTCATGAGGGGGGTCCAAAGGAATAGGCAAGCGCCCGGTCCGGACGTGAATGCAGGGGCGAATTATCGCTGGTTTGGGTCTATGACCGATCAGCTTCAGTCTTGAAACCTGAACTTCAGTTGGAAGCTCACGGCACCATAGAGCCGGTCTTTCATCGGGGGCACCAAGGCGACATTCAAGCCAAAATTGCCCGATTCAAGCGTGGCCACAGGCAACACAGCCGGGAACCACCCACCGTTGAAAGCTTTGGGGTAACCGTTGAAGGCGCCAGCCACCACGCCGAGTTTCACACCTGCAAAAGTCCACGGTTGGTAGTAGGCGCCCACATAGCTGGAGTTCGCGTTGTTGCTATTGATGAAGCGTCCTGCCGTGGCGCTCCAAGTCTCGTCAATGCGGTATTCAAAGCCCAGTCCCGGGTTCGCATTGCGCAGACCTTGGTCGGTGTCAAAGTGCGCTGAATAAAACCCAGCGTTGACCCACAGGCGCTTGGCATCGAATTCGGCCAGCGCCGGACTGCTCAGCCCGGTCATACCGATGCAGATCAGACAGGCGAGGCATTTCATGTTTCAGCTCAAAGGGTCTTGAACACGTCGCCTGCCACACGCACGGTTTCGGCGATGTCGGCTTCGGTGTGCGCGGCACTCACAAAACCAGCTTCGTACAAAGCGGGCGCGATGTAGACACCGCCGTCCAGCAAACCGTGGAACAGTTTGTTGAACTTGGGGCTGTCGCTTGTCATGACTTGGGCGTAGTTTTGCGCCAACTCGGGCAGCAAGAAGAAACCAAACATGCCGCCTTGGCAGTCGGCGCTGAAGGGCACGCCCGCGCTGGCCGCAGCACCTTTGAGGCCATCCACCAAACTTTGTGTGCGGGCACTCAAGGCGTCCCAGAAGCCCGGTTTGGCGATCTCGCGCAGTGTGGCCAAGCCGCAAGCGGTGGCCACCGGGTTACCGCTCAAAGTACCTGCCTGGTACACCGGACCGGTGGGGGCCAACTGGCGCATGATCTCGCGCGGGCCACCAAAGGCCGCCAAAGGCATGCCGCCGCCAATCACTTTGCCCAGCACTGTCATGTCGGGCTTGAAGCCGGGGATCAATTTGGCGTACACGCTTTGTGCGCTGCCCAAGGCCACGCGGAAACCGGACATCACCTCGTCAAATACCAGCAGCGCGCCGTGCTGTGTGCAGAGCTCTCGGCAGCGTGTCATGAAGGGTACGCTGGCGCGCACAAAGTTCATGTTGCCCGCAATCGGCTCGATCATGACGCAGGCCAGTTCCTTGCCGTGCAGGGCAAAAGCTTCTTCCAGCTGCTGGATGTTGTTGTACTCCAGCACCAGCGTGTCGCGCACCACTTCGGGGGGCACACCGGCGCTTGTGGGGTTGCCAAAGGTGGCCAGGCCCGAGCCGGCCTTGACCAGCAGCGCGTCGGCGTGGCCGTGGTAGCAGCCCTCAAACTTGATGAACTTGGTGCGACCGGTGGCACCGCGGGCCAGGCGCAGCGCGCTCATGCCCGCTTCGGTGCCCGAGCTGACCAGGCGCACCATTTCCATGGACGGCACGTGTTTCAGGATCTCTTCAGCCAGCTCGATCTCGCGCTCGGTGGGTGCACCAAACGAGAAGCCGTCGAGGGCCGCTTTTTGCACCGCTTCGAGCACGGCAGGGTGGCCGTGGCCCAGGATCATGGGGCCCCAAGAGCCGATGTAATCGATGTACTTTTGGCCGTTGGCGTCCCAAAAATAGGCGCCCTGGGCACGCTGCACAAAGCGGGGTGTGCCGCCCACGGCGCGAAAGGCGCGCACAGGCGAGTTGACCCCACCAGGGATCACTTGGGCGGCGCGGTCAAAAAGGGTTTGATTGCGGTCGGTCATGGTTTTTGTCTCCGGCTTCAGTGTTTGGTTTCGTTGAAAGGTACTTCAAAGTAGTCGGCCCCCGGATGCACTTCGGGGCCATCGTCATCGGTTTCTTCGCCTTCGGGCAGCGCCCAGAACAGGCGGTCTGGAATGACCTGGCCCATGCCGGGCCGAAACCCTTCGTCCAGGCACCGGTCCAGATAGTGCAGGGCCTCGCTGGTGGCTTCGGGCAGGTCCATGCCAGTGGCCAGCAAGGCGGCCAGAGCTGCGGTGAGCGTGTCGCCTGCGCCCGCAAACACCGCCTCAATGCGTTCAAACTTTTCGTGGGCCAGCACGGTCTCGGGCGAGGCCAGCACGTTGTCGATGTGTTGTTCGGGCAAGGGCAGCCCGGTCACCAGGGTGTAAGGCACGCCCAACTCGGCCGCCGCTTTGGCGATGTCGCGCGGGCCGGGGTTGCGATCTCCGCTCCAGTCGGGCAGCAGCCAGCGGCGCAGTGTGCTGTGGTGGCCCACCAGTACACTGGTTTGCGGCAGCAGCAGTTCACGAAAAGCGTCCAAATAGGCGTCGATCTTGTCTTCTTCCCACCACGACAGGTTGGGCATGTAGGCCACGACCGGCACACCGTCGTAGTCGTCCGACAACTCGGCAATCACCGCCAGACTCTCGGGGGTGCCGACAAAGCCCACTTTGATGACCTGCACCGGCACGTCTTCGGCCACGGCCCGGGCTTGGTCGTGCACGGCTTCGTCGTCGAGTGCAAAAAAGTCGGTGATGCCGCTGGTGTCGCGCACATAAGTGCCGGTGCAAATCGGCATGCAGTGCGCGCCCACCGAAGCCATGGCCACCGCGTCACTGCCCAGGCCGCCCGCACCGCTGGGGTCGTTGGCATTGAAGGACAGCACACAGGCTAAAGAGGCCGATTCTTCGTCATCTGGAAGTTGTTCGATGTCGGCGGTAGCGGGCTTGGGATCGGTCATTGAAGGTCAAATGTCAGGGCCATGACACCCGAAGCCGGGCGCGTGGGGAATGGGCCGATACAATCAAATCATTCTATTCGACTCTCTGATTGCGACACTGTGATGGAACACAAAACTTGGATGTGCCTGATTTGCGGCTGGATCTACGACGAAGCCGCAGGTGACCCCGATAGCGGCATCGCCCCTGGCACCAAATGGGAAGACGTGCCCATGAACTGGACTTGCCCCGAATGCGCGGCCCGCAAGGAAGACTTCGAGATGGTCGCCATCTGATCAGTCGGCGCTTTTCTTGACTACTGCATACCGGGTCAGCGTCTTTTCGCGGGCTTGGGCGTGGTCGACGATGGGGGCTGGGTAGGTTTTACCGATCACCACCCCCGCCGCTTGCAACTCAAGCGGTTTGGCCAACCAAGGCGCATGCAATTCCTTGGTCGGTAACTCCGCCAATTCGGGCACGTAGCGACGTATGAATTTGCCCTCGGGGTCGAACTTCTCGCTTTGGCTGATGGGGTTGAAGATTCGGAAATACGGTTGAGCATCGCACCCACTGGAGCTGGCCCACTGCCAACCGCCGTTGTTGGCCGACAGATCAAAGTCGTTCAGGTGGGTGGCAAAGTACTTTTCGCCCCAGCGCCAGTCGATGCCCAAATCCTTGACCAAAAAGCTCGCCACCACCATGCGCAGGCGGTTGTGCATGTAACCCGTTTGGTTGATTTGGCGCATGGCCGCGTCCACCAGCGGGTAGCCGGTGCGCGCTTCGCACCAGGCGTCAAACAACTTGTGGGCGTGGGGGCCATGTTCCCAGCGGATGGCGTCGTAGTCGGGCTTGAAGCTTTGCCCCTGGCCCACATGGGCAAAGTTGTGCAGCACCTGCACATAAAAGTCGCGCCAGATCAATTCCGACAGCCACACACTGGCCCCCGTGCTGCCCGCCAGCATGCGCGGGTGCGCCTCGCGGGCCAGCTGGCGGATCGACACCGTACCAAAGCGCAAATGCACGCTCAAATAACTGGGACCTTTGACGGCCGGGAAGTTGCGTGTGTCTTCGTACTGGTCGATGCGGGACAAAAAGTCTTGCAGCAAGGCCTGCGCGCCCGACTCGCCGGTGGGGATTTTCAGGGCCTGCAGGTTGGTGGGCTCAAAGCCGATGTCGTGCAGGCTTGGCACCGGCTGCGCCAAGTCATCGGGGCGTGGGGCCAGGCGACCCGCCATTGGTGCCACCTCGAAAGCCTGCAGGTCTTCGGGCGTGATTTTTTTCAGCCAGGCGTTTTTGTAGGGCGTGAACACGCTGAAGGGCTTGGCCATCTGGGTCAGCACCTCGTTGCGCTCAAACACCACATGGTCCTTGAAGGTGTGCAGCACGATGCCGTGGTCCGCCAGGTGACCGCGCACCTGGATGTCGCGCGCCAGGGCCGGGGGCTCGTCGTCGTGGTTGGCAAACACCGCTTGCGCCTGCAGGTGCTGGGCCAGCTTGACGATTTTGTCCTTGGCCACGCCGTGGCGAACGATCAGGCCCGCCTGCGGGTGGCCCGACATTTCCCGCAAGCAGGCATCGACTTCGACCAGCGACTCGCGGATGAACTCGACTCGGCGGTCGGCGCGGGGCAGGGCGTCCAGAATTTCGGTGTCGAACACGAACACCACATGCACCCGCTGGCAATGCTTCAGGGCCTGGTGCAGAGCCGCGTGGTCACTCACGCGCAGGTCGCGCCGCAGCCAGACCAGGCCACAAGAAAAAGGGGTTTCCATCGGGGTATGCCGGTTTGAGTCAAACAATGCAGCCGTGACCCCCTCCGCAGAAACGAGGCCGCTAAAATCGGTGCATGACCGCCGATTCTGCCTCCATTGACCTCAAGCATCATTTTCTGATCGCCATGCCCGGGTTGGAGGACGAGACATTTGCCCGCAGCGTCATTTACATGTGCGAGCACAGCGCCCGGGGGGCCATGGGTCTGATCATCAACAAACCCTCCGACATCAGCATGCGCCTCTTGTTTGACAAGGTGGAGCTGCCCTTGCGCCGCGAAGATCTGATGCAAAACCCCGTGGGCCAGGGCGGGCCGGTGCAGACCGAGCGTGGCTTTGTGCTGCACGATCCCTTGCGCGCGCCCTTAAGCGACCCGCTGAGCACGGACAAGCCCGAACCAGAAGGCTCGGCCTACGCCTCTACGCTCACCGTGCCAGGTGGGCTCGAGATGACCACCTCGCGCGATGTCCTCGAAGCCCTGTCCTCTGGCGCAGGCCCGCGCCGCGTGCTGGTCACGCTGGGGTATTCGTCTTGGGGCGAAGGTCAGCTTGAATCCGAGCTGGGCGAAAACACCTGGCTGACCGTGCCCGCCTCGGCCGAAGTGATTTTTGAGGTGCCCATGGCCGAGCGCTACGACCGCGCCCTGGACCTGCTGGGCCTCAAAAGCTGGATGCTCTCGCCTGATGCGGGGCATGCATGAACAGCACCCCCGATAACACCGTCCCTGCCCAACACCAGAGTTTTCTGGCCTTTGACTATGGCCTCAAGCGAACCGGCGTGGCCGTGGGCAATCGCCTGATGAGGTCGGCCACGCCGCAAGGCACGATTGCCGCCGAGGGTGATGCCCGCTTTGAACACATCGCCAAACGCATCAAGGAGTGGCAGCCCGACGCGCTGGTGATCGGTGTGCCCCTCCACCCCGATGGCGGCGAGCATGAAAACACCTTGCGCGCCCGCAAGTTTGGCCGCCAGTTGCGAGGCCGTTTTGGCCTGTCGGTCTACGAGGTGGACGAGCGCTACACCACCACCGAAGCCCATTCTTATGGGGCCAAAGACGCCGATGCGGCGGCGGCGGCGATCATTCTTGAACAATTTTTAAGGAGCCTGCCATGAGTGCTTTGGCTTTGAATGCAGAGGCCCTGTACCAAGAACTGCTGCGCGGCGTGCGCAGCCTGTGCCAGGCCAACACCCGCTTGGTCGGCATCACTTCGGGCGGTGCCTGGCTGGCCGAGCGCCTGCAGCGCGACTTGGACCTGAGCGGCGAGTCGGGGCAGGTGTCCTCGGTCATGCACCGCGATGACTTTGCCCAGCGCGGCTTGTCGGCCGGTGGGCAGACCAGCTTGCCATTTGAGGTGGATGGTGCCGACATCCTGGTGCTGGACGACGTGCTCTACACCGGCCGCACCATCCGTGCGGTGCTCAACGAAATTTTTGACTACGGTCGCCCCGCCCGGGTGCAGCTGGCCGTGCTGGTGGACCGGGGTGGACGGCAATTGCCCATTCAGGCCGACTTTGCTGCCGCCCGCGTGGCCTTGCCCGAGTCCCAATCGCTGGCGCTGGCCCGGGACGAGGCGGGTCGATTCAGTTTTGAAGTGGAGATCAAAGCCCCGCTTTCTTGAAAGCGCTTCCACAGGCCACGAGGTGAAAAAACATGCTCTACAAACGCAATAACCCCCAACTCAACAAAAACGGCGAGCTGATCCACCTGCTCTCCACCGAAGGCCTGTCCAAGGACATCCTCACGCACATCCTCGACACCGCGTCGAGCTTTGTCAGCGTGAGCGACCGCGAAGTCAAAAAGGTGCCCCTTTTGCGCGGCAAAAGCGTCTTCAACCTGTTCTTTGAAAACAGCACCCGCACCCGCACCACTTTTGACATCGCCGCCACCCGCCTGTCGGCCGATGTGTACACGCTCGACATTGCTCGCTCGTCTGCAGCCAAGGGCGAGTCGCTGCTCGACACCATTGCCAACCTGTCGGCCATGGCCGCCGACATCTTTGTGGTGCGCCACAGCGAATCGGGAGCGCCTTATTTGATCGCCCAGCACGTCGCGCCCCATGTGCACGTGGTCAATGCGGGTGATGGCCGCCACGCCCACCCCACACAGGCACTGCTGGACATGTACACCATCCGGCATTACAAAAAAGACTTTGCCAACCTCACCGTGGCCATCGTGGGTGACGTGCTGCACTCGCGTGTGGCGCGCTCAGACATCCACGCCCTGACCACGCTGGGTTGTGCCGAAGTGCGTGTGGTCGGCCCCAAAACTTTGGTGCCCGCCGACATGGCCCAAATGGGCGTGCGCGTGTTCAACAACCTCGAAGAGGGCATCAAGGGCTGTGACGTGGTCATCATGCTGCGCCTGCAAAACGAGCGCATGAGTGGCGCGCTCTTGCCTTCTAGCCAAGAGTATTTCCAAAGCTTTGGCCTGACCCCTGAAAAACTCCAGCTGGCCAAGCCCGACGCCATCGTCATGCACCCGGGCCCGATCAACCGCGGGGTCGAGATCGACTCGGCGGTGGTCGATGGCCAGCAAAGCGTGATCTTGCCGCAGGTGACCTTTGGCATCGCCGTGCGCATGGCGGTGATGAGCATCGTCGCAGGCAACGTCGCTTAACCACCAGCCGACAAGGAAAAAAAGATGAAACTTCTCATCCAAAACGGCCGCGTGATCGACCCCGCCAGCGGCTTTGACCAAACCGCCGATGTGGCGATTGCCGCCGGCCGCATCGTGGCCATCGGGCAGTTGCCCGCCGACTTCAAGCCCAACCGCGTGATCAACGCCCAAGGCTGCATCGTGGCCCCGGGTCTGGTGGACCTGGCTGCGCGCCTGCGCGAACCTGGCCAAGAGCACGCGGGCATGCTCGAGAGCGAAATGGCCGCTGCTGTGGCCGGTGGCGTGACCAGCCTGGTTTGCCCGCCCGACACCGAGCCGGTGCTGGACGAACCTGGCCTGGTCGAGATGCTGCGCTACCGCGCCGAAAAACTGCACCAGGCCCGTGTGTTGCCTCTGGGCGCATTGACGGTCGGCCTGAAAGGCGATGTGCTGACCGAAATGGGTCAGCTGACTGCCGCCGGTTGTGTGGGTTTTTCTCAGGCCGAGGTGCCGATCCCCAGTACCCAAGTGCTGCAACGCGCCTTGCAATATGCCAGCACTTTTGGCTTCACCGTGTGGTTGCGTCCCCAAGAGCTGCACTTGGGCAAAGGCGTGGCCGCCAGCGGCCCGCTGGCCACGCGCATGGGTTTGTCTGGCGTGTCGGTGGCTGCCGAGACGATCGCTTTGCACACGATTTTTGAGCTGGTGCGCAGCACCCGTGCCCGCGTGCACCTGTGCCGCATCAGCAGCGCCCAAGGGGTGGAGCTGATCCGCAAGGCTAAGGCCGAGGGCCTGCCCGTGACGGCCGATGTGAGCATCAACTCGCTGCACCTGACCGACGCCGATATGGGTTTCTTTGACAGCCGTGCGCGCCTGACGCCCGTGCTGCGCCAGCAGCGTGACCGCGACGCCTTGCGCGCAGGCTTGGCCGACGGCACGATCGATGTGCTGGTGTCGGACCACACCCCGGTCGACGCCGACGCCAAGGCCTTGCCCTTTGCCGAAGCCGAGCCCGGTGCCACCGGCATGGAGCTGCTCTGGAGCCTAGCGCTCAAATGGGGCCAGGAGGCTGGTTTGCCTGTGCAGCAAGTGCTCTCGCACATCACCGCCGACCCGTCCCGCGTGCTGGGCAACACCCTGGGCAGCTTGCAAGATTCGGTGGGCCATCTGGCGGTGGGCGGCGTGGCCGATGTCTGCGTGCTGTCCACCGAAGGGCATTGGTTGGTGCGCGACGCTGCACTGCGCAGCCAGGGCAAGAGCACGCCGTTTTCTGGCTACGAGTTACCCGGCCGCGTGCGGGCCACGGTGGTCGGCGGGCAAGTGGCGTTTGAGTCCACTTGATCACTCTGAAACAGGGTGCTGCTCAGATGAGTTCTTTGATCGCTGTTTGGAAATTCGTAAGGGGGCTATGGCATGTCTTCATGGGCATGTGGACTATTTACATCCGTTTTCCACAGCTCAGTCCCGAGCAGCGGGAAATGCGTGTGCAAGCCTGGGCGATGCAATTTCTAGCGCTGTGGGGCATCCATTTGCGGGTGCTGGGCCAACCGGTAGCCAATGGCCCGGCACTCATGGTGGCCAATCACATCTCCTGGTTGGACATCCTGGTCATTCACGCGGCCAGGCACTGCCGATTTGTCTCCAAATCTGACATCCGCGAGTGGCCGCTGGTCGGTATGTTGGCCACAGGGGCTGGAACTCTTTACATTGAACGGACGAGCCGTAAAGACGCTTTGCGTATGGTTAATGACATTGCCAACGCCATGCAAGAGGGCGATGTGGTGGCCATTTTCCCGGAGGGCACCACCAGTGACGGGCGTGATTTGCTCCCTTTCCACGCCAATTTGATCCAGTCGGCGATTCAAGCCCAGGCGCCCGTGCAGCCCATGTCGCTTCAATTTATTGACAATCAAAGCCGTGAAATCACTTTCGCACCTTGTTACATCGGGGATGACACCTTGATTGGCTCCATGTGGCGCACGCTCAAAGCACCTGGCATCACGGCCGTGGTCCATTTTGGTGATCTGCAGAATGCCCATGGCCGCGATCGCCGTACATGGGCCCATGATCTGCGCGAAGAGGTGATCCGATTGCGCGACACCGGCCATTGAGACTGAGCCCGTCAAGGCCCCGGTCAGCAAATTTTCCGTGCAATTTTGTGAATGGGTGAGGATGGGTCGATGACCATCCATTCATGCAACATGCCTTGGCGGTACACCGTTTTCCCTGTCTGCATGGGACCGGAGTAATAGGTCATGTGCAAAACACGAGCCATCTTCTTCTTGCAATTGATTTCAACCTGAGACTGTAAGGACAGGTAGGGTTTGCCGTCACCGGTGAGCTGTTGTTTCTTGTAATCCAAGATGCTCCACACTTTTTTACGACCGTCTTCCTCAGAGATGGACTTGGTGTCTATGTAAAACGTACCTTGCTCGTTGAGGGCAATGGACTCCCACTTGGGGGTGGCGTTTGCCCCCACACCCCAGAGACAAAACCAGCTCAAAACTGCCAAAGCGTTGACTTGGTTGATTTTCATGGGTCAGTCGATCAGTCAGGCGATGAGCCAGACATACGAGATCGGGCGTGGGAAAAGACCATCAGGTCCTGCGGTTCAGCAGCTGGGATGCAAGCATCACCATGGCTTGGCGGTGTGTGTTGTCCGGTAGCTGCATGGCCGCGCCGATGGCGCGTTGGGCCTCAGATGCTGCCGCATTGCGTGTGGCTTCCAGTGCGCCGGTTTCGCGCACGATGGTCACGATGTCGGCCAAGCGCTCCACGCTGCCGGTTTCAATCGCTTCGCGCACGGTTTGTCTTTGGGCGTCGCTGCCCAGCTGCATGGCCAAAATCAAAGGCAAGGTGGCTTTGCCTTCACGCAGGTCATCGCCCAAGTTTTTCCCCATTTCGGCGGCATTGCCGTCGTAATCGAGCACATCGTCGATCACTTGAAACGCCGTGCCCAAGGCCTGGCCGTACTGGGCACAAGCGTCCTCGGTGGCAGCGGGGCTGCACGCCAAAATCGCCCCGAGGCGTGCGCTGGCTTCAAACAGTTTGGCCGTTTTGGATCGGATGACGCGCAAATAGCCTTCTTCGTCGAGTGAGGCGTCATGCATGTTCATCAGTTGCAGAACTTCGCCCTCAGCGATCACGTTGGTGGCGTCGGCCAGGGTTTGCATGACCCGCATGCTGTCCGCATCAACCATCATCTGAAAAGCGCGGGTATACAAAAAGTCACCCACCAACACGCTGGCGGGGTTGCCAAAGCTTTCATTGGCGGTGGGGCGTCCGCGCCGCAAGGTGGATTCGTCCACCACATCGTCGTGTAGCAAGGTGGCGGTGTGGATGAATTCGACAACAGCTGCCAAGTTGTGGCGTTGGCTGCCGGTGTAACCCAATGCGCCGCAAGTCAAGAGCAAAAGTACCGGACGCAGGCGTTTACCGCCAGCAGAGATGATGTAACGCGCCACCTCACCCACCAAGGGCACGCCGGAATCGAGCCGTTGGGCGATCACCCGGTCGACTTCGGCCATGTCTGGGGCGACCAGTTCCAAGACGGCGGCTGTGCTGTGTTCAGAGGCAGACAAATGGAGGATCCGGCTGGGTGTCCCGCCACGACCGGGGTGGTGAGGGCAGTTAACGGGGTGGGTTTTGTAACAGCATGCATTATAGGGACCGGGTAGATCGGTTCCGGGCCTGTGATGCGGTGACAGCCTAGATGGTTGCCTCTGCGTACGGGATCGTGCTAAAATCGCCGGTTCCTTGGGGATCAGCCCTTGGAAACTTCCATTCAAGAGGTCTAATATGTACGCGGTCATAAAAACCGGTGGCAAACAGTATCGTGTTGTCGCTGGCGAAAAAATTAAAGTAGAACAG
>JBIKSF010000138.1:0-4398 GCA_044348785.1 Limnohabitans sp.
TGGACGATTTTGGTCTGGGCTTGTTGCTGCAAACCCGCCAGATCAAGAAGATGATTTCTTCTTATGTGGGAGAGAACAAAGAGTTTGAGCGCCAGTACCTGGCGGGCGAGCTGGCTTTGGAGTTCACGCCCCAAGGCACGTTGGCCGAGAAGCTGCGTGCGGGCGGCGCGGGCATCCCGGCCTTTTTCACCAAGACCGGTGTGGGCACCTTGGTGGCTGAAGGCAAGGAGCTGCGCGAGTTTGACGGCGAGACCTATGTGATGGAGCGCTCTTTGGTGCCCGATGTGTCGCTGGTCAAGGCGCACCGCGCCGACAAGTCTGGCAACCTGCAGTTTCGCTACACCTCGCGCAACTTCAACCCGGCAGTGGCCATGGCGGGCAAGATTTGTGTGGTCGAGGTCGAAGAGATCGTCGAGACCGGTGAGATGCACCCCGACAGCGTGCACCTGCCCGGCATTTATGTGCACCGCATCGTGTTGAACGCGAGACCGGAAAAGCGCATCGAAAAACGCACCATCACTGAAAAGGCGGGAGTCTGATATGAGCTGGAGTCAAGACCAAATGGCCGCCCGTGCGGCACATGAACTGGAAGACGGTTTTTATGTGAACCTGGGCATCGGCATCCCCACGCTGGTGGCTAACTTTGTGCCTGCAGACAAAGAAGTCTGGCTGCAAAGCGAAAACGGCATGCTGGGCATTGGCCCCTTCCCGAACGAAGACGAAGTCGATGCCGACCTGATCAACGCGGGCAAGCAAACGGTGACCACCATCAAAGGCTCGTCGATTTTTGGCAGCGAGCAGTCGTTTGCCATGATCCGTGGCGGCAAGATCAACTTGTCGATTCTGGGTGCGATGCAAGTCACCGACAAAGGAGACCTGGCCAACTGGATGATCCCCGGCAAGATGGTCAAGGGCATGGGCGGCGCGATGGACTTGGTGGCGGGCGTCAAGCGCGTGATCATCTTGATGGAACACGTGGCCAAAAAGAAAGACGGCACCGAAGACATGAAGATCCTGCCCGAGTGCACATTGCCGCTGACCGGCAAGGGCGTGGTTGACCGCATCATCACCGACTTGGCCGTGATGGACGTGACCGATGCGGGCCTGAAAGTGGTGGAGCTGGCCCCAGGCGTGACGCCAGAGTTGCTGCAAAGCAAGACAGGTGTGAAGCTGATTTTCTGATCACATTTCGCTCACGCACATCAAAACCGCAATTCGTTGCGGTTTTTTTTATATCTGATGCATTTATCGAATTATTGAAACCAAAAGGAAAATAAACGGATCGTTTCTGGGTTTTTCCTTATTCAATATCGACTAATCCTCATGCAAAATGGGTTTTTTTTCTGGCGGACAGAATGTCGAACCCCCCTACAGATCGCGTCCGAGGCGAGCTGCTTCGTGAATGGCGAGTCTCCCAGCAGTGTGATGTCACCGCGCTGGCCAGCCGTGCTAACTTGTCTGTGGCTCAAATTCTCCAATTGGAGTCGGGTGGGACAACACTTTTTTATACACCGGCCATCAAAGAAAATGCAGCTCGCAAGGTAGCCAACTTGCTGGGAGGTGATCCTTCTTCGGTGATTCGTCTGATGGACGATACGCCCTGGGCAGGCGGGCCTTCTGTGGTGGAAGAGCTGGTGGAGTTGTCACTGCAAAGAGCCAAAGCCGCTCAAGCCCCATCGTTTTTTTCTCGCCCACCCCGCTGGTTGCTGGGCTTGTTGTTGGCCATGGGTTTGTTGGTTGCAGGTTTGGCGTGGCTCCAACACCAAGTTTCGCTCGGCAGTGTCAGATCACTGTGGCAAGCATCGACCTCCTTTTTAGCCCCGGCTCCCCAGCCAGAGGCTGCCCCAGTGGTCTCTGCAAAGCCCTCATCAGCAGCAGTGGCAGCAGCTGTCGCTTTGGCTGCTCCGCAAACTTTGGCTGCACCAGCAGCCCTTCCATCTGAAAAGACTGCCAGCGGGGCTGACCTGTGCCAAAACAATCAGACGGCTGCCGTGCTCACGCCGGCCAGTCCCAGTAAAGCTGGCGACATGGTGTACCTTGTGGCGCAGAAATCAGGTGCCATTTGCGTGGTTGATGGTGCAGGCCGCAGCACTGTTCTGTCCTTGCAGTCGAGCGAAGCCCGCAGTGTCTACGGCTCAGCGCCTTGGCGGGTTCATTTTGAGCACCCAGAACAAGCCCAACTTTTTTTCCAGGGTGTTCGGCTGCGCTTGCCGGATGCCAGCGCCACCACCGTGGCACTGCAGGAAGGTGTCAGAAGCCGCTGAGTTCAGACCATCAGCCTAGCCTGAAGCTCAGCCACTTGTGCACGCAGAGCCAGATTTTCTGCGGTCAATGCGTTCACTCGTTCTTGCAGGTCCTGATCGTCCTTGTGCAATCCCGATGAGTCTGTCTCGCTCTCGTGGGGCAGCTTGCGGTTTACCTCGCGAACGCGTTTGGCGGCTTGTTTGAGTTCGGCCTTGCCAGCGAGCACGGCTGATTTTTGTTCTTCAGCAGGCAGACTGGCCACGGCCGCTGCGGCGTTGATGGAAATGGCACCAGCCTTGACAGCGGCCACCAGTTCAGGCGCTGCTTGTTTTTGTATTTTCTCAATTTGCACCACCTGGCTGCTGCTCAGACGGGCGGCTTTGGCGATGTCGGCGCGGCTCTTGAGCGGGTTGGTCTCACCAACCCCGGTGTCTTTGGGCGCGACATTCGGCGCATCGTGCGGAGATGCCGTACTTGATTCGGCGGTGGCTGCGATGACCTGAGCACGCCGCGCAGCCAGAATTTCGCGCTTGCGCAAGGCCAGCAAGCCGCGCTGAAAATCCGACACGCTGCGGCGTCCCAGGTGTTGGTCGATCATCCACAGGTGCACGTCTTCCATCGATTGAAAGCGCGTGTTCTGAACCGTCTGAAAGGGCAGGCCATGCTTTTGGCAAATGCCATAGCGATTGTGTCCGTCCACCAGCACATCGCCCCACAACACCAGCGCGTCGCGGCAACCTTCGGCCAAGATGCTGCGCTCCAGCGCCGCGTGTTCGTCGGGTGTGAGCGGATCGATGTAGGCTTTGAGTTCTTCGTTGACGGTGATGTGCATGGATGAGGGCCAAGTGCTCTGGGCGGGGAATCTAAATGCCGAAGGCCCCTTGCGGGGCCTTCTTGAATGCGGCATTAAAACTGGAGCGGGTGATGGGAATCGAACCCACGTTATTTGCTTGGGAAGCAAGAGTCCTACCATTGAACGACACCCGCGAAGGTCGAATTCTAATCTCTTTGGCATGTCGCAAGACCCGTCATCAAAGAGCACAAAGTTAAAATCAACCGATGCTCAGCCCTTCCCCCAAAAACCAAGCCTTGAACTTACAGCCTTGGTTTTTGTTTTTGCTGGCCGGTTACACCGTCTTGGAGTTGTCCTTCAATCACCGGCTGCTCGAATTGGCGGGTGATTTGCGAATGAACACCACCACGGTCCAATTGAACGATATTGAGATCTGGGGGCGTATCGTTTCTGGTTTGGGTTTGGCTTTGTTGTTGATGCGTTGGCTTGACAACTGGGTGCGGTCGAGGGTTTTACTCCTGGTGATGTGCTGTGCGCTGGGTTTGCTCAGCATGTGGCATGTGCAAAAAGCTTTGGTGGACACCATCGTGGCGCGGGCCGACGAGCAAGACTTGACGATGAGCTGGAAATCGCAAATGAGCACGCAGGAAGCGCTCAATGGACGCATTTTGCTTCGAGGCGAAACCTTGCTGAACAGCCCGGCACCTTCAGAGATACGACCTGTGATGAGTGCTTTGTGGGCCTCTTCGGTGGCTGGCTTGTACCCTGAAGATCTGGACTCGGATTCAGGTGCGGCGCAACTGATGAGCAGCTTTTTTTCCCCGCAAATCACCCAGGCGCAAAAGGTTGCGGCCTACCGAAAAACCGTCATGACGCCAGTGGTGCTGGCCGCTTCGTTGATGTTTGGATTGCTCAATCTGTGTCAACTGTTTGCGGGTTGTTTCACCTGGCTGTTGATGGCCACCGGGCAAGACCGGCTTTTGCAGCTCTGTAAGCCATGGTTGCTTTCGGCCTTGACGGTGCTGTGCATGGCGCTGAGTTGGTGGCCCGGTAATGTGTGGACCTCATCACCCGCCTATCAACGGGTGGCCAGTCCTGCGCTTTGGGCAGACAAACCCTATCTGGCCCCTTTTGTGGAGTGGAGTGTGCGCGCTGAGCCGGCTTGGGCAGACTCGGTGGCTTGGGTTCACCGTGCTTTGCTGCAAGATTTCGAATTCAAGGTGCCTTTTCGCCACGACTGAGGCAAGAGGGCGCGCAACCCTCAGCCTAAGTTGTGCCTTTGCGCTGATCTTGGGGTTGGCATCACTTCAGGATGTCACCCATGCAGAGGTATTTGATTTCCACATAGTCGTCCATGCCGT
>JBIKSF010000047.1:0-15556 GCA_044348785.1 Limnohabitans sp.
AAATGATCAAGATCGTGGGCCTGAGCGATTTCAAGAACCATCTGCCCGTTCAGCTGTCGGGCGGTATGCGCCAGCGAGTGGGCATTGCCCGCATCCTGACACTGGGTTCACGCGTGTTGCTGATGGATGAGCCCTTTGGTGCGCTGGATGCACAAACCCGTCTGACCATGCAAGAGCTTCTGCTCACCGTGTGGCAAAAGCTCAAGCCCACCATCATCTTTGTCACGCACGACATCGATGAAGCGATCTTTTTGGCCAGCACGATTTACGTGATGTCGGCCCGCCCGGGCCGCATCCAGACCAAGATCACCGTGCCACTGGCGCGTCCACGCACCGTGGCCGACACGGCCAGCGAGACCTTTGCTGCGCTCAAGCTCGACATCCTCAACCTCATTCGACACTGACATGGCCAACCCCCGCATTCCCTACCGATTCTCCAACGATGGACCCGCCCTCAAGGCCGCGCCTGAAGGCGCCATCATGGTGCACTTGGTGGTGAACGTGGAGCATTGGCAGTTCGAGTCGAGCATGCCGCGCACCATCATCACACCGCCACACGGCAAAGAGACGGTGCCCGATGTGCCCAACTTCAGCTGGGCCGACTACGGCATGCGGGCCGGTCTGCCGCGCATCCTGCGGGCCATCCAAGACCGTGGCCTGCCCGCCTCCACCAGCTTCAATGCCGGGGTCATCACCGCGTACCCCCAAGCGGCGCAAGCCATGCACGACGCAGGCTGGGAGTTCATTGGCCATGGCGTGCACCAAAAAAGCCTGAACCACAACCAAGGCGAGTCCGAGGAATCATTGATCGCGATGAGTCTGGACATGATCGAGCGCTTCACGGGCCAACGCCCCAGAGGCTGGCTCAGCCCTGGCTTGCGCGAAACACACGACACCCCCGAGTTGCTCAAAAAGCAAGGCGTGGATTACGTTTTTGACTGGGTGGTGGACGATGTGCCCAGTTGGATGCAAACGCGCAACGGCCCTTTGTTGGCCTTGCCCTACAACCTGGAAATCAACGACTCGATTGTTTACGCCATCGAGAAACACACCAGCGACGACATGTACGAACGCCTGGCACGGACATTGGCTTTGTTTGAGCGCGAAGCGACCACACACCCACGCGTGTTGGCCATCGGCCTGCACCCGCACCTGATTGGCGTGCCTCACCGCTTTGCCAGCTTTGAGCGCATGCTGGACTTGCTGATGAAGTCACCCCAAGTGTGCTTCAAGACCGGCGGGCAGATTGCCGACTGGTACACCGCACAGGTGCCCGCGCCCAACGCCTGATGGGGATGCGCAACCCCCAGGCGCTGTCTTGATTTTGAAACCCGGGCAAGCCCATTGACTTGCCCCTTTTGCAGGCCTTTTGCATGAACCTCGAACTCGACCAAAAACAAGTCATCGTCACAGGTGGCTCCAAAGGCATCGGTCTGGCCATTGCGCTGAACTTTGCCCGCGAAGGTGCGAAGCCCGTGCTGGTCTCGCGCCAACGCAGCAACCTGGACGCCGCCCTGGCTGCTTTTGCCAAAGAGGGCTTGCCAGCACCCGCCATCGCGGAAATCGATTTGTCCCAACCCGGCTCAGACCGCGCCTTGTTCAAGTTGTTTCCGGCTGCAGATATTCTGGTCAACAACGCTGGCGCCATTCCGGGCGGCAGCGTCCACGACATCGCCGAAGACGCATGGCGTGCGTCGTGGGAACTCAAGCTGTTCAGCTACATCAACCTCACCCGCCTGTATCTGGGGGCCATGGAGTCGCGCGGCTCAGGCGTGATTTGCAACATCATCGGCATGGCCGGGGCGGCACCGCGCTACGAATACATCTGCGGCTCTGCAGCCAATGGCGCTCTGATCTCGTTCACCCAAGGCATTGGCGCGGGCAGCGTGCGCAAGGGCGTGCGTGTGTTCGGCATCAACCCCTCCCCCACCCGCAGCGACCGCATCGAAGGCGTGCTCAAGCAGCAAGCGGCCAGTAAACTGGGCGATGCCTCGCGCTGGCAGGAGATGACCCAAAAATTGCCGTTTGGCCGTTTGGCCGAACCCGATGAAATCGCCCGATTGGCCGTCCACTGCTCATCCCCCGTGTGCGGCTACCTGAGCGGCACAGTCTTGCACGTCGACGGCGGCCAACAATACGCACCCAACTGAGAACACCATGCACACAGACAACAACTTTGAATCCCTGCGCGACGGCGTGCGCAGCGTGGTCTCCCAATTCGACTCGCGCTACTGGCAAGAGATCGACGAGGCCCGCGCTTTTCCCGAAAAATTCGTTCAGGCCTTGACCTCGGCTGGCTGGCTGTCGGCCTTGATCCCGGAGGAATACGGCGGCTCCAACCTGAGCCTGGTCGAAGCCAGCGTGATCATGGAAGAGATCAACCGGGCTGGCGGCAACTCGGGTGCCTGCCATGGCCAGATGTACGTGATGGGCTGCGTGGTGCGCCACGGCTCTCAGGCGCAAAAACAAGCGCTGCTGCCCAAGATTGCCAGCGGTGAGTTGCGCATGCAGTCGATGGCGGTGACCGAGCCCACCACCGGATCGGACACCACCCAGCTCAAGACCTTTGCCGAGCGCAAAGGCGACCGTTACATCGTCAACGGCCAAAAGGTCTGGACATCGAGGCTGCAGCATTCGGACTACATGCTGCTGCTGGCACGCACCACGCCCCTGGCTGAAGTCAAGAAAAAATCCGAAGGCCTGTCGGTGTTTCTGGTGGACTTGCGCGAGGCCGTGGGCAAATCGATCACAGTGCGCCCGATCCGCAACATGGTCAACCACGAGACCAACGAAATCTTCATCGACAACCTGGAAATCCCGGTTGAAAACCGCATTGGCGAAGAAGGCAAGGGGCTCAAATACATCCTCGATGGCCTGAACGCCGAGCGTATCCTGATCGCGGCCGAGTGCATTGGCGACGGTTACTGGTTTGTGGACAAGGCCAAGGACTATGCCAACCAGCGCGTGGTGTTTGACCGTCCAATTGCGAAAAACCAGGGCATCCAGTTCCCGATCGCCCGGGCCTTTGTCAACGTCGAAGCCGCCAGCCTGATGCGCTACGAAGCAGCCCGCCTGTTTGATGCCCAGCAACCGTGTGGGGCCCAGGCCAACATGTCCAAATTGCTGGCCGCCGATGCCTCGTGGGAGGCGGCCAACGTTTGCCTGCAAACCCATGGCGGCTTTGGCTTTGCGGCCGAATACGACATCGAGCGCAAGTTCCGCGAGACCCGCTTGTACCAAGTGGCCCCCATCTCGACCAACCTCATCCTGTCGTATGTTGGCGAGCATGTCTTGGGCATGCCTAAATCCTACTGAAGGCGTTTGCACACATGGCTCTTCCTCAATCTTGGGACACCTTGCAGCTGCAGACGCACGACGATGGCGTGCTTCAGGTCACACTGAACCGCCCCGATGTCGGCAACGCCATCAACACCCGCATGGGTCAGGAATTGCAGGACCTGTGGCAGCGCCTGACCGACGATGCACAAGGCGTGCGCTGCGTGGTGCTGACCGGTGCAGGTCCAAAAATTTTTTGCGCAGGCGGTGACCTGAAAGAGCGCAACGGCATGACGCGAGCGCAGTGGACACACCAACATGAAATCTTTGAACGCGTGTCTTGGGCTTTGGTGGATTTGCCGCTGCCCGTGATCGCGGCAGTCAATGGCCATGCCTACGGCGGCGGTCTGGAGTTGGCCCTGTGTTGCGATTTCATTTACGCCAGCACCAGCGCACGCTTTGCCTTGCCCGAGGTCACGCTGGGCATCATGCCAGGCATGGGCGGCACGCAAAACCTGCCCCGCGCCATCGGAGAGCGCCGCGCCAAAGAACTCATCATGACGGGCCAAGCCTTCACCGCCCAGCAGGCGCTGGAGTGGGGTTTGCTCAACCAAGCCATTGCACCGGAACAGCTCTTGGCCCAAGCCCTGAGCACGGCGCAAACCCTGGCACGCAATGCCCCACTCTCGGTGCGTCAAGTCAAGAAATCCATCCGCTATGGTGGCCAGATGGAATTGCGCACGGCTTACCGGTTTGAGATCGAGGCCTACAACCAGTTGGTAGACACCGAAGATCGGCGCGAGGGCGTTCTGGCCTTCAACGAAAAAAGACCGCCCCGATTCAAGGGGCAATGATGACCCACGCCACCCCAACGCCCTGGAGCGAATGGCTGGTGGCGGCTTTGCGCAGGCCTGTGTATGGGTCTGACCGTGAGCGAGCCACACTGCACCTGATCGACTGGCTGGGCTGTGCGCACTTGGGACAAACCACCGAGCTGGGTGCGGTGTTGCGGCAATGGGCGAAGGTGCAAGCGCCTGGCCCCATTTGGGTGTGCGGTCACCCCGGATTGCAGGCGGCAGAAGCGGCGCGCTGGCATGGCGCTCTAGGCAGCTGCCACGAAATGGACGATGTGCACCGCGAAGCCGTGGTGCACCCAGGCGACACGGTCATTCCTGCAGCGCTGGCCATGGCCCAGCGCGAAAACACCAGCCCCGAAGCTCTGCTCAATGCGGTGGTGGTGGGCTACGAAACGGCCATCGTGCTGGGCCTCCTCAGCGGGCCAAGCCATTACGCCCAGTGGTACAGCACCGCGACGACCGGGGTCTTTGCCAGCGCCATGGCTTGCGCCAGCTTGCTGAAACTCGACGCCACACAAACGCAGCACGCCCTGGCCTTGGCCGGCATGCAATCTGCGGGCGTCTGGCAATGCCGCTTGGAACCGGGCCTGGCCAAGCAGATGGCGGCAGGCCACAGCGCCCAAGCAGGCCTGGTGGCCGCCGACATGGCCGCTGCGGGCATGACCGGGCCATTGTCCATCCTGGAAGGCCCTCTGGGCTGGTTGAAGGCCACTGGCGGCAATCTGGACGCAGTGCGGGCGCAAGCCCTTTTGCAAACCCCACCCGAGCGCGCCTGGCGTGTGCACGAGGTCAGCTTCAAGCCCTGGCCCGCCTGCAGGCATGTGCACCCTGCCATCGAGTGTGCGCTGCAGCTGCACGCCCAAGGCCTTGACCCCGATCAGATCGCCAGCATTCGACTGGAAACCTACAGCGTGGCGCTGTCGTTTGCAGACCAGCCCCATCCGCAAACGGCTTTGCAAGGCAAATTCAGTTTGCAGCATGGCGTGGCTTGGAGCCTGCGCCATGGCGGGTTCGGGCTGGAGGCCACCGGGCCAGCGGCCCTGGCAGAGCCGGCTTACGCCGCGTTGCGCGAACGCGTGACTTTGGTTTGTGGACTGGCCCAAGACCAGGCTTACCCGCAAAGCTTTGGCGCAAGGCTGCAGCTGCAAATGGCCAACGGCAGTCACCACAGCAGCGAGGTGGTCAACGTGTTGGGCGACCCTGAAAACCCCTTGAGCCCTGAGCAAGTAAGGGCCAAAGCGGCCCAGTTGCTGCACGCCAGCGGCTGGGGCCTAGCGCAGGCCGAGCATCTCATTGGCTTGGTTGGGGCGCTGCCTCAGACCCAAGCCTTGGGGCCTTTGTGGGACAGCCTCCAAGCCGGGCGTCAGCCCCAGAAGGTGTCAAGCGCACAGGCCAGCGAGAGCAAGCGCTCGTCCTGACCGGGCGCGGCCAGCAACTGGCAAGAAACTGGCAACCCCTCGGTCGGGCAAGGAAAGGACAAAGCAGGCGCGCCCAGCATATTGGCCAAGCATGCCCAATCGGCCTGGCTGGCAGGTGCGGCTTCGGTGTGGGCAAAACTCGTGTGCGGCGTGGTGGGCAAGAGGAGGACATCGATGTCTGCAAACAAGGCCCCAGCCTGCGCACGCAAGCCATCGATGGCGGATTGGCTCGCTTGCCGTTTTTCCGCGCTCAACCGGGCACCGTAGTGCAGCATTTTCTGCAAACCTACACTCAATCGAGGCAGCTCAGAACCCAACGCGTTCTGCCAGTAATCCGCGCCTTCCCATTCGCTCATGAGCAAGGCATGCAAACGGTTGCGGGCGGGCGACCAATCGGGCAAAAGGACGGTTTGCAGCTGCGCGCCTTGCGCCTGCAGGCGTTGCTGTGTGGCCTGCCAGGCTTGGTGCACAGCCGGGGTCATTTCCACATCGTCTGTTTGAGGCAGGATGCCCACGCGCAAACCACGCCACACGTCGGTCTGCGGGGCGGGTGGCAGGCGGATGCCCAAGAGGCAAGCCATCGCTTGCGCGAGGTCATGGCCACTGCGCGCCAGTGGGCCCGCCACATCCAGGGTGGGGCTCAGGGGCACGATGCCGTTCATGGGGATGCGCTTGCGCGTGGGGATCATGCCCATCACGCCGCAATAAGCGGCCGGTATGCGGACCGAGCCCATGGTGTCGGTGCCCATGGCGATGGTGCACAGGTGGTCAGCCACCGCAGCGGCAGAGCCACCACTGGAGCCACCCGGCGTGAAGCCTGCGCGCAAAGGGTTGATGCAGCGGCCATACACCGGGTTGTCGGTCGTGGCCCCCAAGGCGGCTTCGTGCATATTGAGCTTGCCCAACAACACCATGCCGGCATCGCGCAAACGCTGGTAAATCGGCGCATCGTGTTCAGGCATGCGTTGTGCGTATGCCGCTGTGCCTGCCGTGCACGGCATGCCCACCACATCGATGTTGTCTTTGAGGGCCATCACCACCCCATCGAGGGGCCCCAGCGGCTGCCCGCGGGCCCAACGCTCGGCACTGGCCTGGGCCTGTTGCAAGGCCAGGTCTTCGCACACATGCACAAAGGCTTGCAAAGCCGGGTTGCGCTGCACGATGCGTGCCAAATGCGCCCGGGTCACGGCCACAGGGTCGGTCAGGCCTTGCGCATAAGCCTGCTGCAAGGCGACGGCATTCAAAAGGGTCAGGTCCTGGTTCATGGTCAGTCAGGTATCGGCCGATTGACGGACTGGGGGGGTGCTGTCGGGCCACAGTACCGAAGCAATGGCCAGCACGATCAGCACGATGGCGGCCCAGTCTTGCCAATGCAAGGCTTCGTTGAGGAAGTAGGCCCCGCTGAAAACGCCCAGCACCGGAATGAACATCACACTCAGTGTGGAAGCCAGCGGCGGCAAATTGCGCGCCAGCGAAAGCCAGGCCGCCTGGGCAAACACAAACACGCCAAAAGCGTTGTAGACGATGGCGGCCCAGGCCATGTCAGGCGGCGGACCCCATTGGTCACGCTCGAACGCAAAGGCCAGAACACTCATGAGCACACTGCTCATGCAAGTCATCCAGAACACGAGGGCCAGGGTCGGCGCCTGGATGCGGGTGTGGCGAATTTGCTGTGTCCCCAAACCCCAAAAAGCGGCTGCCACCAGACCCAGCACGACCCCCAATGGTTTGCCAGAGATGGCGCTCAATTCATGCCAGAGCAAAAGCACCACCCCAAAAGCCGCACACCCCACACCCAACCAGCCCCGCCAGCGCAGGGCTGCGCCGTACCCAAAGACACCGATCATGGCGGAAAAAATCGGCATGGTGTAACCCAAGATGGCAGAGCGGCCACTGGACAGGCTTTGCACCGCCAGCATGATCAACACATGCCAGACCAGCATGTTGGTGGTGGCCAGCATGATGAGCTCTTTCCAGTCTGCTCTCGGAATCCTGAAGGGGACTTTCTTGACGTACAGCACCAGCGCCAGAAAGGGCAGCCCCATCCACATGCTCAAACTGCGAAAGGACAAAGGCGGGTAATGGTTCACACCCAACTTGAGCATGGGCCAGTTGAAGCCCCAAACCAAAGTCAGCGTGATCAGCAGCGTGATTTGTTGTCGGCTCAAGGTCATGAGGGCCATGGTAGCGCAGGCCCATCGCCTTGACTGACCAGACGGCGACAAACCCATCCCCTGCGGGCAGCAGGCCCGGCTTACTGGCTGCGCACCACTTTCATGGCCATCACCAGATCGGCCCATGCTTTGGACTTGTCAGCCGCATTGCGCAGCAGCGCATCAGGATGGTAGGTGGCCACCACGGGTACGCCTTGGTAGCTGTGAACTTGGCCACGCAGTTTGCCCAGCGGCTCGGTCGATTGCAGAACCGCCTGAATGGAAAAGCGCCCCATCAACACAATGACTTTGGGCTTGACGAGGGCCACCTGCCGCGCCAAATACGGCGCGCATGTGGCCAACTCTTGCGGGCTGGGGTTGCGGCTGCCAGGCAGTCGGCACTTGAGGCTGCTGGTGATGTATACACCGCCTTCGCCGTTGGCCTCGCGGCTCAAACCGACCGCTTTGAGCATGTTGTCGAGCAACTGTTTGGGTTGACCCACAAAAGGCTCACCGTGCTGGCCTTCGGCTTCGACTTGCGGGTCGCCAATGACCATCCAGTCGGCGCGCACATCGCCCACACCAAAAACGGCTTGTTGGCGGTTCGCACACAAATCACAGGCCCGGCAGGTGGCAACGGTGGTTTGCAAAGCTGCCCAATCCATTTGGTCCACGCCCTCGGCCAAGGGCTTGCCCACCAGCACATCACCCACAGGCGTTGGCGCAGCGGCAGGTGCGGCGGCTGGGGCAGAGACTCGCACAACCGGCGACGCGGCAGGGGCCAATCCCATGGGGGCAGACACAGGCAGGTTCACATCAAGCGGAACGGCTACAGCCTGAACCTGAGGTTGTTCGTCGGCGATGCGCTGCGGCCACCACACGCGCACACCCATTTCAGCCAGCATGGCACGTTGGCGGTCGTCCAAGTCAAATCGGGTGGGGTCACTCATGTTGGGGCTCACAGTTTCAAACTCATCACCACCGCATGCTCTCGCTGCTGGCGGCCTGCAGGATAGTAATCCTTGCGGATGCTGACCTGCTTGAAGCCGTAACGCTCGTAGACTTTCAGTGCACGCAGATTGCTTTGACGCACCTCCAGCCACAGCCATTGCGCCTGTGCATGGCGCGACAACAGCGACAAGGCGTCCAGCATCATGTGGCCCCAGCCCTGGCCTTGCCGAGCGGGGGCGACGGTGATGTTGAGCAAATGCATCTCTTCAAAGCCGCGCATGGCCAAAAAATAACCCAGTAATTCACCATCCAACCACAGGCACTGGGCTTCAAACAACGGGTTGAGCGAGCCGCGGAAATTGCCCCGCGTCCAGGGGTGGCTGTAGGCGGTTTGCTCGATGGCCATCACCGCATCCAAATGGTCTTGCGTCATGGGGGCCAACGTGACGCGGTTGCGCGTGTCCTCCGACGGCTGGGCGCCTTCTTCAGTTGAAGCTGGCTTCATGGACAGACTCATGGGTGCGCTGCGGCCTTGGCCAAGGCCATCTTGGCCTCTACGGCCTGTGCCTTCATGGCCTCGCGCTCGGCGGTGGTGTTGGCCACTTTGTCGCGGATGTACAGCGGCATGGCCTGCTCGGCCGGCACAGCCAGGCCTTGCGCCCACAAGGCTGGGGCCAAGCGCAGCAATGCGGCGGCAGTGGGCAGGACCTCGCAACGCAAGCCACCGGGGACCACTGCAGGCAGGCGTTCGCCATACGCGGCAAAGGCATTGCCCGCTTGCAACACCATGCGGTCATCGGGCATCTGCAATTTTTCGGGGGCACCCACCTGCAAGGGCGCAGATTCTTGCCAACGCCCGTGGCTTGCCCTCGGCACAGGCTCCCAGCGGTAAGCAGCGCTGTACACCTCGTCCATGCGGGCGTCCAACAGCGCCAGCACGGTCAGCGCTGCATCGGGGGCGATGGCCCCGGCTTGCACTTGCGTCCAGCGCGCCTCTTCGGCCACGGCCAACAAGGTATCGACAGGCAACACGGGCACATCTGACCCAAAGGCCAAGCCTTGCGCCACGGCGCAGGCGGTGCGCAAGCCGGTAAAAGACCCCGGCCCCCGGCCGAAGACGATGGCGTCGAGCGAAGCCAGCGGCATGTCGGCTTCGGCCAGCATGGCCAGCACCGCCGGAATCAAACCGCTGGAAGCTTGCGCGCCGCCGGGCAGGGTTTGTGTCCAGACCTGCTCACCCCGGGCCACGGCCAAAGACAGCACATCGGTGCTGGTGTCAAAAGCCAGCCAACGGCGCTCTGGGCTGCCGCTCATGGCTTGCCCCCGGTTTGGGGCGAGGTGGGGGAAGCCGCAGGTTTTTTGACCTGCCGCACGCCAAACAAAATGCCACTGGTCACCAACGCCAGACCGGCCAGCAAATTCCAATGCATGGGCTCACCCAAAAACCACACCGCCCCCAGCGCCGACAAGCCCGGCACCAGCGCCGTGATCATGGTCGAGCGCACCGGGCCGTAGTGGCGCACCATCTGCGTGAAGGTGATGCCCGAGATGACAACCGAGCCCATGCCCTGAAACACGGCTTGGAACAGAACCTCGGTCCAAGGCACCTGCAGCAAATGGGTGGGCAACAGCCCCACGCCAATCAAGATCAGATACACGGGCACAAAACTGACAAACGCAAACGCGGTGATGGCCATGGTGGCACGCACCGCATCCAGCCCATGACGGCGCACCGTGATGCTGTAACCCGCCCAACAGCAAGCGGCCGTCATGAACAGCAAATCGCCCTTCCAGACCTCGCCACCGTCAAAAGCCATCAGCAAGCTGGCACCCCCCACCAGCACATCGCCCAGCACAATGAAGCCCAACCCCAGTGCGCGGGCCGATGACACTTGCTCACGCAAGACCAACCAAGCCAGCAAGGTCGTCCACAAGGGCAAGCTGCCGGGCAAGAGCACCGAAGCATGTGAGGCCGGCGCAAAAAAGAAACCCGTGTAGGCCAACACGGCATAAAGCAAGCCACCCAACAAGCCGGCCTGCACGGTCGGGGCCAAAGGCAAGGGCGACAGGCCGCCTAAAGAACCCACTTTTTGACCGGCCTGGCGGGCAGCGCGCATCAACCACCAGGCCCAAGGCAGCAAAATGCTGCTGGCCCCAAGAATGCGCGCCAACGCGATGTCCAGGGGCAGCAAGCCCCGGGACGCCGAAGCCCGCGCAATGACAATGAAACCGGTCCAGATGAGCACCGTGATGACCGCCGAAGCCAGGCCCACGGTTTTTGAAGAAAATCGCATGGCCCGAATCATACGGGGCCGACGGCCAAACCTGTCCTTCGCTGCCCGATCAGGGTCTGTGCCCGTTAGACTTGAGCGATGACCCCATCACGCGCCAAGCGCCTATTTTTGCCCTCGCTCGCCCACGCCCTACCTGTGGCACTGGCCCTGAGTTGCGCACTGGCCTGGCCTGCCATAGCCCAAAGCCAAGCACACACCAGCTCCGCCACCCTTGCCGATGGGGCCCGTCAGAGCCACGCTGATCGCGGCCACGCCGCGCTGCCCCGGCATGTCCTGCAAACCCTGCAAAAGGCCCAAGTCCCACCTTCGGACCTGAGCGTCCTCATCGTCCGCCTGCCTGGTGGCGCAGTGTCCAGCAGCGCCCAGCCACGGCACTTGTCGCACCACGCACAAGCCAGCGTCAACCCGGCCTCAGTCATGAAACTGTTCACCACCTACGCGGGCTTGAGTCTGCTGGGACCCGACCACGTTTGGCGCAACCGGGTGTACACCGATGGCCCCGTGCGCGATGGTGTTTTGCAAGGCAACCTGGTCGTGCGCGGCAGCGGCGACCCCAAGCTGGTGGTCGAGCGGCTGCAAGAGTTACTGACCCAGGTCCGATCAGCGGGCGTGCGCGAGGTGCGCGGTGACATCGTGCTGGACCGCAGTGTGTTCGATGTGCGCGAACGCAGCGAACCCTTTGACGACGAACCTCTGCGGCCTTACAACGTGGGGCCGGACGGTTTGCTGCTCAATTTCAAGGCGGTGGTTTACAAATTCACGCCCGACGCTGCCAGCGGCCAAGCGCAGGTACGCTTTGAACCACCGCTGGCGGGCTTTTCTGCCCCCACGCAACTGCCGCTCAGCCAAGGCCCGTGCAGCGACTGGCGTCGCCAGCTGCAGGCTGACTTTGGCCAAGCCCAGCAAGTGCGCTTTGCAGGCCGCTACCCTGCCAGCTGCGGCGAACGCGAATGGCCCGTGGCCTACCCCGAGCCCGAAGCCTATGCACCGCGTGTCATGCACGCCCTCTGGCAGGCAGCGGGCGGGCAACTCACAGGACAGGTGCGCTACGGCTTGCGCCCGGCATCGGCCAAGCTGCTTTTGGAAGCGCCCTCTTTGCCCTTGTCCGAGATCATCCAAGACAT
Organism: Limnohabitans sp.; assembly: GCA_044348785.1. Lineage (GTDB taxonomy): Bacteria > Pseudomonadota > Gammaproteobacteria > Burkholderiales > Burkholderiaceae_C > Limnohabitans_A. The sequence continues at coordinate 12,074 of JBIKSF010000047.1, forward strand.
CAACAAATTCTCGAACAACGTGATGGCGCAGCAGCTGTACCTGACACTGTCGAGCGAGTTGGGGGCACCCGGCCGGTTTGAGGCCTCGCGCTTGCGCCTGTCGCAGTGGTGGCGCAAGGACTTTGTCGGGCAGGAAGAACCCGTGCTGGACAACGGCTCAGGCTTGTCGCGCAGCGAGCGCAGCACGGCTCAGGCACTGACGGCACTGCTGCAGGCCGCGCACGCCAGCCCACACGCCCGGCACTTTGTCGACTCGCTGGCCATCGCCGGGGTAGACGGCACTGCCGCCCGCCTCAAAGAGCGCAGCCCGCAATCGCCCGTGATCGGCAACGCCTGGCTCAAAACCGGCTCGTTGCGCGATGTGGCCTCCGTAGCCGGTTATGTGCAGGGCCAAAGCGGCCAGCGCTACACCCTGGTCGCTGTGCTGCACCACCCCAACGCCCACCAGGCCCGGGCCGTGCTCGACCAGCTGTTGGAGTGGACGGTTCGCGACATGGATTCGGCCGCGACCAGCCGTCGCGCGTCAACGCCCCTCAGCGCCTCTGAACGCAAGACCGCCCAACGCAACGCACCTTGAACACGCCCGGCCCGCACACGCACTGAATTCCCAAAATGAACCTCATCGACTGGGTCGGCTCTTTGGCCGCCTTCCTGACCACCGCCAGCTTCATCCCGCAAGCCTGGCAAACCTTCCGAACCCGGGACGTGAGCGGCATCTCGCTGGGCATGTACAGCCTGTTCACCGTGGGCGTGGCGCTGTGGCTGGTCTATGGCATCTTGATGGTGGCTTGGCCCATCATCATCGCCAACGCCATCACCACCAGCCTGGCACTGATGATTTTGGTGATGAAGTTGCGTTACCGCTGAATGGCTTTCTAAGCCGCGGCTCTCTGCAGACGGTCCCGCACGCCTTCCCATTCGGGTGTGTCGGGCGGCTGCTGCACCCAGATTTGGGTCACACCCCGGGCGTCCAGATCGCGCAGCACACCGAACAAGTCGTGCGCAGCTTCTTCAGCAGTTGTGGCTTGCTGTCGCCACAGCACACCAGCACCCACGCCCTCTTGAGCTGATGGCCTCTCGGCCGACCACAACCCCAGGTTGTTGGCGTGAGGGCCCAAGGCTTGTAATTTGTGCACGATGTCGGCGGCCGACATCAAGCGCACCTTGGCGCGGGGCGCGTAGTGCGATTCGAGCGTGCCTGAGGCACGCGGCGCGGTCTGGCCACTCACATCCTGTGGAGCGTCTTTGCCCCGAACCGCGTGACCACACGCGGCCTCGATCTGCGCCCGTGTGATCTGCCCTGGGCGCAGCAGCACCGGCTCGCCTCGCGTGCAGTCGATGATGGTGGACTCGATGCCCACCTCGCAGTCACCGCCGTCCAGAATCAACAAGTCAGGGCCCAGCTCGGACTGCACATGCGCGGCGCTGGTGGGGCTCACGCGGCCAAATCGGTTGGCGCTGGGGGCTGACACGCCCAGCACGCCCAGCGGCAAACAAGCCAGCAACAAAGCTTGCGCCACCGGGTGCGAAGGGCAGCGCAGACCAATGGAGTCTTGCCCCCCGGCCGAAGCCGCCGCCACGCCGCTTTTACGCGACAAGATCAAGGTGAGCGGGCCAGGCCAAAACGCAGCCATGAGCTTTTGCGCAAAGTCGGGCACTTGCGCGGCAAACAACGGCACCTGCGCCACGCTGGCCACATGCACGATCAGCGGATGGTCTGACGGGCGGCCCTTGGCTGCAAAGATTTTCGCGACCGCCGCGTCGTCGGTCGCGTTAGCGGCCAAGCCGTACACCGTCTCGGTGGGCAAGCCGACCAACTGACCGTCATGCAAAGCTTGTGCAGCCTGCGCGATGGCAGCATGGGAGGCACTCAAGATCATGGTGGTCTTTAAAACGCGTCGATGCCGAGCAAAGCGGCCGCTTGCAAGGCGGTGGCGCGCACGGCCTCGGGTGTGGCACCCGTGATGTTCAGGTGCCCCATCTTGCGACCGGGGCGGGCCGACAACTTGCCATACAGGTGCAAGTGCGTGCCAGGCAGCGCCAGCACCTGGGCCCAGGCGGGGGTGGTCGGGCCTTTGCCTGTGGGCGTGACTTCGGGCCACAGATCGCCCAGCAGGTTGAGCATGATGGCGCTCGAATGCTGGCGCGGTTGCGTCAGCGGCAAACCCGCCAGTGTGCGCACCTGCAAATCAAACTGCGACTGGTCACAAGCGTTCATGGTGTAGTGACCACTGTTGTGCGGGCGGGGGGCCATTTCGTTGACCACCAACTGGCCGCCTTCGAGGAGGAAAAATTCCACACACAGCACGCCCACGTAATTCAGGCCCTCGGCAATGGCGCGGGTCGCAGCCACAGCTTGCGCAGCCACGTCAAAGGGCACGGCACCTTCATAGACACTGGTCATGGCCAAAATGCCGTCGCGGTGCAGATTCAGTTGCACCGGGAAATTCACCATCTGCCCATCGGCCCCACGCGCCACGATGACTGAGCACTCGGCCTGCAGCGCCAGCATTTTTTCGAGCACGCAAGGCACGTTTTTCATCTCTGCCCAGGCTGCCACCAACTCTTCGCGGGTCTTCACGCGGATCTGGCCCTTGCCGTCGTAACCCATGCGCGAGGTCTTCAAAATACCGGGCAGCAAATCCTCGCCTACCGCAGACAGTTGTGCAGGGCTCCCGATCACAGCGTGCGGGGCCACCGGCACACCGCAGCGCACAAAGTGGGCTTTTTCGGCGGCGCGGTCTTGCGCAATCGCCACGGACTCAGACGCCGGCGCCACCGGGCGGTGAGCGCCCAGCGTCACCAGCGCGGGTGCAGGCACGTTTTCAAATTCGGTGGTGATGGCCGCGCAGCGCTGCATCAGCTGCGCCAGGCCCTGCTCGTCCAAATAATCGGTCTGGATGTGGTGGTGGCTGACCAAGCCCGCAGGGCTGGCGGCATCGGGGTCGAGCACCGCAGTGAAGTAGCCCATGGCCTGGGCCGCGTGAACGAACATGCGGCCCAACTGGCCGCCGCCCATCACGCCCAAAGTGGCCATCTGGCCATTGACCATGGCGCCCGGCAAAATGGCGCGGCTCATGCGGCACCCACTGGAGGAAGCGTCATGGCGCGGGCCATGGCGGTTTGTTCGGCGCGGAAAGCTTCAAGCTTGGTGCGCAAGGCTGGGTCCTTGTTGGCCAACATGGCCACGGCAAACAATGCCGCATTGGCCGCACCGGCTGCGCCAATGGCAAAGGTGGCCACCGGCACGCCCTTGGGCATTTGCACAATGCTGTGCAGCGAATCCACGCCCGACAGGGCCTTGGTCTGCACCGGCACACCCAACACCGGCACCACGGTTTTGGCCGCGATCATGCCGGGCAAATGGGCTGCGCCACCCGCGCCTGCGATGATGGCTTGCAGGCCCCGCTCGGCCGCGCTCTGTGCATAAGCAAACATATCGTCCGGCATTCTGTGGGCCGAAACCACGCGGGCGTCGTGAGG
>JBIKSF010000048.1:0-15515 GCA_044348785.1 Limnohabitans sp.
TCAGGGCCAGCCAGTGGCGTTGCGGCTTGTAGTCCACCAGCTTTTGGCCGCGCAAACTGCGTCGCAAATTCTCAGCCAAGGGCTTGGCCATGCGCACGGCAAACACGCCTGCTTTTTCCAGCGGGCGTTCTACAAATGAAGCAATGTCGCCCGCCGCGAACACCAGCGGGTCATTCAAGCTTTGCAGCTGGGGGTGCACCAAGATGAAACCTTGTTTGTCGAGCGCCAGACCCGTGCTTTGCAGCCAGGCAGGGCCACCGGCCTGGGTGACCCACAAGGTTTCGTCCGCGTCGAAGGTACGACCGTCACGCGTGTGCAGGCAGCCGGGCGAGACCTGGACCACCTCGGCCTGGGTGTGCACCTCGACATTGCGCTCTTGCAGAACTTTGGCAAACCGCGCCCGAACGCCGGGGTTGTGCGTGGGCAAGATCGTTTCGCCTGAGCTCAGCAGCACAAATTTCAGGTCTTCGGGGCTGCGCCCCAAAGCTTTCAGCTCGTTGCGCAAACGGTATTGCATGGACAGTAAAAGTTCCACGCCCCCTGCGCCACCGCCCACCACCGCGATCGTCATGCGGCCGCGGTGCGCAGGCCATTGCCGTGCTTTGTCCAGCAGGGCCAACCAACGCTGGTTGAACTGTGCAATCGGCTTGACCGGAACGGCCAGCGTTTGTGCGCCCTCTACTTGCTGCACTTGGGGAGTCGAGCCAATGTTGATGGACAACAGGTCGTAGGCCACAGGTGGGCGGTTCTTGCAAATCACGGTTCGTGTTTTGCGGTCGATGCCGACCACGGCATCGTGGTACAGCCGCGCACCCGCAAAGGCGCACAAGCGGCCCAGGTCGATGTGCACTTCGTCAAAGCTGTAATGGCCCGAAATGTAGCCCGGCAACATGCCCGAATAAGGCGTGTCAATGTCGGTGCAGATCACTGTGATGCGGACGCCAGGCTCGGGCTTCATGGCGAACATGCGCAGCACGCCCACATGGCTGTGGCCGCCGCCGACCAGCACCAGGTCGCGCATCACGGGTTGATTGGAAGATTGCATCAAAGGGTCCAGAGGTCTTGCACCCAGCGGTGCAATGCAGCGCGTTCGGCCTGCGGTTCAAACAAGGGTGCGCGCAAGGCGCACTGATGCCTCAAGTGTGCCATCAGGCTGTGTCCGTTTTGCGGCGTTCTGCACGCCCGCAAAAAATGGGCCAATGCCTGCGCATCGCCTGGCTCGAACAAGCCTTCGTAATCTTCGCCCAAAAGCCCCACATTGCCGTCGATGCGGGAGGCCAGCACAGGCGTGCCGCTGCAAACGGCCTCCATCAGCACATGCGCGCCGCCTTCCATGCGACTGCAGTGCACCAGCAGGTGCGCGCGCTGAATGCGCTGCAGGGTTTGCGCGTGGGGCACAGCCCCTAACCAGCGGTAATGGGGACACGCCTGCTGCGTGGCTAGTGCGGATTGGCCCAGCGCAGGGTCGAGCGCTGCACCAATGTGGTCAATGCGCACACCCGCGTCTGGTGGCAATAGGCGTGCCGCAGCCATGAGGGTGAGCGGGTCTTTTTCTTCTCGCAGATGACCCACCATCACCACGCGCAAGTGGCGCGTGGTTTTGATCAGGGTCTGGCGCGTGCTGCTTGACTGAAAGATCACACGGGCCTTGGCCTGGTGCTGGGGCGGCAGGCTGCGCACCCCCAGGCCTTGCAAGACCACCAGCGAATGCGCCAGCGCCAGAGAGCGCTGCGCTTGCGGGTCGTGCCCGATGTCGCGGTAGAGGTCGGTGCCGGTCAGCACCACGCCCAAACCGCGCTGGCCGTGTTGGGCGTGCCATGCTTGCACCGAGTCGGCCGAGCGGCGGGCGTGCAGGGCCAGCATGACATCGTCACCGCAGGCCTGCGCGTCGGGCCATTGGCGGGCGATGCGGGCAGAATGCGCAGACAAAAGTTGTTGCCAGCGGCGAGCGGTTTGCCAGTTGCCATTGTTGGCGTCGGCCAAGGCAGGGCTGACAATCACCACTCGAAGTTTTTGCATGGGCGGTTTATACATGAATGGCATTACCACCGCGGGGGCAGGGCAGACAGGTCCAAGTGCATCCTATGGCGTGTCTTTTTCTCGGTGCCTGGGGCCGGTGCACAGCGCGGTGCGCACGGCCGATCCGGCGGCTTTGGCCCAGGCCTTGCAGCGTACCCGTGAGCGCACGCTGGGCTTGATGCGGGCATGGCAAAACGCCATGCCCGATCTGTCGGTACCGCCTTTGCCTGGCATGAACCCCCCGCTGTGGGAGTGGGGCCACATCGCCTGGTTTCAGGAATGGTGGACAGTGCGCAACCGCCAGCGCCACTTGGGCACCCGCAGTGCCAGCGATGGCGCGGGGTTTGACGCCTCGCTGCTGCCCCATGCCGATGTGCTCTACAACTCCAGCGAAGTCGCGCACGACAGCCGCTGGGCGCTGCCTTTGCCGGGTTTGGCGGGGACGCTGGCCTATTTGGAGCAAGTCTTGCAGCGCAGCCTGGTCCACCTGCAAGCGGCTCAAGCTCCCGACCAGGGTGTGAGCGACGAAGACTTGTATTTTTGGCGTTTGGTGCTGCAGCACGAAGAAATGCACAACGAAGCCTCGGTCTATATGGCCCAAGACCTGGGTCTGAATTTGCCACCTGCTTTGTGTTGGCGTGAACCCGCATTCGGTGATGCGGCCACTCAAACACCATCAGCTCGTTCTGGGGGCATCCTGGTGCCTGCGCAGGTTTACACGCTGGGCCATCAGGGGCCAGGCTTCGCTTTTGACAACGAGCGTCAGGCCCATCCGCAGTCTCTGGCCGCTTTCGAGATCGATGCAGCAGCCGTGACCTGGGCGCGTTACCTGCCTTTTGTGCAAGCCACGGGGCACGCCTTGCCCCCACATGTGCGCTGCACCCAAGGGGTGTGGCAAGCGCAAAGCTTTGGCCAGTGGCAGGCGCTGGACCTGCAGGCTCCGGCGGTGCACCTGAATGCATTCGATGCGCAGGCTTGGTGCCAATGGGCAGGCAGGCGCTTGCCCACCGAGGCTGAATGGGAATGCGCGTCGCAGCAGCTCGACTTTGAATGGGGCCAAGTCTGGGAGTGGACGGCCAGCCAATTTGCGCCCTATCCGGGTTTTGAGGTGCACCCCTACCGAGATTATTCAGAGCCTTGGTGGCACAACCACCGCGTGCTGCGTGGGGCCTGTGCTGCCACCTCAGCACATGTGGTCGATGTGCGTTACCGCAACTTCTTTGTGCCCGAGCGGCGTGACATCTTGGCCGGATTCCGGTCGGTGGCTCTGGGCATTGCGCCTTGAGCGTGAATCGGCAATGAATCAGCGCTGAGCGCTCAGAGTGCCTGCGCCCAGAACACCGCAAATCGATGCGCAGGGTCGGTCCAAGCCTGCGTCTTGGCAAAGCCTGCTGCACGCAGCAAGGCGGCAAAGTCAGGCACCGTCCATTTGCAGGCGTTTTCGGTGTGGATGGTTTCACCGGCTGCAAACTGGCGCTGCCCACCGGGCCACTGCACCGTCACCGCGTGGCGCGATTGCAGGTGCATCTCGACACGCGACTGCGCCGCATTGAAGCGAGACAGGTGCCGCCAGTCGCGTACGGCAAAGTTGCAGCCCACCAAGCGGTTGATGTGCAGCAACAAATTCAGGTCAAAAGCGGCTGTCACGCCCAGCGCGTCGTCGTAGGCGGCTTCGAGTTCGGCCGGGTCTTTGAGCAAGTCCACGCCGATCAGCAAACCGCTACCGACAGCCGAACCGCAGCCCGCGTGCAGGTTGCGCAAAAATTCGAGGGCCTGTTCGGGTGTGAAATTGCCGATGCTCGATCCTGGATAAAAAAGTACACGCGGCTGCGCCGGGTCGAGCGCCATTTCGGCTGGCAGGGGCAGGCCACCCGAAAAGTCCACGCCCAGACCTGCCATGGGCAAGCCGGGGTGTTGGCGCTGCAGCACATCCAGGGCTAAGCGCACAAAGTCCACCGAAATATCGACCGCTACATACCGGCCTGCGCCCATGGGGCCAAGCAAGCGCCCGGCTTTTTCGCAATTGCCTGCGCCCAAGTCGATCCAGCAGGCACCGCGTGGCAGCTCAGCAGCCATGCTGGCGCTGTGCAACTGCATCAACTGGGCCTCGGTGCGCGTCAGGTCGTATTCGGGCAGCTCGGTGATGGCTTCAAACAAGCGCGAGCCCAGCGCGTCGTACAGGTATTTGGGCGAGGTGTAGGCCTGTGGGGCACTTAAGCCCTGCAAGAGTTCTTGTGCCACCGCAGCGGCGTTGTGCTGGTACAGCTGGATGAATTGGGGTGCGGACATGGCGGCATATTAAGTCACCGCAGACGCTACAGACTTGTGCAGGTTTGGCCCCTGTCCGTTGGGGTTCAAGGATTTCGGGGTGTAATCTCCTCTGTTTGTTTTTTTACAAAGCCACCATGACCCACACCTTCTTCACCAAATTCTTGTCTTCAGCCTTTGCCGGCTTGCTGGCTTTGTCGGCCATCAGCGCCGCCCAAGCGCAAACCACGCTGCGCGTGACCACCATCCCTGAAGAGGCAGCCACTGAGCAGGTGCGCAAGTTCACCCCGCTGGCCAACTACCTGGAAAAGCAGCTGGGCATGAAGGTGCAGTTCACCCCCGTGACCGACTACCCTGCAGCCGTAGAGTCGCTGGTGAACAAGAAGGTCGACTTGGTCTGGTTTGGTGGTTTCACCTACGTTCAGGCCAAGCTTCGCTCAGGGGGCAAGGTCGTGCCCTTGGCGCAGCGCGAAGAAGACACCAAATTCCAATCCGTGTTCATCGCCAAGACCGACTCGGGCATCAAAACGCTCAACGACATGAAGGGCAAGCAAATCTCGTTTGGCTCGCAAAGCAGCACTTCGGGTCACGCGATGCCCAGGGGTGTTCTGGTCCAGGCTGGCATTAATCCTGAAAAAGACTTCAAACGCATCGCCTACAGCGGCGCGCACGATGCGACCATCGCCTCGGTGGTCAGCGGCAAGGTCGATGCAGCCGCACTCGACATCACCGTTTGGAAAAAGTTCGTGACGGAAAACAAGGTCGACACAAAGGATGTGAACGTTTTCTTCACCACGCCAACCTACTTCAATTACAACTGGTCAGTGCATGCCGACATGCCGGTTGTGTTGCAAGAAAAGATCAAAGCGGCTCTGCTGGCTCTGAACCCGGCCAATCCCGAACACGCAGAAATCTTGCGTCTGAACCGCGCAACGCGCTACATCGAAACCAAGCCTGAGAACTACAAGGAATTAGAGGCAGCCGCACGAAATCTGGGTCTGCTTTGAAGCGACGGAGCACACAGGTTTGAACATCGACCTGCAAGCCCTGGAAGCCAAGCATCCGGCAGCGCTGCCGGGTGCGCCTGCGGCTTTGCGTGGGCTGAACCTGCGCCTGGCCGCTGGCGAGCAGGTGGCCATCATTGGCCCATCTGGCGCGGGCAAGACCACCTTGCTGCAGGTGTTGGCCTGTGCCCAGCCGCCCACACAAGGCCAACTGCAGTTGGCTGGCAAGAACCCCTGGACATTGCCCGCACGGGCCTTGCGCCTTTTGCGTGGTCAGTTGTTTCTGGCCCCGCAGGTGCCGCCGCTGCCACCGCGCCAACGCGTGGTCACCTCGGTGCTGGCGGGGCGCTTGCCCAGCATGGGTCTGTGGGCCAGCTTGCGTTCGCTGTTTTACCCGACGGATATTCCGGCCGCTTACGAAGCGCTGGTGCATTTCGACTTGGGCGACAAATTGTTTGACCGCGTGGACCGTCTCTCGGGCGGTGAGCGCCAGCGCGTGGGCCTGGCCCGTGCACTGCTGGCCCCGGCGGGCCTGTGGCTGATCGACGAGCCGCTGTCGGCGCTCGATCCGATGCGCGCCCGCATGGCCATGGCTGCTTTGGTGGGTTTGGCGGCCGAGCGCCAAGTGACCTTGGTGGCTACTTTGCATCAGGTGGACATGGCGTTGGCGCACTTCCCGCGCATCATCGGCCTGCGCGATGGTCAGATGGTGTTTGACTTGCCTTCTGCACAGGTCAGCCCCGAGCGCTTGGCGCATCTGTACGACCAGTACGAGCACGAGTTGCGTGGCGAAGCCCCGCTCATGTCCTCACCCGAAGTGTCTGCAAGCCAATCCGCGCCTGTGGTGATGCACTGCCGTTGACTCAGTAACTTGCTGCGCCTTGCTCAAGATGACCTTTTCTGTTTCACAACTGCCTACGCCCCGGCCTCGCCTGGATGCGCCTGCCCGCGACCCGGCCTTTTTCAAGCGGGTGTTTTGGCTGAGCCTGGCTTTGGTGCTGTTGTGGCCATTGGGCGTGACCACCGAGTTCCGTTTGTGGGTGCTTTGGGAGCCTGAAAACAGAAAAGTGACGGCGCAGTTCTTGTCCACCTTTTGGCCGCTGATCTACAACGCCGAGTTCATGGACATGGTGGTGCGTGAGACGTGGCGAACCGTGGCCATGGCCACTGCGGGCGTCACGCTGGCGCTGGTGCTGGCCATTCCTTTGAGCCTATTGGCCACACGGGTTTTGTCGCTGTCGGCTTTGTCGGGCCGGATGGACCGTTTGCCTGCGGTGCTGCGCTGGCTGGTGCGTGCCACGCTGATTGTGCTGCGCAGCATTCCGGAGCTGATCTGGGCGCTGGTGTTTGTGCGCGTGGTGGGCTTGGGGCCCACGGCGGGTGTGCTGGCCATTGCGCTGACGTATGGCGGCATGCTGGGCAAGGTCTACGCCGAAATTCTGGAAAGCGGCGAGAGCCACGCCACCCAAAACCTGATGCGCAATGGCAGTGGTCGTCTGCAGGCCTTTGTGTACGCCTTGCTGCCCAGCCACGCCGCTGAGTTGGCCTCTTACACCGTGTACCGCTGGGAATGCGCGATCCGCTCCTCGGTGGTGCTGGGCTTTGTGGGTGCTGGGGGCTTGGGCCAACAACTGGACAACTCGATGAAGATGTTCAACGGCGGCGAAGTGGCCACCATGCTGCTGGTGTTCATCGCGCTGGTGGCGCTGGCCGACCGCGTGAGCGCCTGGCTGCGAAAGGCTTTGGCATGAAGCCTTTTTCACGCGAAGCGGCCAACCCGCCGTACAAATTGCCGTCACCGATTTTTGATGCACGCTGCCGCGCCTGCTGGTTCACAGCCGCTCTGCTGGTGTTGGTGGTGGCCAGCTTTGTGTCGCTTGACCTGGACTGGGCGTCTTTTGCGTCCATGGAAGCGGCTCGCAGCATGGGCCGCTTTGTGGCCGAATTTTTCCCGCCTGATCTGTCGGCCGTGTTTGTGAACAAGGTAGCTTGGGCCGCTGCGGAAACCCTGGCCATGTCGGCGTTGGGCACCGCCATTGCTGCGGTGCTGGGCCTGGCGCTGGCCGTGCCCGCCAGCCGCATGTCTGCCCAAGATTCAGCTTGGCTGCGCAGCCCCACGCGCTGGTTGCTCAATGCGCTGCGCGCCATTCCTGAATTGGTGTGGGCCGCCTTGTTGTTGATCTCAGCGGGTCTCGGGCCCATGGCGGGCACCTTGGCGCTGGCGCTGCACACCAGTGGCGTTTTGGGCCGCCTGTTTGCCGAGGCCATGGAGAACATCCCCACCGGCCCCGGTGACGCCTTGCGTACCCAGGGCGTGGGCCCGCTGCGTGTGTTCTTTTACGCCACCTTGCCCCAGGTCTTGCCGCAGCTCATGAGTTACACGTTGTACCGCTGGGAAAACAACATCCGCGCCGCCGCCGTGTTGGGCGTGGTGGGCGCGGGTGGCTTGGGCCAGTTGTTGTCTTTCCACATGGGCCTGTTCCACATGAACAAAACGGCCACCATTTTGGCAGCCATGCTGCTGATGGTGGCGTGTGTGGATGCGCTGAGCTTCGCTGCGCGGCGTTGGTTGACGCGCTGATTGGCAGTTGAGTTACTTCGCCATCGAGCAGTGTCCACCGCTCGTTGCTTGGCCAGAACCCGCCGCGATGAGCGGGGGTTCGTTGCGCAAGTCCACCGGGGCCGAGACGATGAAGTCCCAACTCAAAAAGGCCGCCAGGCTCAGCCAGAAAACCGCTTGCAGTTTGTGTGTGTTGCTCATGCGGCCTCCTTCAAAATTGGTAATGGCGGCGCACGCGCACACCGATCAGCGTGCCCGCAAAAGCCAGGGGCACCCAGATCCAGCCATGCAAGCTGCCGGTGGAAATGCCGCTGAGCATGGCGCCGATGTTGCAACCAAAGGCCAGGCGTGAGCTGTAGCCCATGACGAAACCGGCCACCAGGCCAATCACCCATTGCTGCGTGGTGAGCGGCTTGCTGCCAGCCGGTGACTTGGCCGAGACCCACAGCGCTCCGCCCAGAATGCCGATGTTGGTGATGGTGGTCACGTCCATGAACACGGTTTGTGTCAGGCGTTGTGCGTTGCCCGCCTGGCCCCAAAAGGCGTTGGACGTGGGGTCAAAAGCGCCCAGTGCCACCGACACTTTGGCGGCCCACAGGCCAAAGCCGTACACCACGCCCCAGGGCTGGCCTGCCAGCAGCAAGTTGAGTGTGGCCAGCACCGCCAGCGCCACGGCACCCCAGATCCAGCGTTTGTCGAACCAACTTTGGCCCGCGCCCACCCACAGGCGCACCGCTACCAGCACGGCGGCCAGCAAAGCCAGCGTCAGGGCCAGTGCGCCACCTGTGCCGTATTCGGCCGACAAGCTGACCGGGGCCATTTGGCCCAGCGACAGCCAGCTGTCCAGGTGCACCGAGCCCAAAAAACTGCCCAAGGCAAACAGCGGCAAGATGCCCATATTCAGCGGCACGCCCAAACCGGCTTTGTACAAAGTGCCCGAGCCGCAGCCGTCGGCAATTTGCATGGTTAGCCCGAACACAAAAGCGCCCACAAGCAGGCTCACGCTGGGTGGCCCGAGGGCGGCGTGCAGTTCAGAAAACTGCCCCAGCAGCGGCAGCGCCGCCAGGCTGGCCAAGGCCAGGAGCAGCACTTGCCCGGTCACGCCCTGCGGATTGCGCTGCTCAATGAGTTGACGCCAGCCCGTGGTGAAACCAAATCGGGCTCCAGCCAAAGCTGCGCCCATGCCCACGCCGACCAGCATCAGCACCGCCTGGCGGATGGACACGGACAGCGCCAAAAAGATGAAAAAGGCGGCCAGCAAGGCCGCCAAAGGAAGGCGTTTCATGAACTGAACTTATTTGAAAGTTTTTTCCGCCCAGAACTTGGCGTCGATCAAGAGCTGCTTGGGGCGGCTGGGCACGTTGGCCATGGGCAGACCGCTGGCGTCTTTGGACCATTCCACCATGGAGCCCGCATAGAGTTTCACGTTTTTCTGGCCCAGCACTTCGGACATGGCAAACCAGTTGGTTGCAGCCCAGTGACCGGTGTTGCAAAAGGACACGGTCTCTTTGGCCGGATCGATGGGGCTGGACGCGGCCACTTTTTGGGCCTGCTCGGTGCTCACAAAGGTGGAGGTGCCGGGGGCAAACCATTTGTCGTGCTCCACGTTCACCGCGCCTTGCAAGGTGCCAGGCACGCTGGCGGCCACGTGGCGTGTGTCGCCTTTGAAGAATTCGGCCGGGCGGGCGTCGATCAATGCAGCGTCACCGGCTTTCACACGCGCCACCAGCTCTTCTTTGGTGGCGACCAGGCTCTTGTCAATTTGCGGCTGGAAATTGCTGGCTGCGACTTTCACGGCCTGGTTGTTTTGCGCCAAACCGGCTGTGGTCCAGCCCTTCACGCCGCCGTTGAGCACCGACAAGTCTTTGAGGCCCAGGACTTTGAGGGTCCAGTAAACCCGAGCCGAGGCACCAAAGTCGGTGGCGTCCGCACCGCTGGACACAATCACCGCGTGGGTGCTGGGGGAGAGGCCCAGGCTTTGCACCAAGGTGGTCAGCTTGGGCAGGCCAGGCAGTTCGCCCGGGTTGCTGGCTGGGCCGCGCCAGGTGCCATAAGGGGCATTCACCGCGCCAGGGATGTGGTTGGCGGCATACGACTTGGGGTCGCGGATGTCGATCACGCGCACGTTGGCGTCTGACAGTTTGGCCTGCAACTCGGCGGGGCTGAGCAAGGGTTGGGCGGCCAAAGCGGACGCAGAGAAGGCCGTGGCCGACAAGGCCAGAACCAGGGCAGAAATGCGTTTCATGGGGTCGTTCCTGAAGGTGGTGAACAAAAGATGGTGCGATTGTGGTCAGCCGCCAAAGACATGGGAACGATTTTTTAGTTGGTTATATATGCGAAAGTAGATATAAGAGGGCGCGGAACCCGGCTCAGCGGCCGGATTTGCGGGCATAGTGTTGCGCGGCCCATAGCGCTGCAGTGCCCAGCAAACTGGCAGACAGCAACCACCACAGCGCCAGGGTGTAGCCGTGTTGTGGCGACCACAGCAGGCCCAAGATCAGGGGCGCGGCGGCTCTGGCCAGCGCAATGGGTAAACCCAGCAAGCCATTGAGTTGCCCCACATGCGCGCGGCTCACGTACTGCGCCATGGCCGTGCCCTTGACGATGGTGTTCATGCCATTGCCCAAGCCATACAACAGTACGAACACCAGCGAGGCCACAGGGCTGAGCCCGCCGATCAACAAGACCAGAACGCCCGCCGGGATCAGCGTGGGAATCCAGCGGTTGGCGGCATGCACGTCCCAATAACGCTCAAACACGAACAGCACCAAGCGCCCCAGCACCTGAATCACCCCAATGGCTGCCGGAATGGCCAGCACCCAGGCCGGGGACAGCCCTGACTCTTGCAGCAAGGCGATCATGTGCGCGGGCAAGGCCGAAGTGACCGACATGGTGAGCACCATGAACAAACCCAGCAGCCAAAACGGCGCGTGGCGCAGGTGTTCGCGCACGGGCACGATGGAGTTTTGCGTTTCGTTGGGGCCACTCTGCTCCATTGTCGTGCGGTCGGTGTGCTTGGCTTGGGGTCGAGGTGCCCCGTGCAGCAGCCAGCCGTGCAAGGGCGCGCACACCAGCAGCTGCAGTGCCGCCAGCGCCAAAAGGGCTTGCCGCCAGCCCCATAGGTCCATCCACCATGCAAACAGCGGAATGAACACCGTGCTGGCCAGCCCGCCCAAAAACGTGAGCGTGATGATGGCGCGGCGAAAGTCTTGGGCAAACCGCCGCGTGACCACGGCAAACGCTGGGTTGTAAAGCGTGGCCGCCATGCCCAAGCCCAGCCAAATCCAGGCGGCATAAAAGCCCACGACCGAACTCACAAAACTGTGGGCCAGCAAGCCCGTGCCGATCCAGACCGAGCCCAGTGTCATGACCATGCGTTCGCGTCCCGCGTCGATCCAGCGGCCAACCCTGTAAGCCATGAGACCCTCGGCCAACAAGGCGAGGCTAAACGCCAGCGAGGACTCAGCGCGTGACATACCCAACTCGGCTTCGAGCGGGGTCATGAGCAAAGAGAAGGTGTAGAAAACGCTGCCCCAGGTGATCAACTGGGGCAGGGACAGCCAGACGCTGAAGTGTGTCAGGCGCGAAGCGTGCACGGCAGCAAACGCTTGAACCCATCAAGACCGGTGCAAAGGTCTAAGAAACGGGGGCAGGGATCCATGACAGGGCTTTGCAAAGAGTGCATTTGCAAGAGCATACCCTTGGCGAACCCTGTGTCCGCCAAGGACCCACGTCAGTGGCAACGGGTTTCAGCGTACCGGGTAAACCAGCTGCCAGCCTTCCGGGCAATAAGCGGTGTTCGGGTAAAACTGCCCCACCGAGCTGCAAAAGTAGCTGGCACTGGCGGGTGGAGGGGGTGGCATATAGGTGACCGGGGGTGTCACATACGTCACCTGGGGCGGCGGTGTGTAGCTGGGTTGGCTGGCCGCCGCGCTGATGGCTGCGCCGGCAATGCCCAACACGATCAATGGTCCCAGCCAGTCCGAGGAGCGCTGTTGGTAGCCGGACGAGCCGCGTGGGGAGTGACCATGGCCATGGGGGCCCGCCCAGGCCTGTGTGCTCAAGGCCCCCACAGACAGAGCGATCACCAGGGTGCCAAAAATCTTTTTCATAGCTTGCCTCTCAAGGAGTGTGTACAACCATAACGTCTCCTCGGTGCCGATGTTGACAAAACCCCAGCGCAGGTGTTTTGAGTTGTAACCGGCGGTGAGGGTCAGGATTCCTTGAGCACCCGCCGGTATTGCACCGCTTCGGCCACATGGGTGGCGGCAATGGTGTCGCTGCCAGCCAGATCGGCGATGGTGCGGGCCACTTTCAGGCTGCGGTGGGTGCTGCGCCCGCTCCAACCCAGTTTGGTGGCGGCTTTTTGCAGCAAGGTGGTAGCGCTGTCGTCCAGACGTGAATGGGTGTCGATGGCCTGGCCTTGCAGCGCCGCGTTGGCGCAACCCTGTCGGGCCAGGGCGCGTTCGCGGGCAGCCAGGCTTCTGGCCGCTATGGTCTCGGTGCTTTCGCCGGGTGGCGTGTTCAGCAGGTCGTTGGCAGGCAGGCTGGGCACTTCGATGTGCAGGTCGATCCGGTCCAGCAGCGGGCCACTCAGCTTGCTTTGGTAGCGGCTGACCTGATCGGGTGAGCAGCGGCAGGTTCGCGTGGCACTGCCCAGGTAACCGCATGGGCAGGGGTTCATGGCCGCGATCAGCTGAAAACGTGCAGGAAACTCGGCCCGCCTGGCAGCTCTGGCGATGGTGATGGTGCCGGTTTCCAGCGGTTCGCGCAGCGCTTCGAGGGCAGCACGGGGAAATTCTGGCAGTTCGTCCAGAAACAGAACGCCATGGTGAGCCAGCGAAATTTCACCAGGGCGAGGCGGCGAGCCACCACCCACCAAGGCCACCGCACTGGCCGAGTGGTGGGGCTGGCCCGTGGGGCGCTGCGCCCAGCGCGCCAGGTCAAAACGCCCCGCCAAGCTGGCAATCGCAGCCGACTCCAGCGCGTCTTCGATCGACATGGGCGGGAGCAAACCCGCAAAGCGCTGCGCCAACATGGATTTGCCTGAGCCCGGCGGCCCGACCATGAGCAAGGAGTGGCCCCCAGCAGCGGCGATCTCCAGCACGCGTTTGACGCCCGCCTGGCCTTTCACATCGGCCAAGTCTGCGTAAAGCGGTGGGGCGTTCGGGGTACTGGGCGCCATACGGGCCCAGCCGTCGCCGGGCTCGGGCGGGGCTTCGTTGGAGGGCGGCAAAAACTGCTGCACCACATCGAGCAGGTGGCGAGCCCGAAACACTTCGGCATCGGGCACCAGCGCGGCTTCTTCGGCGCTGCCCGGGGGCAGCACCAGCCGGGTGCGAACTTGCTGCTGGCGCAGCACCAGGCTCATGGCCAGCGCGCCGCGCACCGGGCGAAGCTCGCCAGACAAAGACAATTCGCCTGCAAATTCATAACCCGCCAGCTTGGTCGCGTCGATTTGACCGCTGGCGGCCAAGATGCCCAGCGCAATCGGCAAGTCCAGCCGCCCGGAGTCTTTGGGCAGGTCCGCCGGGGCCAGGTTGACGGTGATGCGTTTGTTGTGCGGAAAGTCCAGCCCGCTGTTTTGCAAGGCCGAACGCACCCGTTCGCGGGCTTCCTTGACCTCGACATCGGCCAAGCCCACCAAGGTGAAGCTGGGCAAGCCATTGGCCAAATGCACCTCGACGGTGACTGAGGGCGCCTGCAAGCCGACCAAGGCGCGGCTGTGCACCAAACTGAGACTCATATTCCCTCCCTGCCCCATGCTGGTGCATGGTGTGTGTTCCTGCACGCAGACCGAGCGCACCGAACTTGTTTGAATGCCATTCAATCATGCACAGAGTGAAAACGCACTGGTAAATGCCCTTGGTGAGGGGGTATGAACAAAGTTGGCACGGTAACTGCATGAAGTGTTTGTCCTTTCATCACTTTTTGGAGTTCCGCATGAAAAAAATCCTCGTTCCTTCCCTGATCGCATTGGCTATTGGCTCCTTGACTTCTGTGGCGCAAGCCCAAACCGCACCTGCCGCGCCTCAGAGCAGCCTGTCATTCAACGTGGGAGCGACCACCGATTACCGCTACCGTGGCATTTCCCAGTCGCGTCTGAAGCCTGCGGTGCAAGCCGGCATCGACTATGCGGACAAGAGTGGTTTTTATGTCGGTGCTTGGGGATCCAGCATCAAGTGGATCAAGGACGCGGGCGGCGATGCATCGGTTGAAGTCGATGTGTACGGCGGCTACAAAGGCGCTGTGGGCGATGTGGCCTACGACGTGGGTTTCTTGCGTTATGAGTACCCCAGCAACAAGCTGGCAGTCAGTGCCAACACGAACGAGGTGTATGGCGCCGTAACCATGGGCCCCGCCACTTTGAAGTACTCGCATGCGGTGTCCAACCTGTTCGGTTTCGCCGACAGCAAGAACAGCTACTACCTCGACCTGAGCGGTACGTTTGACATGGGCAACGGCTTCAGCCTAGTGCCGCATGTGGGTTACCAGTCTGTCAAAAACAATGGCGCTTACTCGTACACCGATTACTCGCTCACTTTGGGCAAAGACTTGGGCAATGGTTTGTCAGCCACCGCCGCTGTGGTGGGTACGGACGCTGACAAAACCATGTATTTCACCCCCGCAGGCAAATTCACCGGCAAGACCGGCGTGGTCGTCGGCCTGAAGTACGCCTTCTGATTTCACCCATTCAAAACAAGGAGCCATCATGAAACTGGTGACCGCCATCATCAAACCCTTCAAGCTGGACGAAGTGCGTGAAGCACTTTCGGGCATCGGCGTGCAGGGCATCACCGTGACCGAAGTCAAGGGCTTTGGTCGTCAAAAGGGCCACACGGAGTTGTACCGTGGCGCGGAATACGTGGTCGACTTTTTGCCCAAAGTGAAGATCGAAGCTGCTGTGTCTGACGAGCTCGTCGAGCGCGTGATCGAAGCCATCGAAGCCGGTGCTCGCACCGGCAAGATCGGCGACGGCAAGATCTTCGTGTACGACCTCGAGCAGGTGATTCGCATCCGCACCGGTGAAACCGGTGGCGAAGCCCTTTGATAGACAAGAAAGAGAGTCGATAAATGAAAAAACTACTCGCTACCCTGGCCTTGGGCCTGAGTTTGGGTCTCGGTGTGTTCGGCACGGCATCTGTTGCCACCGCACAAACCGCTGCCCCTGCTGCCGTGACGGCTCCTGCCGCAGAAGCCAAACCGGCCGATGCGGCACCAGCACCTGCAGCGCCTGCTGCTGCAACGGCCGCGGCCGAAGCCGCGCCAGCGCCTGTGCTCGTTCCCAACAAGGGCGACATTGCTTGGATGATGGTCTCCACCATCTTGGTGATTTTGATGGTGATTCCGGGCCTGGCCCTGTTCTACGGCGGCTTGGTCCGCAGCAAAAACATGCTGTCGGTGCTGATGCAGGTGGTGGTCACGTTCTCGATGATCACCGTGCTGTGGTTCATCTATGGCTACAGCTTGGCGTTCACCGAGGGCAATGCCTTCATCGGTGGCTTTGACCGCTTGTTCATGAAAGGTATTTGGGACAACGCCGCTGGCACTTTTGCCAACGCCGCCACCTTCAGCAAGGGTGTGGTCATTCCTGAAATCACTTTCGCCGCTTTCCAGGCCACGTTCGCAGGCATCACTTGCGCGCTGATCGTGGGTGCATTCGC
>JBIKSF010000049.1:0-15422 GCA_044348785.1 Limnohabitans sp.
CACATGGGCCTTGTCCGAATCGCTCATGCGGTAATTGAACTCGGTCACGTTGCGCGGGCCACCGGGCAGGCTTCCGATCAGCTCCAAAAAGCGCTTGAAGCTGCCGCGCTCTTCCGGGATGGTCACTGCAAACAGCGCTTCTTTTTCTTCACCCACGTCGGCGCGCTCGGCCACAAAGCGCAGGCGGTCAAAGTTCATGTTGGCGCCGCACAAAATGGCCGCAAAGGTTTGGCCCTTGCATTTGTGGGCGGCCACATACTGCTTGATGGCTGCCACCGCCAGCGCACCCGCAGGCTCCACGATGGAGCGCGTGTCCACAAAAATGTCCTTGATCGCCGCGCACACCGCGTCGGTGTCCACCGTCATGTACTCGTCTACCAAGTTGCTGGCCACACGGAAGGTCTCTTCGCCCACCAGCTTGACGGCTGTGCCGTCCGAGAACAGCCCCACATCCGGCAAGGTCACACGCTTTTTGGCGGCCACCGACTGCATCATGGCGTTGGAGTCGTTCATTTGCACGCCAATCACCTTGACGCCGGGGCGCACCGCTTTGATGTAATTGGCCACGCCGGAAATCAGACCGCCGCCGCCAATGGCCACAAACACGGCATCCAGCGGGCCCTGGTGTTGACGCAGCATTTCCATGGCGATCGTGCCCTGGCCTGCGATCACATCCGGGTCGTCAAAGGGGTGCACAAAGCTCAGGCCCTGCTTTTTTTGAAGCGCCAGCGAGTGGTTGTAGGCGTCTGAATAGCTGTCACCAAACAAGACCACCTCGCCACCAAAGCCTTTGACCGCATCGATCTTGACCTGAGGTGTGGTGATGGGCATGACGATCACGGCGCGGGTGCCCAGCTTGCTGGCACTCAGGGCCACGCCTTGCGCATGGTTGCCTGCCGAGGCACAAATCACGCCTTTTTGGAGCTGCTCGGGCGTCAGGTGCGCCATCTTGTTGTAAGCCCCGCGCAGCTTGAAGCTGTGCACCGGTTGCTGGTCTTCGCGTTTGAGCAGCACCTGGTTGTGCAGGCGGCGCGAGAGGTTTTTAGCGGGTTCCAGTGCCGATTCGGTGGCCACGTCATAAACGCGGGCGTTGAGGATCTTGATCAGGTAATCGGCGGGTCGAAGTTTTGGAGAATTCATATGGAGGGACGTTCGTGCGCACGGATCATCCGAAACGACCAGCTGATGATACCGTCCCAGTTGCAGGCGATTACCTAAAAGCGGGCAGTTACGCTCAACGAGACTGTTCTGCCCCACACGGAACTCAGGTTGGTGTTCACCCCATAAACAGCGCTTGTATTTTGTGTAAAAGAAATGGGCGCAGATTGATTCAACAGATTAGCGATGGCGGCCTTGACGGTGATGCGGGGCGTCAAGTTGTAATGCGAGTGGACATCCAGAGTCCAGAACGCAGGAATGCGCATGCCGGTGATGGTGGTGATTTGCCGGGTTTGTACGTCCCTCGCCGAGAAAGAGTCACTGATATAGCCGCTGACGCGGTTCAGCGTGGCGGAGACAGCACCTTTGGGATGTTGGTAGGCCAAGGTCCAGCGGCTCACGGTGCGCGGCGTCACAGTGCCCGAAGCGGAGGAGTATTGGCCCAAGTCGCTAGAGGGGGCAGAGCCCGGTGTCGTGATTTGTTCCGATTTCAGATAGAGGGAGGTGTCGAGCTTCATGAAAAGGCGGCCGCTATCGATCGGCAGCCGGTAAAGCCATGCAAGATCCAGTCCGGATTTGAGCGAGGAGCCCATGTTGACCATGGGTAAAAACAAATCCAGCCGACCGCTCGGGTCGAGTGTGAAATACTGCGTATTCTGAAGTGGATTGGCCAAAACCTGATTGGCTGGGTACTGGCGAATGGTATTGCGCATGCTGATACGCCAATAGTCCACGCTCAAGGATTGATTGGCCGAAGGCATGAAGCGCACGCCCCAAGTCTGCTGAGTTGACGTCTCAGGTTTCAAGTCTTGTGAGCCTTGACCTGACATCCAGAGATTTCCATCATTGACACATCTACCCGAACGGCCCAAGGTCTGTGACAGTTGAGCGGCCACTTGTTTCAATGCATCGCTGCAAGTGCTGGATACAAATGCACTTGAAAAAATGTCTGTTTCAGTCATCTGCCCCAAGGTTGGAGCTCTAAATCCTGTTCCAACAGATCCACGCAAAAGCCATTGACTTGACACAAGCCATTTGCCAGCCAGCTTGGCATTGGTGGTGCGGCCGAAATCACTGTACTGGTCGTTGCGTAAAGCCGCTGTGATCTCTGCTTGGTCGGCCACCGGGAAAATCAGTTCTGCATATTGGGCCCAGATTTTTCGCGAAGCATTGAATGCAGGTTGCTCAAATCGAAGTGGTGTGTAACGGTCTCTGTGTTGACGCCACTCGGTGCCCCAACCCAAAAAAATATCTTGACCATTGAACTCGCCCATGATCTTGGAGGCATTGAACTGCAAGGATTGCATCTGTGTCATGCCTTGGTCGAGTGGGACTTGAATGGGCAAGGCTGCCAGCAGGGCCTTCATTTGTGCGCTGCTTTCTGTGGGTGAATTCAGCGGCATCAAGAGGGTGTCGTTGGTTAACACCCTCGCTGCATCCGTGGTTCGTCCCAGGTTGGGGTAAGTGGCCGTTTCTCTAAACCATTTCCCGGAACTCTCGGACCACGATGCGTTGGCTTGATAGTCCCAGTCGCCCCATGTGCCTTTGATGCCGGTCCTGATGCTTGTGTATTTGTCTTGGTAAAACTGACTCAGCGCCCCCAGTTCCGAAGGCCGCCAAAGTAAAAAGGTTTGGCCAGGTGTGAAGCCCTGCGCTCGCGCCAGTTGATAGCCCGGATCGGTTGGGCGATTTCCGATGCGACTGACGTAAGTGTCCCAGCGAATGCCGTACCGCTCTTGGTCAATTTTGCTGTGCAGAATTTCAGCATGCGCGGTACCAAAAGAAGTTGCCCATTGCAGCTGCGAATGCAAGCGAACCATGTCCTGGCGCGGATAGAGACTCATGTCAGCGTAAGGGTTGTAGAGGCATGCAGGCTGTGTGTGGTCAGCTACATATGGCTTAGGGCACTCTCCGCCTTGGTAAAGCGCATTCCAAAGACGACCAAAGGGCGCAGAGGTGCTGCTGCTGGTGCTCAGTGTCGGGACAGATTGCACTGGCGTCAGTTGAGGTCCGTCCGTGGTGTACGCGCGCCCACCGTGCGTCAAAGGGTACCGGCCAGCTGAAGCATACGGACGATCTGACCCAAGCAAAGGCGCTTGATTTTCGATTTCCGCTGTCAGCACCCAACTGAAGCCATCGCTCTGGAGCGAGCCTATTCCACCGTTGATTTGTAGGCTTTTACCCACCCCTTTTTGATGGTCTGGTATGCGTGTTTGCGCGGTTACCTCCCATTGTTTGCGCTCTGTTTGGGTGATGATGTTCACAACACCTGCGATCGCGTCTGTGCCGTAAAGAGATGAGGCGCCGTCGGTCAGCAGTTCAATGCGATCCACAGCGCTGAGTGGAATTTGGGAGAGGTCGGTCCCGCTGCGTTCTGTGGTGATGATGGTTTGTCTGGGGTAGCTTGCCAGGCGTTGTCCATTCAACAACACCAAAGTTCCAGTGGGCATACCGTGCAGTGACGCAGAAGAGTAGCCTGCTCGGGTCAGTCCCAAATTGGAAGGCTGACTGTAGTGAAGCATGGCCGGGTGAACATGCAGCAATTCCTCTAAGTTTTTGGCGGTGCTGTTTTGAATGTCTTGCCGTGTGATGATTTGAACCGGCAAAGATTGCGTGAGCTCTTTGCGCAGAATGCTCGATCCTGTGATCTGCACTCGTTCAAATTGCCGGTATTCCGGGGCTTTGTCGAGGATGAGAACCGTGTCCTGAGCCCAGCTACTGAGCGCACCCGTCCACAAGGGAATTATCCAGACAGCTTTGGGTAGTGAAATGTGCAGCAAGGTACAGGCCCATCCAATGAATGCCTGTTTTATACATCAAATGTTTTAAAAGAGTATTTTTATATTAATTTTTAGTGAAGGCAAAAAAATGCCCCCAGCCTTGCGGTTGGGGGCAAATCCACCTTTTCAGAGGGTGGAGGAGACAAGGGGTGTGTGCAAAAAAGCACGACTGTTCGCAATTGTAATGGCCTTTTTGTTGCATCGCAGCAAGTGATGGGCTTTTAAGTGCAAAAAACTGTCAAAAATGTGTGGTGAATGGATGCCCGCATGCGCGGGCATGACAGGCTAGAGGCAGGCATGACAGGCTAGAGGCAGGCATGACAGGCTAGAGGCGGCCATGACAGGCAAGGGGCGACCATGACAGGCATGGGGCGGGGCATGACAAAGTAGGCCCGGGTACCATAGGCGCACCCCATTTGCGGGCTTTGCAAAACAGTCAATCGACAAGGAAACAAGAAAATGGAATGCACAGTCACATGGACCGGCGCTGCCGGCACCCGCTCCGGCATGGGTTTTTTGGCCGAAACCGGCTCCGGCCACATGGTGGCCATGGACGGCGCCCCAGACGCGGCCAAGCCTGAAAACGGTGGCCAAAACCTCGCGCCTCGCCCCATGGAAATGCTGCTCGCTGGCACAGGCGGGTGCACGGCCTATGACGTGGTGCTCATCTTGAAGCGTGGCCGTCATGATGTGCGCGGCTGCAGCGTCAAGCTCAGCAGCGAACGCGCCGAGGTAGACCCCAAGGTTTTTACGCGCATCAATATGCACTTCACCGTCACCGCCAAAGGTGTGCCTGCCAGCGCCGTGGAGCGCGCCATTGCCATGAGCCACGACAAATACTGCTCGGCCAGCATCATGCTGGGCAAAACGGCTGAGATCACGACCAGTTTTGAGGTGGTTGAAGTGTCGGCTTGAATATGACGAGCGCAGAGGGCGCGCTTGGTCAAAACAAGATTGAAGGTTAAAATTCTGAAAATATGGAATTGCTTTCCATATTTTCAGAAATATGTTCAATCGCACCTTGTGCCCCTCCATTCGCTGCATCAGCACCCAGTTCCCGGTGTTGATGGTCACGGGCCCCCGCCAAGTGGGCAAGACCACCTTGCTGGAGATGAGCGATGATGGCCACAGGGCCTATGTCACGCTGGACGATTTGGAAATGCGCCGTCTGGCGCAGCAAGATCCTGCTCTTTTTCTGCAGACTTGGCCCGCCCCCGTCACCATTCATGAGGTGCAATACGCGCCTCAATTGTTCAGCGCCATCAAGATGGTGGTGGACAAAGACCCCCGAAACGGCTTGTTTTGGCTCACGGGTTCTCAAAAGTTCCAGCTCATGCAAGGCATGACAGAGAGCCTTGCGGGGCGCGTAGCGATTGTTGATTTGTTGGGCTTGTCGTTGGCCGAGCGGCAAGGCAGGGCGACTTCATCACAGCCCTTTGTGCCTACCGCCACATGGTTGGCTCAGGCCCGGAACTTGGCGCAGTCATTGCCACTCAAGGCCTTGTATGAGCAGATCTGGATGGGTTCTTACCCGCGCCTATTGGCGCAAGGCCCGCAAAGCCGGGATGTTTTTTACCGCTCGTATGTGCAAACTTATGTGCAACGCGACGTGCAGGACCTGCTCAAGGTGTCAGACCCCTTGACGTTTCACCGCTTTTTGAGCGTTGTGGCAGCGCGAACAGGGCAACTCCTCAACTACAGCAGCATGGCCAACGAAGTCGATATTGACCTTAAAACGGCCAAGGCCTGGCTGTCGGTGCTGCAGGCATCGGGATTGGTTTATTTGTTGCAGCCCTATCACCGCAACCTGACCAAGCGGATGATCAAGTCGCCCAAGCTGTATTTCCTGGACACCGGCTTGGCCGCTTACTTGACCAAATGGAGTTCACCTGAAGCACTGGAGGCGGGCAGCATGTCCGGAGCCATTTTGGAGACCTGGGCGGTTTCGGAAATTCTCAAAAGTTATTGGCATAACGGCAAAGAAGCCCAGCTGTACTTTTACAGAGACACGGAACAAAAAGAAATTGATTTGATCATCGAGGCCGACGACACCATCTACCCGGTCGAGATCAAGAAAACGGCTGCTCCGTCGACACAAGCGAGCAAAGCGTTTGCAGCAGCTGAGCACATGGGGAAAACAGTGGGGCCCGGCGCAGTGTTGTGTCTCACGCCTCGCGACGTGCCCATCTCGGCCACTGTCACGGCGATCCCCTTGGGCTATTTGTAATTGACGGTCAGCTGTAAACAGCTGAGGTGCTTTCAAGCCCCAGCCATGGCGAGGCCACGTTCTCGCTTCAAATGCGGTGGGCCACCGTCGTCATCACCTTGGCTGCGGCCTGCATCAGGGCTTTGACAGGAGCGGGCAGTTCCACCGCACCCGCCTTTTGCGCCATCTGGGCATGGGCGATTTCATCGGCTTTCATCTGCGACACGATGGCGCGTGAGGCGCTGTCGGCGGCGGGCAGGCGGTCCATGTGGCTTTGCAGGTGTGCCTCCACCTGACGCTCGGTCTCGACCACAAAGCCCAGGCTCACTCTGTCGCCGCCCAGCTTACCTGCAGCGTAGCCAATGGCAAATGCACCGGCATACCAAAGCGGGTTCAAAAGAGAAGGGCGGTCGTTCAGGTCATCCAGCCGCTGCTTGGTCCAAGCCAGGTGGTCCGTTTCTTCGCGGCTGGCTTCGTCCAGTTGTGCGCGCAGCGCTGGGCTCTGGCAGGCCAAGGCCTGACCGGTGTACAGCGCCTGCGCGCAAACCTCACCCACATGGTTCACGCGCATCAGAGCAGCGGCTTCCCGGCGCTCGGCATCGGTCAGCACCAGCTCAGACGTGGCGGCCAAAGGCGTGGGGCGGCTGGCGCGGGGCTCGGCCCACAGGGTGCGCAAAGCGCTGTCGGTGGCCAAAATCAAAGCGTTGATGTTCATAAATGCGAGCTTAACAAAGAGCGCTCAAATCTTGAGTGCAAAGGGTGACTGGCTGGTCATTTATAGAAGCCGGATGCTTGGGGTTGTTCATCTGATGCATTTGACAATCTGCGGAAGTTGTTGAATTCATTGATAAAAGTAGAGTTAAAGTGATTCAATTAAAAATTTTCGGAGCTGGCTTGTTGCAGCGATGCAACGGAAAAGACCTTTATTCATGGAAATTCTTGGAAAAGACGCCTTGCTCTGGTGCAATACACCCAACCTTCCGAAATTGGAGGTTGGCTTAGTGTTTAGACAGGTGATTCTCACCCCACGAACCCCAAGCTCTTTTTTAAACTTTGGAGAAATTTGCAATGAAAAAAACTCTGATTGCTCTGGCTGCTGTTGCTGCCACTGGCGCTGCTTTCGCACAGTCTTCCGTGACCATCTATGGTCGTCTGGACGCTGGTTTGAACCAGCAGAAAACAACCATTACCAACGGAGCAGCCACTGCTTACTTCAAGTCTAACAACTTGGTGAACGAAGACGGCCTGTCTACAGGTTTGTTGGGTTTCAAGGGTACTGAAGATCTGGGCGGTGGCTTGAAGGCCAACTTCGTCCACGAAATGGATCTGGACATGGACGTCGGCGCATTGGGCGTGGCTGCTGGCCGCGACTCCACATTGGGCTTGTCTGGTGGTTTCGGTGAAGTCCGTTTGGGCCGTTCTTACACGCCTTTGTTCAGCACCATCGGCGCTTCTGACGTGTTTGGTACCACCGGTGCTGGCACAGTCAACACATTGGGCACGGCCAGCAATGGCGCCCGCGTTTCTAACGCATTTTTCTACACATCGCCTAGCTTCAGTGGTTTGACAGTCCGTTTGATGGCTGCTCAAAACAATGCGCAAACTCAAACATCTGTTGGCAACGCAGGCAAGACCTCCTCATCGGGCTTCTCCGTGACTTATGCCAACGGTCCTTTGATGCTGGCCGCTGCTACTGGCACAGAAAAAGGTTCTTCTGTTGACCGTATTAACACTTTGTTCGGCGCTACTGCTGCTGCTGTTACTGCTGCTGGTACAGCTGCTGCTGCTCCCAACGCCAAGTACACAGGTTCTGCTATCACTGCGACCTATGATCTGGGTGCCGCCAAAGTATTCTTTGGTATGGTCGATACAAAGGATGACAACGACACCACCGTTTCTGGCGGTGAGTTGAAACTGAAAGAAACCAACCTGGGTGTTGCCGTTCCAATGGGCGCAGTCACATTGATGGCTGGTGTTGGTTCCAACAAAGTGACTCAAGTTGGTGCAACTGGTTCTGCTAAGGGCACAGACATGGTTTTGGGTGCTACTTATTCTTTGAGCAAGCGCACCACTGCGTATGCCAAAATGGGTACATACAACAAGTACAAACTCTCTGATTCTGATGTATCGGTGAAGACCAGCCGCACCAGCATTGGCCTGCGCCACACTTTCTAATCTAAAGCTGGCGTAAGCCAGTGAGAGATTTAAAAGTCAAAACCCACCGTGGCAACACGGTGGGTTTTTTATTGGCTGCTGCCATCATTGCTGCGGGATACCCGCCTTCTGAATCACCTCGCTCCAGCGCTTGATGTCGGCGTCCAGCAGTTGCGCCAGCTGCGTCGGGGTACTGGTTTGGGCTTGCACATTGAATCCCGCCAAGCGTTGCACCATCTCAGGCTCGGCCAGCACTTTGGCCACTTCGGCGCTCAGGCGCTCGACAACAGCTTGGGGTGTCTTGCCGGGAGCGGCCAGTGCGTTCCAAGACGAGACATTGAAGCCACTCAACCCCGGGAGTTCGCGCACCACCGACACTTTGGGCAAGTCTTGGGGGCGTTTGGCGCCCATCACGCCCAACAGGCGAACAGCCTTGGCGTTGATCTGGGGTTTGAGTGGGCCCAAGATTTCGACCACCACGTCAATTTGCCCGCCTCGTAAGGCGTTGATGACCGCCGGTGTGCCGTTGTAGGGGATGATTTGCGCGATCAGGTTGGCCTGGGTGCGCAGCAATTCGGCCGCCAAGTGTTGTGTGCTGCCGATGTTGATGGTGCCGATGTTCAGCTTACCCGGATTGGCTCGGCCAAAGGCGATCAGCTCGGCCAGCGTTTTGTGGGGCGACCCATCGGGCACCACGATGGCAATGTCAAACAAACCAAGTAAGGAAACCGGCGCAAAGTCGGTGCGCGGGTTAAAGGGCAGAGATTTGAAAAGTCCGGCACTCACGGCGGTGCCGTTGGACATCAACAGCAAGGTGTGACCATCGGGCTCCGCTTTGGCCACCAGTTCGGCCGCCACGATACCGCCTGCGCCGGGGCGGTTGTCAATGACCACCGGCTGCCCCAAGTTGGTGGAAAGTTTTTGGGCAACGGCGCGCGCCGTCAGATCGGCCACACCGCCTGCGCCAAAAGGCACAACGATGCGCATGGGTTTGGACGGAAAGGTGGCCTGGGCGTGAACCCCGCCCAATGGAAGCGTGCTCAAGGCGGCGGCTTGGATCAGTTTGCGGCGGTTCAACATGCGGGATGCTCCGGTATGGGGGATGGTGGTGAATGGGTCAAAATACGAAAAGATTATGCAGGCACTGTGGCCGCAGTTCTTTGATGAAAGGTCGTTCATGCTGGGTTCACGTTCATGGCTGTGTGGGCTGGCTTTGTGCTGTGGCGTCATGATTTTGGGCGGTTGCGCCCAACTGGGCACGGCTGACAACCCAGCGCCGTTGGTGCTGACCAAACCTGTGGGCGGTTCACTGCTCTTCAGCCCGAAAGACAAAGCCCGCTGGGAGTCGGTCAAGCTGCCCGGGAAATTGCTGACCGAATTCAAACTGGACCAACAAGGGGGGCAAACCGCCTTGAAGGCGCATGCCCAATCTTCTGCCAGCATGCTCCGCAAGCGTTTGAATGTGCCACCTGAGCAATTGGGTCGTTTGCAGTTTCATTGGCAAATTGAGAACTTGATGGCGCAAGCCGACATGGGCGAGCGCGACAGCGAAGACTCCCCCGTGCGCTTGATCTTGGCTTTTGAGGGCGATCGCAGCCAGTTCTCGGCCAAAAACACCATGCTGAGCGATTTGACGCAAGCCCTCACAGGCGAGCCCTTGCCCTATGCCACGCTGATGTACGTGTGGTGCAACCACCGCCCGGTGGGGTCGGTGATTGTCAATCCACGCACCGACCGGGTCCGCAAACTGGTGGTGGAGTCAGGGGCGCATCACGTGAAGCAGTGGCGACACTACCAGCGGGATGTGCGAGCTGACTTTGAAAAAGCCTTTGGCGAAGCGCCCGGGGCTTTGGTGGGTATGGCCATCATGACCGACAGCGACAATACCCGTGGCAATGTCCGGGCATGGTACGGCGATATCCGGCTCGATTAAAGTCAGCAGCCGTGCGTGCACCAGTCTTGTGCGCGACAGGCCATTTGGGGGAATTCCCTCTCCCTGATACGGGCCTAAATGTTGCATAGTATGCAGCTCTGTACATCACATTCCATGACCGAGGTGACTCTGATGAAAAACGTAACGAATTTGTCTGTCCGTACCACCACTTTGGTGCTGTCTTTGGGTTTGGCGGGCCTGATGGGCGCTGCCACGGCGCAAGCCAAGCCCTTTAAGTGGTCCAGCGCCAGTGACATCCCCACGCTCGACATCCACTCCCAAAACAACGCTTTGGGCAACGGCGTACACGCGGCCATTTTTGACTCGCTGGTGTACTACAACAGCAAAACTTTCAAGATCGAGCCCAAGTTGGCTACGTCTTGGAAAGAAATGTCTCCCACGCAATACCGCTTCAACTTGCGCAAAGGCGTCAAATTCAGCGACGGCTCGGCCTTGACGGCCGACGATGTGGTGTTCTCTTTGGAGCGCTCCCGCGCCAAGACCTCCAACTTCAACGTTTACGCCCAAGGCATCAGCCGCGTGGCCAAGGTCGATACCAACACGGTGGACATCATTTTGAGCGGCCCCAACCCGGTGCTGCTCAACCAGCTGACCGAGCTGCGCATCATGAGCAAAGCCTGGGCCGAGAAGAACAAATCGGTTGAGCCCAAAGACGCCAAGACCAAGGAAGAAAACTTTGCTCACCGCAATGCCATGGGCAGCGGTGCCTACATGGTCAAAGAGTGGCAACCCGACCAAAAACTGGTCTTGGTGAAGAACCCCAACTGGTGGGGCTGGTCCGAAGTGCCGACCAACGTGACCGAGATCATTTACACCCCCATCAAGAACGAAGCCACCCGGGCTGCAGCTTTGTTGTCGGGTGAGATCGATTTTGTGTTGGACCCCAGCCCGCAAGATCTGGGCCGCATGCGCAACAACGCCAACCTGAGGGTGGTCGACGGCATTGAAAACCGCACCATCTTTTTGGGCATGGACCAGCACCGTGAAGAGCTGCCAGGCTCCAATGTCAAGGGCAAGAACCCGCTCAAAGACGTGAAGGTGCGCAAGGCGCTGTACCAAGCCATTGACATGGACACCATCCACCGCGTGACCATGCGCGGCATGTCGCAAAACACCGGCGCGCTGGTGGCCCCCCAGGTCAATGGCTGGACCAAGGCCGTGGACACCCGCTTCCCTTATTCGCAAGACGCTTCCAAAAAGCTGCTGGCCGAAGCCGGTTACCCACAAGGCTTTGAGGTGGACTTTGCCTGCCCCAACAACCGTTACATCAACGACGAAGAAATCTGCCAAGCCATCACCGCCATGTGGGCCAAGGTGGGCGTCAAGGCCAAGCTGCGCACGCAGCCCCTGGTGACCTATTTCCCGATGATCCAGCGCTATGAAGCCAGCATCTACATGCTGGGCTGGGGCGTGCCGACCTTTGACGCGCTGTACAGCTTGCAGTCGCTCACCCGCAGTGTGGGCACCGGCGGTGACGGCAACTACAACGTGGGCCGTTACAGCAACGCCCGCATGGACTACATCGTCGACCGCGTGAAGACCGAGACCGACCTGCCAGTGCGCAACCGCTTGCTGACCGAGGCCCTGCAGTTGTCCAATGACACCGTGTCGCACATCCCGTTGCACAACCAGGTGATCCCTTGGGCGATGAAGAAAAACGTCGAGGTTGTCCATCGCCCTGACAACCGTCTCGATTGGTCGCTGATCAAGGTCAACTGATGCTCGCTTTTATCCTGCAGCGGCTGATCCAGGCCGTGATCGTGATGGTCACGGTCGCCTTCATCGCTTTTTTGTTGTTCCAGTATGTGGGTGATCCGGTGGTGTTCTTGCTCGGGCAAGATGCCACCAAAGAGCAGATCGACATGTTGCGGGCCGATTTGGGGCTGGACCAGCCTTTCTTTGTGCAGTTTGGCCACTTTTTGGCCAATGCTGTGCAAGGCGAGTTTGGTCTGAGCCTGCGTCAAGGCGCCAAGGTCTCGCGCCTGATCGCCGAACGCCTGCCTGCGACCCTGGAGCTGGCGATGGTGGCGGCCTCATTGGCCTTGGTTATCGGCATCCCCATGGGCGTTTATGCGGCTTTACGCCGAGGCACCTGGGCCAGCCAGTTCATCATGACGGTGTCGCTGCTGGGCGTGTCCCTGCCCACCTTCTTGATTGGCATTTTGCTGATCTTGGTGTTCGCGGTCATGCTCGGCTGGTTCCCCAGTTTTGGCCGGGGCGAGGTGGTGCAAATGGGCTGGTGGTCGAGTGGCTTGATGACCGCCAAGGGTTGGCACCACATCATCCTGCCTGCTGTGACGCTGGCGATTTTTCAGCTCACGCTCATCATGCGTTTGGTGCGAGCCGAGATGCTGGAGGTGCTGCGCACCGACTACATCAAATTCGCCCGCGCCCGGGGGCTGTCCAACCGCACCATCCACTTTGGCCATGCGCTCAAAAACACCTTGGTGCCAGTGCTCACCATCACCGGCTTGCAGCTGGGCGGCCTGATCGCCTTCGCCATCATCACCGAGACGGTGTTCCAGTGGCCTGGCATGGGTTTGCTGTTCATCCAGGCGGTCACGTTTGCTGACATCCCGGTCATGGCGGCTTATTTGTGCCTGATCGCGCTGATTTTTGTGGCCATCAACCTGATCGTGGACTTGCTCTACTTTGTGGTGGACCCGCGTCTGCGCGTGGGCAAGCCCGGAGGACATTGAGCGTGGGCGCTTCACTGCAATCGGTCTTGGGTCGGGGTGCTGCGTTTGCACGCATCGCCCAGTTTCACCCTGAGCTCACGGCCTTCAGGCGCGACCTGCATGCCCACCCCGAGCTGGGCTTTGAAGAGGTCTACACCGCACGCCGCGTGGCCGAAATGCTGCAGCTGTGTGGCGTGGACAGCATCCACACCGGCATCGGCAAAACAGGTGTCGTGGCTTTGGTGCACGGACAAGGTCGCTCGGCGGCCAACCCCGGCCGGATGATCGGCCTGCGGGCCGATATGGATGCCTTGCCTCTGACCGAATACAACGAATGCACGTGGAAGTCCGTTACACCCGGGCTGATGCATGGCTGCGGTCACGATGGTCACACCGCCATGCTGATGGGCGCTGCACGTTATTTGGCAGAAACCCGGCGTTTTGACGGTACGGCGGTGTTGATTTTTCAGCCAGGCGAAGAAGGCTATGCGGGCGCGCGGGCCATGATGCAAGACGGCTTGTTTGATCGCTTCCCTTGCGAGCAGGTTTATGCCCAACACAACTCGCCTGAAACGCCTTTGGGCGTGATCGGCATCACCCCCGGGCCCATGCAAGCAGCGGTGGACCGGATCGAAATCCACATCCGCGGCAAAGGCGGCCACGGCGCACGCCCACACCAAGCCATCGACCCGGTGCTGGTGGCGGGCCATATCATCACGGCCGCGCAAAGCGTGGTGTCACGCAACTTGTCGGCTTTCGATCAGGCGGTGGTCAGCATTTGCTCGATGCAAGGTGGCAACCCTGGCGCGATGAGCGTGATTCCGGGGGAAGTGACCTTGATCGGTACGGTGCGCACCTACAGCGACAGCGTGCAAGACCAGATCGAAGACCGCTTGCGCTCTTTGTGCACGGGTATTGCGCAGGGCTTTGGCGCGTCGGCCGAACTGCACTACGAACGCACTTACCCTGCCACAGTCAACACCGTGCCCGAGGCTGAATTTGCTTGCGATGTCGCGGCCACCTTGGTGGGCGAAGACAAAGTTTGGCGCAACATGCTGCCCAGCATGGGCGGCGAGGACTTTTCTTTCATGCTGCAGGCCGTGCCTGGCGCTTACATCCGCATTGGCCAAGGTCTGCCCCACGGCCCGGGGCCGCACCCGCTGCACAACAGCCGTTACGATTTCAATGACGACATCTTGCCTTTGGGCGCTGCACTGCATGCCAGCTTGATAGAGCAGGCTTTGCCTCTTGGCTGACCCGTTTGACCTTTAACAACACCTTTCACTTTCAACCCTCGGAGTCTTTTATGCGCACTTCCAAACTCTCCCGTTCCTTGATGGCTGCCGCCTTGGTGTCGGCCATGTCGCTGGGCGTGGCCCATGCCGCCACCGTGCGCATTGCCAACCAGGGCGACGCCTTGTCGATGGACCCCCACTCGCTCAACGAATCGCTGCAACTGAGCGTGACCAACAACGTTTATGAGTCGCTGGTGGGCGTGAGCAAAGACCTGAAGTTTGAACCCGGATTGGCTTCTTCTTGGAAGCAAACATCGCCCACTGTGTGGCGCTTTGAGTTGCGCAAGAACGTGCGCTTCCATGACGACACGCCCTTCACGGCCGATGACGTGGTTTTCTCAATCAACCGTGCTGCGGGCGAAGGCTCCGACATGCGCAGCAACACCAACGACATCAAGGAAGTGCGCAAGATCAACAGCCACACCATCGAGATCGAAACCAAGGCTCCTTTCCCGATCTTGCCCAACGTGCTGTCCACCGTCTACATCATGAGCAAGAAGTGGTGCGAGGACAACCAAGCCACACGCCCGGTGGACCGCCGCAAAGGCATTGAAAATGCCGCCTCCTTCCGCGCCAACGGCACAGGCCCTTACCGCCTGCGCGAGCGCCAGCCCAATGTGCGCACCACCTTTGTGCGCAACGGCAACTACTGGGGCAAGATCGAAGGCAACGTCGATGAGGTCATCTTCTCCGTGATCTCCAACGACCCGACCCGCGTCGCAGCTTTGCTGTCTGGCGAGATCGACATCATGGAACCCGTGCCAGTGCAAGACGTGCCCCGCATCAACGCCGGTGCCAACACCCGCGCCTTGGTGGCCCCCGAGTTGCGCACCATCTTTTTGGGCATGGACCAAAAGCGTGACGAGTTGCTTTACTCCAGCGTGAAGGGCAAGAACCCCTTCAAGGACAAGCGCGTGCGTCAGGCCTTCTACCAGGCCATCGACATCGAAGGCATCAAGCGCACCGTGATGCGCGGCGCATCCAACCCCAGCGCTTTGATGGTCGGCCCTGGCATCAACGGGTACAACTCAGAATTGAACAAGCGCTTGCCCTTTGACCCTGAAGCGTCCAAAAAGCTGCTGGCCGAAGCGGGTTACCCCACAGGCTTCACCATCGACATGAACTGCCCCAATGACCGTTATGTGAACGACGGCCAGATCTGCGAAGCTGTGGCCGCCAACTTGGCACGGGTGAACA